>DKKJ01000063.1 GCA_002455175.1 Opitutaceae bacterium UBA6669
GACGTCTTCAACCACGAGTCCTCCGACGAGATGATCGGGATTGTGCAAGCCAAGTTGAAAGAGAAAGGTATCCGCGCCCTTAACTACGGCGTCGTCGCCATTCCTCAGGATGAAGCCAAGGCCAGGCGCATTTTTGACTTCGCCAAAAAAATGGATCTGCCTGCCATCATCACAGAGTCGATCGACGCCCTGGATACGATAGAAAAGCTGGCCAAAGAGTACGACATCCGTGTGGGAATNNCGACATCGGGCACTGGCTGACGTCAGGGATCAAGCCCATCGATGGGCTCAAAACCCTCGAAGGCCGAGTCATCAGCTTGCATATGAAAGACCGCGCCGCCCTTGGTCCGAACAACCATGATGTGGTTTTCGGAACAGGTGTGGCCGACATCGGAGGGGTGCTAGCGGAACTTCGCCGCCAAAACTTCTCCGGTAACATCGCGGTCGAATATGAATTCAACTGGCATCACTCTGTTCCAGATATTGCCCAGTGCATCGGTTTCATCCGAGGGTGGGCAGCAGGTCAGAAAAAGTGACTGGCTTCTGGGACGCCACGGTCTCGGGGCTGCTTTAGAACATCACCGCTTGATGGAAAGGCACGGGAGGGAGGGCCCACGGCCTCTCGTGGCCGGGTTTATTTTCGCAGGCACCGCGTTTGCGTAGACCAGCCGGCGCTGAGTGCATCACGCGATCCCCGGACGCGAGAGACCGCGTCCCTCCCCGAGAAAAGGCCGAGACGACTAAGGCACAGCGTTCCGTGCCGTGCCTGGGCGATAAATAAAAAGGCCCGGATTTCTCCGGGCCCGAGATTGGGTTAACCAAAACGAGGGTTCTCGTGGTTTACTTGAGGTTTAAGCGTCGAGCAGCGAAGCGATAGTCAGCCAAAGCAATGGCGACTACGCCGGCAACACCGACATACCCGAGGACCGAAGCAACGCCGGACGGGGTCGCTTGCGTGGACATCGCCAGCGCAAACACCGCGGCGAGTGAGCCGACAAACAAGCCAATCGTAAGACGTGTAGGTTTCATGGTTACTTTCTGATTTAGGTTAAGACACCCGCCATCGGGTGCGTGACCTACTATACGGTAACCTAAACAATAGTTGAAATAGCGTTTAGCTATTCTTATCATAGTTCTTAACTATGGAAATTCATCAGATTCGTTATTTTTTAGCGGTCGCCGAAACTGAGAATTTCACCCGCGCTGCTGAGAAAAATCGCGTCGCCCAGCCCTCTCTCAGCCAACAGATCATCAACTTAGAAAAGGAGTTAGGTCATAAACTTTTCCACCGTTTGGGCCGTCGCGCCGTGCTGACGGAAGCGGGGGCCACCTTCCTTGGACGCGCGCGCCGAATCATCGAAGAGATCGATGACGCCGCTCGCGAGTTGAGCGACGCCCCCGATTTAGGCCGTCGGATTGTGGTCGGAGCCATTCCTACGGTGGCGCCCTACCTATTGCCCCAACTTGTGGACCGATGCCGAACGCAGTTTCCACATCTTGTCATCCACACGCGCGAAGACTTTAGGAGCCAATTAGTTAAGTCAGTCGTGGACGGAGATCTCGATCTTGCACTGGTTTCGCTTCCGGTGAAGGACCCACGACTTTCCGTCGAACCGCTCTTTACGGAGCCGCTCCTACTCGCAGTCCATCCCCAACACCCCTTCGCCGGAGCTGAGTCCGTCACTGCGAACGACCTCACCGAGCAAACCTTTATTCTTTTGGGCGATTCGAGCAGCCTCACCATGCAGATCCAGCGATTCTGCGGGGACCACCATATTGAGCCGAAGATTGGTCACCGCTGCTCGCAAATCGCCACCGTTAAGAATTTGGTGTCTCAAAATTTAGGAATTTCTATCCTGCCTCAGGTGTGCCGATCTCAGGAAGATCGTGGTCGCATCCTCTACAAGCGATTGAGCGGTCGTGAGCCGGAACGCGAGGTGGCGATCCTGCGCCATCTTCAGCGGTACCAAACGCGCGGTGCCGAGCAGTTTCTCAGCGCCTTACGACAGGGATTTGAAAAAGCGCCCGTCTAAAAAGCGGTTGGGATCGTCTCGCGTTTGCACTTCGGGAAAAACCGGCGATTTTTGAGATTCCTGCATGACGGCCACTTCTACGCCTTCGGCGCCCATCAACGAACGCGCCCTCCTCGGCATTTTGGCCGCAGTCCAGTTCACCCACGTGATGGACTTCATGATCATGATGCCCCTGGGGTCTCATCTGATGCGGGTTTTTCAAATCTCGACGTCGCAGTTCAGTCACTTGGTCGCGTCGTACGGCTTTGCAGCCGCTTCCGCCGGATTCCTGGGCGGATTCTTCCTGGATCGCTTTGATCGGCGCCACTCGCTCCTCACCCTCTATGCCGGATTCGGGGTGGCGACACTCGCCTGTGCCTTGGCCCCAAGCTATTGGACACTGCTATGCGCTCGCTTGGCGGCAGGTGCCTGCGGCGGCGTAGCCGGATCCATAGTCACTGCGATGGTGGGCGATGTCACCCCCCCAGAGCGTCGCGGACGAGGAATGGGTGTGGTGATGACCGCGTTCCCGTTGGCGTCGGTATTGGGAGTGCCTACGGGACTGACCTTAGCGAGCGCGTTCAGCTGGCATGCGCCGTTCTTCCTTTTAGTAGGACTGACGACCGTCGTTTTCGGAGTGGCCTGGCGTTATCTGCCTTCACTCCGTTCCGCCCATCGCGCCGCCAAGCCGGTACAGCAGATGAAGGAAATTCTCTCTCATCCTGTTCATCGGCGTGGGTTTCTTATGACCTCGGTCCTCGTTNNAGTGACCTTCCTGACCACTCCGTGGATTGGACGTCTTTCCGACAAATACGATAAGCTCCATGTGCTCATGTGGCTCTCGGCCGGTGCCTCAGTGGTGGTCCTGGTGATCACGCAATTACCTCGCGTCCATGTCTCGATTGCCATGGCTGCTACGGCGGTGTTCATGGTGATGATGTCGGGCCGTTTCTCGCCAGCGATGGCCATGGTTACCAATGCCGTCGAAGCTCGCTACCGCGGCGGGNNGCCCTGGCCAACATTGTCGCTGGCCAACTGGTCACCCAGAGTGTTTCGGGTCGAATCGTGGGATACCCCCGGGTGGGTGTGCTCGCAGTGGTGTGCTTCGCGCTGACTGTGGTTTTGGCCGCACGACTGCGCGCCGTCGCGCCGCACGCTGCGCGGCCCGGTGGGTTGCCTGTCCCCCAACCCGCTCCCGCAGACTAGCGGCGCTTCGAACCTCTGAAGGGAACAAACGGCTTTCCCGTTGCTCCTCATTCTCTCCTTATCTATAGTCCCTCCATGATCGACGTCATAAAAAAAACCCTCCTGGCAGGTGTCGGTGCCGCGGTGATCACCAAAGAAAAAGCTGAAGCCGCATTGGACGAATTCGTACGACAAGGAAAACTGTCGACGAGCGACGCGCGTATCATGGCGGAAAAAATCGCCGAACAGGGCCGACGCGAATTTGAGGAAATGAGCCAAACGCTCAGTAATAAGCTCAAATCGGTTTTGGACCGGAATGAGGCCGATGCCGCGGCTCGATTGGCGGCCCTGGAAAATCGAGTGCTGGTGCTCGAGAACAAGGTCACGCCCACGCCGACCCGCGCCGGCGAACCGTGAAGCCTTTCGATTTCATCACCAACGCGGTCCGGGCTAAGGAAATCTTCACTGTCCTCGCCCGACACGGTTTCGCGGACCTTCTCAATCAGATCGAGCTCCCCAGCGGGGTTTGGGCACGCTTTGTTCCCCAGCCCACCACACGACGTTCGTCGTACGAGCGGATCCGCCTTGCGGCCGAAGAACTAGGGCCGACCTTTGTCAAGGCGGGGCAATTGCTCAGCATGCGCCCGGATCTGATTCCGCACGCCTTGATCCTGGAACTGCGGAAGCTGCAAAGTTCCGTCCAAAGCCAACCCTTCTCCGAGATCAAGACAGTCGTGGTCGAGGAACTGGGATGTGAGCCCGCTTTGGTTTTCGCCACGATCGAGGAAAACGCCGCTGCAGCCGGCTCCCTCGCTCAAGTCCACTTTGCGCGATTGCACGACGGCAGGGAAGTGGCGGTTAAAATTCAACGTCCCGACTTGGAAAAAGTCGTCCACGCCGATTTCGATTTGCTCAGCTGGCTCGCGGGTCAACTGCATCAGCGGGTCAGTCGCCTCACACCGTTTGACCTACCTTCCGTCGTGGCAGAGCTGCGCGCCGGCGTCATGCGCGAGCTGGATTTCCTCAACGAGGCACGCAATCAACAGTATTTCAACGCCATCAACCCCCATCCGGAATGGGTCTTCGCACCGGCCGTCCACGGAGAGTTCTGCTCCGAGCGTCTTCTCGTCACCGAACGGGTGATCGGCCGAAGTGTCGACGATGCTGCCCAAGTCGTACCTGACACCAAAATCCTCGCAGCCCGCGGCGCCGAATCCCTCCTCCACCAAGTCTTGATCGCCGGATTCTTCCATGCCGATCCCCATGCTGGAAATGTCCTGGTACTCCCGGATGGGAGGCTCTGCTTACTCGATTGGGGATTGGCCGGAAATTTGACGCATCGGTTGAGACTAGCTCTGGCCGATCTCCTGGTCGCTGCGGTCGAGCAGGACGCAGAACGGATCGTAGAAATCGCTGCTGAACTCGGGTCGCCTCCCGGGGGACTCGATCTTCGTGGAATGGAACGAGACGTCACGCTCGCCCTCCGCGAGGACTTCAATCCTCAAATTGGCCGCGAGCAAACCGGGCGCGCGCTGCTCAAGCTGATTCACATTCTAGGGCGTAATGGCATCAATATCACCCGCGATTACTCGCTGATGGCCAAAGCAGTCTTGTCCATCGAAGAGGTCGGCCGCCGACTCGATCCGACCTTCGATCTGCGCACGCACGCCCGTCCCGTTCTTCGCGAATTGCAGCGCAATCGCATGCGTCCTAAGACGCTGTGGCGCGATGCCCGGGATGTGCTTCGCTCCTCGTTCATGGGGATTAAGGAGCTTCCCGGCGAACTGCGCCGAATTGTCCGCCGACTTGAACGCGACGACCTCACGATCAAGTTCCAGCACCAAGGGCTGGAGGATCTTGATGATGCCCTTAAGACTGCCGCTAATCGAATCACCCTCGGGGTCATCGTCGGATCACTGATTGTGGGTTCTTCGCTGATCATCACCACACGAGTCACCCCCACCCTTTTCGGTTACCCTGCGCTCGGGATGATTGGTTATCTGCTGTCAGCTTTGCTCGGCTTATACGTGGTTTGGGATATTTTCCGCCACGGCCGCCACAAGTAACCAAGACTGTGCTCCGCTCACCCCTTGCGGCGAATGATTTGGGGAGCGGCCTCCATCTGCCCGCGCGTCACGCCGAGCTGGTTGATAAGTTTGAGTTCACGCCAAAGCTCAGCCCCAGAAATTTCGCCTTTCAAAAGCTGTCGATACCGCTGGACAGTGCGACCTACCTCTTCGGGTGATTCATTCACAAACTCGACGCGAAATGCTCGCGCACCCAGATCAAGGAAACGTCCGGCATACTCGGCTCCGGTCTGGGCGCGGTTGTTGAAGACGGTGTTGCGGCAGCCAGCATCTGCCTTGAGCGGAAGCTCCGCCCCCACGCGATCGCGCAATGAAACCCGCTTTTTTTCGCAGGGTCGTCCGCAATCACGGTAGTCTTTCCCACTACTCAGGAAGGCACAGAACACGCAATGCTCCATGTGAAACATCGGCATATGCTGATGCAGGGTCACCTCCAACCATTCAGGTGGCACGCCCTGAAAAAGGGCCTCCAGCTGCATGACGTTAAGATCATAACTCGCCGTGACCCGCTCCAACCCGTACTGACGAATGTAATACTCCGCCGTCAACGGATTGGCCACATTAAGAGAAAAGTCTCCTCGCTTGCGATCGCCAGCGAAGAAGTCCAGGTGATCGTAGTTGCGAACCAAATACCCATCGGCTTCGGAGGAGCGCACCTGCTTGAGGATCCACTCCTCACCTGGCTTGAAGATTCGCGGCGGTGCCACCCAAATGCTGGAGCCGTCCGCATTTTCCGCTTGGAGAGTACGAAACTCAGCCACGGCATCGCGATAGTGTTTGGGATTTTCAAACTCGCAGTAAATCGTCCGCGCTCCGGCCTCCCAGGCCGCCTGCAGCTGTGCCTGTTCGCGCAAGGTAACAATCACTTCCGGCTCGGCGGTGACGGGGCGAATCCCAGCCCCAGCGACACGCGTGGGAGAAGACTCGCCGGCCACACGCTCCCGGAGGGTCCAGCGCTTGGGTTTCGCGCGCAAAGCATCGAGCTCCGCCACCAATTCCCGACGCAAACGATTGAGCTCACTCACCGGCAGCATCACCTCGCCTTCCAGCAAACAACGCATGGCTCCTAACTTGAACGGAGTTCCACCAAGACGCCCCACTTGCTCCGCCAGAGAGGACTCATTCAAGGGATGGTTCTGCGCCGGAACCAAGAGGAGGGTTGAAGCCCCTTTGACCGTATGTCCCTCGCGATCGTCCAAGAGCAGCGTCAAAGGGGTGCCCGCCGCGCCATGCACCTCGGCGAAGATCTCGCGTTGGAAACGAATCTTATCTCCGGTGAAGGTAGCGCGCACATCCTTATCCAACGCAGGGTCGTTGGTCTTCCACACGCGATTCCCGGGTTGGATCCGACGGAAATCGACATCGCCCTGACCGAAGCGGAGCACGCGGTCCTCTCCGCGCGACTCTACTTGGTAAACACGGCCTCCTTCCTCTTTGATCTCCGGAGTCCCTGCGTCGAACACCACGCCATCTCCTGGTTTCAACGGGGCGAGTAAACGCAGGGTCACGGACGCTCCCGCCACCTGCTTAACTACACCGAGAAAGACTCCTCGCTTGGTGCCAAATCGTCCGTGCGCGAGGCGCTGATTGTCGATGCCCTTAAACCATCCCGTGTAGAGACCACGAGAAAACGACATCTCCAACTCATAACGCTCTGGACTGAGGTCAGCTTTTGCCACATCGGAGTCGTCGCCTCTCCCGACGGGTGAAAGCCCTTGCGCCGATGGTTCGAGCGCCGCCATCGCTTGATCCAAGGTTTTCCGGTAAACGCGCGTGATGCTCGCCACGTACTCTGGGCTCTTCAGACGCCCCTCAATCTTGAGCGAGGTCACCCCAGCGCGGATCAGCTCGGGGAGCACTTCCAGTCCGGAAAGATCCTGCGGACTGAGCAGATACTTTCGATCACCTAGGTCCACCTTGGCCCCGTCGGCATAAAGTTCATACGGGAGTCGACAGGCCTGGGCGCACTCACCGCGATTCGCTGAACGCCCGCCGAGCGATTCGCTGGTCAAGCACTGACCCGAATAAGCTACGCACAGCGCTCCATGCACAAAGACTTCGAGCGGCAGAGGATTGGGCTGCGTTTCTTGGACCGCTTGGATTTTCTCGATCTCAGCCAGAGAATTTTCCCGCGCCAAGACTACGAGATGCGCTCCGACCTCACGCGCAAATTTTACCCCCGCCGCACTGGTCACCGTCATCTGTGTGGATCCGTGGATCGGAAAATCGGGCGACAGTGATCGGATCAGCCGGCAAATACCGATGTCTTGAACAATCGCTGCATCAACACCCGCCGCAATGATCCCTCGCAGATAATCAGCCGCATCTTCAAGCTCGGTAGCAAACACCAGGGTGTTGAACGTAACGTACCCTCGTACCCCACGCCGGTGCAAAAACTCCATCAATTCAGGGAGATCAGCCTGCGTGAAATTTTTCGCCCGCATGCGCGCATTGAATCGCTCCAGACCGAAGTAGACTGCGTCCGCCCCGTTTTCGACCGCCGCTTTAACGCACTCCCAATCTCCGGCTGGAGCCAGCAATTCCGGACGCCGCAACCTCCGGCCCGAAGCAGGCGGGGATGCTACCGGCGGAGTAGAAAGTGAAACGGACGCTTCGGACATCCTTCATAGCTAAACGCTTCGTTCTCGCCAGCAACCGGATTTCCCTTTGCCCCTCGTGCAGACGCCCAGAATTTGCTGGGCACATCTGCAACTAAACACCTCAACCACCTCACAGGCATAGAGTAAAGAATCTATTTCAACCCCATGGCCATGCTTGTCAACGGGTGCAAGCAGCGTTCCGAAACACGCTCGCGCCACGAGCACCCTATCGTCGTACCCGACGAGGCGGGACTAGGCGCGTGACTATGACGAGCGGACTTTTTTCGCCCGCGATGTCTCGGCGCGACGCTCTTTAACCACGGATTTTACCGCCTCGCGCGTGGGCACTGATGGCAAAGGACGGGTCTGCGCCCGGCGCTTCATCAACGGTAGTACCCACTTCGCCACCTTCCAGACGGCAGGAATCCACAGGAGCATCTTGCCCCGCACAGGAAGCCTACGCACCACCGCACGTTGGAGGAAGAAAGTGAGAGGACCACTTAACATGCGCAGCCCAAAAGGCAGCGCTTTGAACTTGGCCCGGAGATCGGCCAGCCAGACGACCGGGCGCATGACCTCGACCAAGTGCGTGGCGGTATCAATCCGCTGGAGACGGATGCGCGCACGGAGGATCGCTTTACGACGATCCAGAAGGACTAGTTCTTCCGTTGGATACATTCGCGATCGTCAGTGAGCTCTTGAATGGTTGCGTCGAAAGGCCGTGGCTGGCGCTTCAGGTAACGCTTAAAACTGATCACGATCACCACAAACGCGATGACGTAGACGCCGGACAGAGCCGTGAGCGCCACCAGCGGGGAGCTTTTCCACAGCCAAAATGCCAGAGCCAAACTGCAAAAAGCGAGGGACATCACACCGGTGAAAAGTGCGGCGGTGATCCAGATCAACAGCTGAATCAAGCGAAGCTTCTCTTCCTGAAGCTCAACCGAGAGGAGCGTTAACCGCGACTGCAGCGAAGCTAGAAGCTTATCCGCAAAAGCCCGAAGCGAATTCAAAAAATTGGAAGGGGTACCGGAGGGAATCTCCATGAGGATGTCACGAAAGTCGTACGGCAAAAACGCTGTCATCCGGAACGCGGTCGGAGCCGCATCCCGGACGACAAACAGATGATGAGAGCCCTGCACACAGTGACTTAAATCGGGTCACCGCACGCTCTGAGCACTCTTAGTGATTCCGGCGAAGGAGGGCTCCGAGGAGAACGCCGATTCCCAGAGCGATTGCCAGGGACTCATACGGATGGGCCCTAATCGTCTCATCGGTGCGACGGGCACCTTCGGTGACCTTTTCCTTAGCCGTAACGTACAGCTCACCCAAGCGTTCTTGAGCTTCGGTGAGACGCTCGCGCAGCACTTCCAGCTTGTCGCGGGCTTGATCAGTGATGTCTCCTCCCATCAAGCTTTCTGCTTCGGCCACAAGGGTACGAAGGTCGTTGAGGAGAGCGTCGGGGGTCTGGGTAGATTTTGCTTTAGCCATATCTTCAGTGGATTGAGGGTTGAATGGGTGCGGTCCCCACGATCGGGCCTCTCGCCACGCAGTCAGCGAGGATCGCTGGATTACTAATCTAGTCCGCAGCCAACTCGGGTTGTGCCACGGTTCTCGTAAATTAATCTAACGATCTCATGCTGTAAAGGTTAACCCAGGAATTTACCTGAAGTTTTCACGGGAACATGGCACAAACGTTGAAAATTGCACGACCTCGCGACCGATTGGCTAAGCCTTCTGCGGCAGGTTGAAGTAAAAATCGCTCCCTTTGCCCGGCTCGCTGGAACAAGCAATCGACCCGCCATGCGCGACGACGATCTCCCGGGAAATCGTCAGCCCCAAGCCTGCCCCTTTCGCTCGGGTCTGCCCCGGAACCCGATAAAAACGATCGAACACGCGGCCAACACTCTCCGGCGGAATACCTGGGCCCTGGTCGCGCACCCCAAAGCGGATAAACTCGGAGTCCGCCGGGACGGCATAGAGCGTGATCGTCGAGTGGGGCGGAGAGTATTTCGAGGCATTCCCGAGAAGGTTGATGAACACGTGCCGTAGTCTATCCCGATCCACGGCGACGCTCGCTAACTCGGGGGCCTTCTCTATCACGAGGCGCTGCTCGGCCTCCTGGAGGATGGGTCTTATCTCTGCCCCCATCTCATTCAACAGCCCCTCCACCTCAACCTCTGTACGATTAAGCTCGGAAATCCCACTTTCCAGCCGAGAGAGGTCGAGGAGATCATTGATGATGCGCAACAGCCGATCCGCTCCATCCCTCGCGGTCTCCAAAAGCTCTCGTTGCTCAGCGGTGATCGGACCCAGATTGGGCTCAAGCAACAGATAGAGGGCCAACCGAAGGCTGGTCAAAGGCGTCTTTAACTCGTGACTCACGGTGCCCACCAAGTTGTTCTTGGCATCGTCGAGTAACCGAAATTTGGTGACATCTTGCAGAATGACCGCCGCTCCCTGCAGTCCGGTGATCGCATCTTCGATCGCCAGCGTGCGCGGCAGAAAATAGCGATCCTCATTTCCCGATCGTAATATCACCACCCGATCGTAACCAGTGGGCAGGTCGTGTTGCCCCGAAGCCACCACGCGGTCCACACTCTCCACTACGGGCTTGGGCAAGGCGTTTTCCGCCAAACCGAGCTCCTCGGCCGCCGGATTGAGCAATTCNNACACTGGACACCACCACCACAGGATCCGGCGAGGCCGTCAGGGTTGCCTGAGTGGTTCGCTGAGCGCGCCGTACTTCTTGACGCATGGCATCACGGTAACGAAGCAGCTTCGCCGCCATGTCATTAAACACAGCCGCCAGCTGACCCAGTTCATCGTGGGAGAGAACCGGGACCACGGTCTCCAATTTACCTTCTCCCAACGCTTTCGCGGAAGCGGTCAAAGCCTGCACGGGTTCCAGGAGACCTCGCGTCAGTCGGTAGCTCAAGTACACCGAAAGTAAAATGCCCAAAACCATCGCCCCTACGAGGAGGTTGATGGCGAGCTTCACCGTTCGCGTCGCCCGCGCGCTCACATCCTGAACATGCTGATAATCTCGGTGGGCCAGGTCTTCGATCGCCGAGAGCGCACGAAAGAATTGCACCTCAGCCGCGCGAAAATCCGCCAGGAGACCCATACTTCCCGAGGAGCCTCCGCCCTGCAAGGTGCGCTCGGCCTGAGCGATCAACTTTGCTTGTGCGGCGTCAATTCGGGCCACCAGCTCCATTCGCGGCGTCCCAGCCGAGGCTATGGATTGATCGAAAAGGAGGCGTTTAAAGCGCGACTGCTCCTCAAGAAACGATTTGCGTACTTCGAGCGGATCACCGCGACCCACATGTGAGAGCGAAGCATGCATCCGTGTGGCAGCGTCTCGAAGTTCATACCCGGCGAGAAGAGCGCGATAATTTTTAACCAGATCATCCTCAATTGCCCGGGCCAAACCCCTGGCAACATAAATGGCGTAAAACCCCATCGCCAGGAACAGCAGCAGCAGCGGTAGCAATCCAAGATAGAGACGGGTGCGCAGCATCGCGAGAGGCGGAAAGCGAAAGACCGCGCAACGTCAGACCAACCCCAGCTTTTGACGTTTGCGATACAGCGTGGCAGGATCGATGCCCAACGTCTTGGCGGCGTCATCTAGATTNNGCTCGGCCTCTAAGTCCTCGAGCGTCACGCGTGCCCCCACCTCAATGCGGGCATCTCCCTTCACACGAAACTCGTCGGGCAATTCATCGAGTTGAATCACTGATTCCTTCGCAAGGATGACAGCGCGCTCCACCACGTTT
This sequence comes from Opitutaceae bacterium UBA6669, assembly GCA_002455175.1. GTDB lineage: Bacteria > Verrucomicrobiota > Verrucomicrobiia > Opitutales > Opitutaceae > UBA6669. Next base: position 11,661 of record DKKJ01000063.1, read on the forward strand.
CGCAGTTCCCGCAGATTCCCCGGCCAGGCATAGCGCGTGAAGGCGGTCAGCACTTCGGGCGAAAAACTCATCGAGGGTCGCCCAAGACGCTCCGAGAAAAAGGCGAGATAGTTTTTAACGATCGCCAATAGATCATTGGGACGATCACGCAACCCCGGCAACAGTAGGGTGATGACGTTTAAACGATAAAATAGGTCTTCACGGAAGCGACTCGCTTTGACTTCCTCTGCCAGGTTGCGGTTGGTCGCTGCGATCACCCGCACATTGGCCCGCCGAGAGCGAGGCTCTCCCACACGCTCGTATTCACGCTCCTGCAGGAGGCGGAGGAGCTTGGGTTGAATCTCCAGCGGCATCTCTCCGATTTCGTCGAGGAAAAGCGTCCCTCCATCGGCAGCTGCCACTTTCCCAAACGTCTCCGACACAGCCCCAGTGAACGCGCCTTTCACATGTCCGAAAAGTTCACTTTCCAGCAAGGCTCGCGAGAGACTGGGACAATTGACCGTGACGAAAGGAGCTTCGCGTTGGGCACTGCGCTGATGAAGTTCCCGCGCCAATACACTTTTTCCCGTGCCGCTCGGCCCGAGAATCAGGACAGTTGCCGGGGTTTCCGCCGCTTTGAAGGCGATTTCCAACATCCGTTGCACACTGGCTTCAGCGGAGGTGAACTCGCTCGCGGGAGACTCCGATGCCAATTGTGATTCCAGCTGTTGGACTTTCTTCTCTAGACGCCGAGTTTTGCCGATCTTGTCCAACACCTGCCGGATCTGGTCAGGCGTAAAGGGCTTAGGAATAAAGTCGAACGCCCCCCGCCGCATGGCTTCCACCGCGGTCGCAATCGTCGCATACGCGGTAAACATGACTACAGCGAGTTCGGGAAAGCTTTTCTGTAGCTTAGCCAACACCTCAAGTCCGTCCTCCGTGGCGAGTTTAAGATCAAGAAAACAGACGTCGCATGGCTCCTCTTCGAGCAACTTGAGCGCACGCGCGCCATTCGGTGCCTCCAAAGGATCATGTCCCATACTTTTCACCGCGAGCACGGTGGTGCGGCGGATAGTGGCTTCATCATCAACGATCAGAACACGCATAAAGAAGAAACTGGACCAAAGGGAGCAGCATTAGTCGCTGCGGTTCCGCGTATTCGCAACGCTGCACTTAGCCTCGTATAAAAAGCCAAGGCGGGGCCGCTTAAGGCAGCCCCGCCAGGNNAGCTATGCTTCCAGGAAGACGAAAAACGCATAAAGAACACCCGCGCGGTCTAGGCTTAGCGCATCCCCGATCGCCGTGGCTTGATGAAGATCAAGAGCACCGCAAGACAGAGGAAAACGACCGCCAGAACACGCACCCATAGACTCAGGGTTTCGCTGACGGTTCCACTCATTGCGAACCCGCCCGCAACCACCGCGAGTAGTCCAAAGGTGATGGCCCAGTGGAGCGCTGCATGACGATTGNNGCGGACCTTCACGGGCGTGAATCCCGAGTATTGCACGATCTTCTGTCCGCACAATCGATGGTCAGAGCCGATTTCTAGGTTCGCTTCAACGGGTTCACTCACGCATGCTGCCGTCTTTGCCTGTCTTATGCACTCGCCTGCTGACCGCTCCGCTACCCCATCCTCTCCCTCACCGGCGAACGGTGCCCAACCTGCCCCGAGCGCTCCGGCCAAGCTGCAGGACCTCGAAATCAAGGACGCACAGCTCATTTTCGATTCCGCATGGAATGAGCTCGAGGCGGAAGTAGGCCGGCATAATTTACGGTTTCCAAAAGAGTTTATTCTCCTCGGGGGCGCTCCAGGCTCGGGCAAGGGCACGAATACTCAATTTATCCTCAACGCACGTGGGCTCACCTGTGAACCCATCGTCATTAGCGCCCTGCTCGACTCACCTGAAGCCAAACGTATCAAAGACGCCGGGGCCATGGTCGGCGACCGCGAGGTGGTAAGCCTGCTCCTACGTCGCCTGCTGAATCCGGTCTATCGGGATGGCGTTATTCTCGACGGCTTCCCCCGGACTAAAGTTCAGGTGGAGTGCCTCAAGTTACTCGTCAGCCGTATGCAGGCACTCCGCGTCGAGTTTCACCGCACCCCATTGGGCATCCATTTTCGCCAACCCACCATCCATATCATGGTGTTGTTCGTGGACGAAAAGACCTCGATTGAGCGTCAGCTTTCCCGAGGACGTGAGATCAAAGCTCACAATGATGAGGTGAGACGGAGCGGCACGGGAGAACTGCTGGAAGAACGAACGACGGACTACGACGAAGGCCTAGCGCGTCGCCGCTACCGCGTTTTCAAAGAACAAACGTGGGAAGCCCTTCAGTCGCTCAAGGAGGTCTACCACTACCATTTCATTAACGCCCAAGGATCGATCACGGAGGTCGAGCATAACATCCTCAAAGAGCTCCAGTATCAGAGTTCGCTTGAATTGGATCCGCGCACGCACGATCGCCTGCGTCTCCTCCCATTGGCCAACCAGATCATTGTTCACGCCCGTCAGGAATTGGTGAAGCGATTGGATTCGTATGAGCTCGAACACACGACATTGTTCGAAAAGGTGGTAACCCTGATCGAAAAGAAGATCATGCCGATCGTGATCCGCCACGCGATCTCTGGGGTGGCCTCATTCAACTCGGAAGACTCCGTTTTCGACGATCCGCTAGCTTTGGCGATGCTGATCGATGTGTATAGCGAACGTGGATACCACGCCGTTGTAGATCTCCATCGCATCGAAATCCCCGAGAAGGTTGATCTCACCACCGGAGTGATCACTTGCCGCGTCAAAAAAGTCTACCGGATCCAAATCCGCTTCCAAGGATCAGAGATTCGTCGCGGACACACCTAATCGCCCAAAGAGAGTCCTCTCAAGCCCTCAACCGTCTGGGTTGATGGGTGTCTCCTGAAGACGGTGGGAGCGACGCGGTCAAGGCTGTCTCAGAATGTCACCGCACACCGCGGCTAGCCATCCATCCCGTGGAGGGACTTGTTCCATCGAGTCTTGTTTTGGTCCGTTCCTATTGCTCCTGAACGGAGTACCGCTCTAGGCGGGGATCGAAGGTTTCGGACTGCCTGAAGGCAGGCCTCCAAACTCGATCCGTTCCATCCTCGACCTTAATCCAAGCCCGACGGCAAGTTCTCCACCGAAACGAGCGTTAATCCTTGCTCAGGAGACGGATCTATCGCGGTGGTTNNTCGTACCGCAGGGCTTCGATCGGATCAAGAGAGGCCGCTTTCCAAGCGGGATAGAGGCCAAAGCCTACGCCAATCCCACTGCACACCAACACGCCCGTCAATGCCCACGCCCACGGAAAAACGAGGGCAGCGTTCAGCATCAACGCTACTACGTTACCACCCACAATTCCGATTAATATGCCCGCAAGTCCTCCCATCAGCGAAAGCACCAGAGCCTCGATCAAGAACTGAGTCAGAACATTGCGCTTTTTGGCCCCGATACTTTTGCGAATACCAATCTCCTTGGTGCGCTCCGTCACGCTCACGAGCATGATATTCATCACGCCGACGCCTGAAGCCAGCAGGGCAATGGCGCTGATCACAAAGGCTCCCACCGCGACAATCCCCGCGATGTTGTTGAACGCCTCGATAAGGGATTCATTGGAAAAAATTTCGAAGTCATTGGGATCTTCCGGATCGAGACCTCGAACCAAGCGCATCACGCCAATCGACCGATCTTGCACGATCGCCAACTCCGCCTGGCTCCCTGCCTGCACATTGATCGAGATCGACCGGCCTGCNNGGCCTGCGCGCCCGTACGACTCAAGAAACCGGCTGATCGGCACGATGGCAAAATTGTCCTGACTCTGTCCAAATGATGACCCTTTTGGCGCCGCCGTGCCCACGACCGTGTAGGTCTGACCATCGATCCGCACCTGTTTGCCCAATGGCTCTTCGTTCACAAAAAGACGCTTGATGATATCGTTGCCCAAAACCACCACCGCCCGGCCAAACTCCACGTCACTAGCTCCGAGATTGCGTCCGGCACTGATCTCTAAATTCCGACTGCTCAGAAAGTTTTCATCCGCTCCTCCGAGCAGGATATTCGGATTAGTCCGACGATCGAGATAGGTCACTACCCGTCCTCCACGACGAATCTGGAGGCTCACGCTGACCTCCTCACCCATCATCGCTTTGAAACGCGTCGCCATGGGATAATCGATGTCCCGTCGATTGGCGAAACGCTGCCGAGGATCGCTGAAGTTGATCGCCGGATACTTGCTAAATTGAAATGAATTGGCGCCCAAAACGTTCAATCCGGACTCGATATTAGCCCGCAAACCGGAGATCACTGTCATCACTCCGATCACGGAAAAAACGCCCACGGCGATGCCTAGCATCGTCAGAGCCGAACGCAGCTTGTTCGCCGCCAGTGCCACGAGGGCAAGCTTCAAGGTCTCAGCAAAATTCATGTCCGTACTTTTTGCTCAAAAACCTTCCTGCACTCCAGGTAGGCTGAAAATGTGGGTTCAAGAACCATAGCGCGTTTCATCACTCATACCGCAACGCGACCACTGGGTCTAACTTGCTCGCCTGCCAGGCGGGCGCAAACCCACTGAAGATTCCCGTGAGCACTGAGATGGCCAGACCCGTGACCACCAACCCCGTGGAAAATACCAATGGGAACGAAGGGGCCATGACCGCTACCGCACTCGAGAGCCCACCTGCCAGTCCAAGTCCGACCAAACCTCCCACCATGCAAATACACACGGCTTCGATCAAAAATTGGAGAAGGATGGTACGGCGACGTGCGCCCAACGCCTTGCGAGTGCCAATCTCCCGCGTGCGTTCCTTCACACTCACGTAGGTGATGTTCATGATGCCAATCGCTCCGACAAAAAGTGCCAGGCCCGTGATGAACAGACCCGCAATCGCAATTCCGTTTTTGATCGGATCCAGCTGATCCCGAATGGCTGACTGTTCGTTGATCTCAAAATCGTCGCGTTGTTCGGGACCGAGCTGGCGTATCCGTCGCATCAATCCACGCAACTCATCCTTGGCTTCTGCCATACGCTTGGAATCCACCTGCACCCGAAGTTCCCCTTGATTAGCCACAGAGAAATTTCGGCGAAACGTCGAAAGCGGCAAAGCCACCATGGAATCCCAACTCCACAGTCCTAGGAAACTTCCTTGGCGCGCAGCCACGCCTACCACTTCCATGGAAACCCCGCTGATCCGAATGGCTTTTCCGAGCGCAGACTCGCCGGGGAAAAGTGCGTCTGCCACATCAAAGCCGATAATGCAGACGGCCCGCCCATTCTGGGACTCAAAGTCACTGAAAAAACGTCCTTCCTTCATCTCTGAGCGATTAGTCCGAGCATAGTCCGCCGTCGTCCCCAGGGTGTAGATGTTGTTCACACGGTAGTCACCCCGCACAATCGTGCTGGAACGACCCGCCGCAGGAATAGCCCGTTTCAACGGTCCGTCTGGATGACCCTCTATCCACTCATTCACCTGGGCCGCATACTCCGTTTTGATCGCCCGGCGATTACGGTAGTTCCACCAGTCTTCCACGTCGCGCCAGGGCCACTTACTCACGTAAAGCAGATCGTCTCCAAAACCCGACAGGCTGCGATCCACCCCAGCATCAATGCCTCGAATCGCCGTGCCCATCAAGGTCACCGCGACAATCCCAATAATCACCCCCAAGGCCGTCAGCGCCGAGCGCATCTTGTTCGCACGGATCTGCGCAAAGGCGATCCGGAGGGCTTCGATGATCTCGTAGAGAAACCGGGACATGACGTCGAGTGGCCGCTAAACCGCCTGATCGCTTTCGACGAGGCCATCTCTCAGCCGCACGATGCGTCGCGCGTGCTGGGCGATGTCCTCCTCATGGGTCACCACGATAATGGTGTTTCCCTGGTCGTAGAGTTGTTCGAACAACGCCATGATCTCTACTCCCGTCTTCGAATCCAGATTCCCGGTCGGTTCGTCTGCCAAAATGATCGAGGGGCGTGTCACCAGAGCGCGCGCAATGGCCACACGCTGCCGTTGGCCACCGGAGAGTTCGTTGGGACGATGGTGCATGCGATGGGAAAGTCCTACCCCATCCAACACGGCTTTCGCCCGGGCGATGCGTTCTGCTTTTCCGATACCTGCGTAAATCAAGGGCAACTCCACATTATGGAGAGCATCCGAGCGCGGCAGTAGATTAAACGTCTGAAAGACGAAGCCGATTTCCCGATTGCGGATATCAGCGAGTTCGTCGTCGCTCATCGATGCCACGTTCTTCCCCGTGAAATCGTAACGGCCGCTCGTGGGGGTATCCAAGCACCCCAACATATTCATCAAAGTCGACTTTCCGCTGCCGGAAGGGCCCATGATGGCAAGGTACTCGTTGCGACGGATATCTAAGGAAACACCACGCAAGGCGTGAATTGTCTCCTCACCCATCTTGTAGAGCTTGGTGACGCCTTCGATCGCGATCACCAGCGGCCCAGGCGAATGGCGCGAACGCATTACTTGGTCCCCGCTTTTTTCGGCGCTTCCATCCGAATCTCGGTCCCGTCCTTAAGCGTCCGCGTAATGACACTAAAACTACCGCTGACCACCTCATCCCCTTCCTTCACCCCTGATTTGATTTCGAGGTGTGAGGTATCAGCGATGCCAGTCTCCACGGCGACCTGAGAAACCTTGTCTCCGTTTTTCACAAAAACCACCCGTTGCAGGGAGTCTCGGTCGGATTTTTCACGCTCGCGTTGCTGCCGTTCGTTGACAGCGGAAGCAGCCCCCTCGCCTTGCGATTCCTTAGCTTTCTTCTCCCGATCCTGCGCAAGTTGCTCGATCGTCTTATTCCCTTCCCGGCTGCGCACCGTCACAGATTGGATCGGCACCGCCACGACATTTTCCACCGTTTTGGTTTCAATATCAGCATTGGCACTCATGCCAGGCCGGAGCGGGACATCGCGGTCCGAGATACGAATCTTCACCAAAAAATTGGTCACTTCCTCCTGGGACATCGCGCCAGTGGTCTTCGCCGAAGAAGCGATTTCCTTCACCACACCGACAAATTTTCGGTTGGGATACGCATCGATGGAAATGCGGGCGCGGTCACCCACCTTGACGTTGACGACATCATTTTCATTCACGTTCACACGCACCTCCATGCTATCGAGATTCGCGACACGCATGACCTCGGTTCCGGCGAACTGACCTGTTGCCACCACACGTTCGCCCAACTCGCTCGAAAGCGAACTGATGCTCCCATCGAGAGGAGAGTAGATGACGGTCTTGTCGAGGAGGTCACGCGCCTGCTTCAACTGACCCTCCGCCCGACGAATGTTGGCCAAAGAACTCTGGAAGTTGGCGCGGGCGACTTCCGCATTGGTCCGGGCCGCGGTGAAGTCCGATTCGGTAACGATATTCTTCGAAAACACATCCTGGGTCCGCTTAAAATCTTCTTCGGCCTTGGCCAACTGCGCCTGATTCTGCACCGACGTCGCACGCGCCGCCGCCAAATCCGCCTCCCGCTGCTCCACTTGGGCTTGATAGTTGTCGGGCTTAACCTTGATCAGCAGATCGCCCTTTTTGACCGACGCCCCTTCGCGAAAAGGCAGCTCGACGATTTCTCCGGCGACCTCAGGGGAGATCTTTACTTCCGTCTCAGGCTGGATCTTTCCCGTGGCAGAGACCAACTGGGTGATGGTCTTCACCACCGCCCCTTCGGTTGTGACCAACACCCCCTTCTTCGAGGACGCTTTCTTGTAAGCGACTGCGCCTCCTAGGGCTCCCATCAGCACAACCCCAAGGAGAACGAACCAAATAACCCGCGATTTCTTTTTCGGCGTAGCGGGAGAGGAAGCAAACGAGGAAGAAGCCTGGACCGTAAAAGGAAGATGGAAGGGTGACCTTGCGGGTGCGCGGGAGTCAACGCAAGCGGGGCGAATACGCAGAAAGACTGCAGCTTGCCGACAGCTGTCGCCATTCAATGGCCTTAACTATGCCGCTTCGGACCTCTGTATTCGGCCATTCGGCAAATTGAAGTCGATAGGAAGAAAACGAAGGGAGGAGCACAGAGGAGGGAATCCTCTCTCTACACCGCAATCGTTTACAAAGTTGCAGCCAAGATCGGATTTGACGGATCTTCGACCACTTTTCTCGCCGCCGAGGCCCAAAGCTGCACCTGGTCACCCGTGACCGGCACGAATCGAGCGGTCGAGAGTTTGCGACGCAACTCAGGCAGATAGCGTTTAGCGAGAGCGAGCGCCTCATCGGTCCACTCGCCCTTCAATTGGGCAGGCTCCTGGCGATCGACATCGTCAATAAAGACCCCGGCTTCTGTTTCATAAGCGAGGACCGCATGCCCCTGCTGTGAGGCACCCTTGGCGTAGAAAAGCAGGATGCCAGCCCGAAGCAGACGATCCCCCCGGGCCAGCAGTTCACGCGCAGCCGTAAGGCTTTCAACAAAACAGCCATTCGGCAGCAGGCCGCGTTCGTCGGTCACAAACGTTGGATCTTCGGGCAGCACCGTGTACGAAGCGAAGCCAGGATGGATCTCCTTGAGCAACGGCTGTAAGTTGGCCTGATCCTGCGCTAAACGACCCCGATAGAGCGACAGACTCTGAGTGCCGTCATAAGGCGTGTAGAGCCAGAGGATCGAGTTGAATTCGAAAGCCAACGCGTAGGTGACTTTTGGATAAACGGCACTGGGGTCGGTATTGGTGATCGCAATGGCCTGAGTCCAGACGTCAGAGCCAAAGCGGGACTGCGCCCGGCGCACGGATTCGACCGACGCAAACAATCCTGTGGTAGCGAAGAGGAAAGCGACCAGAAGACTACGGTAGAGGCGGGCTTGCATGCCCACATAACTCGCATGAGGGCTGCCACGGTTGCGGAAATGCGACGAACTGCGGCTACGCTGCGGCGAAACGCCGAACTGCTTCGGTTGAAAGCCTAATCGCGAACCCGCAGGTCTGCGCTCAGCGTTAGTTCACGTACCAACATCGGTGTTACTGCTCCCAAAATTGGGACGCCACCGCACTGGCTACGGCGTTTCCTGCTAAAGCGCGTTGTTCATCACCGCCTGCATGCGTTCGTGGTACCCTCGACTGAGGCGCAGTTTGGTGCCATCAGCCAAAACGACCGCATACTCACCCGCAAACGCGGGAGTGAGTTTACGGACGCGGTCGATGTTCACGATCGTGGAGCGGTGGATTCGAATGAAACGCTTCGGATCAAGAGACGCTTCCAACCGAGCCATAGTTTCGCGCAAAAGGTGCGCTTTTCCCGCGACGTGAAACTTCATGTAGTCGCCCTCCGCCTCAATCCAGTCGATCTCGTCGACTTTCAAAAAGAAAATTTCTCCAGACGATTTGAGCAGAATGCGATCAGGACGTTCTTCCATCGCCGCAGCAGGCGGTAACGGAGGTGGCGTCGATTCGGCCGCATCCTTGCCCACAAACTGAAGTAGCCGTGCCAAGCGGGCGGCCAAGGCCTCTGCATCACGCGTCCGTACTCCCATCTTCGCTCGCTTANNCGCCAGAAACCGGCTGTCCTCGTAGGGCTTGAGTACATAGTCCACCGCATTGACCTCAAATGCTTTGAGCGCGTGTTCGTCATACGCAGTCACAAAAATCACCGATAATGGCCCGGTTTCGCTGGCGCGACGCAACACTTCAAAGCCATCAATTCCCGGCATTTGCACATCCAAAAAAACCAGCTCAGGACGTACTCGCTTGATCAAATCGACCGCCTCCAATCCATCCGCGGCTTCTCCGACCACATCGATTTCATGGTCACGCGACAAGAGAAGGCGAATTCCACGGCGAGCTGCCGGTTCATCATCCACGATGACCGCGCGCACCGCGGTGGTAGGAGAAAAAGAGGAGTTCGTCGTCATGGCAGAAAGGGTCAGGTCCGGTAAGGAAATCCGATACAGATCGACGTGCCGTGACCGGGCTGGCTTTGCAACCGAAACATTCCCGCGGGACCGTAACGCTTGGCAATCCGTTCTTTCGTATTGCTGATTCCGATACCTCGCCTCCGGCCAGGAGCGGCCGCAGCTTCAAGGGAAAACCCGCACCCGTCGTCACGGACTTCGACTTCCACGCGTCCCTCCACCACACGTCCGATCACTTCGACCGTTCCTGGCTTCAGCAACGGTGCGATGCCGTGGATGATCGCATTCTCCACGAGCGGTTGCAGGAGGAGGTTCGGAATCTTGGCATCCAGCACCGCATCTTCAAATTGTGTCCGCACGGTCAACTTGTCGGCAAAACGCACTTTTTGGATTTCCACGTACCGATCGATAAATTCCAACTCTTGCCGTAGAGTGACTTCTGGGACCCGTCCATATTCCAGCGACATGCGCAGCAAGGAACTGAGACGGGCCAGGAGCGTCACCGCATCATCGTTGCGATTTTCCCGAATCAGCACGGCGATGGTGTTCATGGTATTGAACAGGAAGTGCGGCTGGAGCTGCTGCTTGAGGGCCTTTAGCTCGGTTTCAATCAACCGTGATTCGAGCTGGNNTCGCTTTTGAAGCGTCGGTAAAGCTCGAGCGAATACCCCGCCGCCAACACCGCCCAATAATACGCGGCATCGATCAGATTGCGTCCAAAGAAACTGTTGCGGGCAATTTCCCAAAAACCATCGAGAGAACTTCGATCCAGGACCACCAGCACCAGCGTCCGTCCGAGGTAATAACCCATCATCACCGAGAGGCTGATTAGCAAATGAAAGGCCACGCCTCCGATGTACCGTCCGCTGCTAATCGGCACCTTGACGCGAAGCCAAAGAACCCACGGTGCCAATACCGCCCAAAGAATCGCGCGCGCATATTGCGCCTGAGCGACATCCCAAAACGACACGTCCGGCCTGGAAACGCGCACGTTAAGGTAAACCTCCGTCGACAACGCCAAGCCCACGAACGCCCAGAGACTGACAATTCCCAGCCATTTGAGGGTCGGTTTCGGCATGGTGATAGACGCGGTCTCTGATGCGCTCATGTAACCGCCCCAGAGATAAAGCCTGTTTCGACGAAGCGAAAGGAATGCGCGCTGAAGCGGCGGTGACGGGCGATGGGTTCGAGAACGTTTTCTCGATCGAAAATCAAAGCGACGCTGATTTTCATAGCGACCCGTCTATCCTAGGGAAACGCAGCCGCCTCTGACTTCCAGGATCAGGAAGCCATGCTCTTCGGAACATTCCGTCGCACGGCGTTTGCATGGTGACTACAAAATCCTACGACCCGGACGAGGCACCAAGGAAGTAATTTCTTCGTTTATTCTGTCGCCCAGCGCAGCCATTGCGGGCTCTCCCAGAACACCGGCTTCCACGTCCAACCTGCACCGATCACAGTCGCAATCACCGGCCCTTTCAACTCCTGCAGATTAAAACGGAAGGAAATGCCTGCCGAAGACGGAGCTGTTTGAGCTTTCGTGCCCATCGGCACTCCCAACTCGTACTGATGTTGAACCTGGAAGAACGAGATCCCTCGCTCCCTCCGCCAAGAAAGCGCCGCACTCGTCTTTCCAAAATCGACATCGAGCGCCGCGGAATCCTCGCGTACGCGCACGGTCCGCGCGGTCTCGTCCATTCGAAGAACAAGGCGATGGGTGCGACGCAAACCACTGGCTCGCATTGGGGTCAGCCAAGCTTCACTGACTTTCCACGTGACGATGATTTCATCGTTCCTCTCCCCAGGAACAACAGCGATCGCCCGGGACGGCAAATCCAGTGCTAATAGTCGCGACCGCAGTTCCGAAAGCGGAACTGGGCGATGCAATAACGTCTTCGGCGCCACTGTGGCTGCCCAGCTTGATCCTTTGAAGAACCATCCCACCGCCACCACGAGCAGAACCGGCACGGCAGCAATTACCCAAGCGTCGGCTCGCTTCTTCACTGCGGGAGGACTCGCTTCCACCCGCGTTTGTATCCAAGCCCCCGCGCTGGCCTGCTGACGCCTGTCCAAAGCGGAGACATCGGCACCCGTCCACACAAAGAGCATGCGCCCGACTACTCGCAGCCGCGCCCAGTCTCCAGCCGCCCGGGGAACATCCCGACTCTCATTCGCGCGCACCGGAAGCTCGGGATGACCAAGGATCGCCGCAAAATAACGCGCAGCCTGAAGGGCTGCGTCCGGCGTGCGCGCACGCACTGCCATGGTCGTCTCCTGGTTTCTAAAAATTGCCATTTGCGCGGTCTCCACTTGATCCTGCAAGGGGTCGAACAGCCGACGAACATCGCTCAATAGGTCGGGATCATAGCCGGCTCCAAGAACGATCTCTGGATACAAAAATCCATCCGAAATCCCTTGGACGCTTTCGGGGTTTTCCGTGACCTCTTCAACCCGGGTGACCGATGGAGTCCACGTAAGGTCTCCCACTTTGCCCGTGGCGCGCAAACTGTGAAACACGACCTGCGGCCCCGCTATAATCCCAAAAAACACTGCTAAAAACAGCAGCGGGCGCAACGACAGGCCAGCTCTCGCCATGGCCACAGAGAAAAAGATCAGCAGCCCTGCTGCGATCAGGACGAAAAGCAGCAGACCGAGGAGCACCGGTTGCGCACGAAAGAAAACGTAGATCCGTTCCATGGTCAGGAAAACCAACCCCCGGCTCTGAACGCGAGAATCAGTGCCGTCACGACTGTCCCCACCATAGCCATGCCATAACCAAAAATCAGCATCACAATGAATGCGGTGCCCGCTCCCGGACCCGCGCTGGGCTGATGGTACGTCATGCCGTTCCCGAGACTTACGGCCGCGACAAAGAGGCCTACGGCAATCGCGAGGTTCACTCGAAGGAGCAACCACCCGCGTCCAGTTCCACCGACAAAAAAACAAGCAAAGGTGAGGGGCACCAAAAGAAAGGGAATCACCCACACCCAGAGATCGAAGGAACGCGTGAGCGACTCTGTCGGCGGCAGATGGCGGCGAGTGACGCCGTGAACCACTCCGCAGATCAGCACCCAATACAACTCAGGGCCCCACAGGTAAGGTAAAAATCGCGACATGACGCCTCGTTATCCTCATGCCCGCCGCCGGACGATCGGGTGCTGATTTCCAGAATAGGACGCAACAGCACTGAAAAAGGGGGAATCACACCATAACCTTGGCATCCTCTCTATTTACCGGAATCGGCGTTGTTCCAACATGGGCCAAAGAGCTAGCCCACTGGCGATTGCTATCGTTACTAACAGGACGACATTCAAAAATTCGCGCGTTGCCTGCCCTCGGGATTGCGATGAACTGAACTCGACTACCCTGGCTGTCTTCGAGCCAATGTTTCTAAGACGACGTCTCTCCCACCCCTCACTCTCTATTTGCCCGTGCCGTCGCATCGACACCACTTTGTCCTTCTCCCTCCCAACCTTTGCTGGCGCACGTACCAAGGGGGCCAGATGCTCGACCGTATCGCCGGCGTAACGGAGCCCACAGATACGAACTTTCCCGAGGACTGGATCGCGTCTACTACTCGCGCCGTGAATATCGGCCGTGAGCACCTTTTAGAAGGGGTGTCACCGGTGGAGGTCGGCGGTACACGCTTAGACTTTCCCGCGCTGCTGGCCACCGATCCAGAGTACTTCCTGGGAGCGGCACACATCGCCAAGTACGGCTGTGACCTACGCCTTTTGGTGAAATTTTTAGACTCGGCCATCCGGCTGCACTTCCAAGTCCACCCCACCGCCACGTTTGCCCGGGAGTTCCTGGGCTCAGTCTCTGGCAAAACCGAAGCCTATCATGTGCTGTCCACGCGACCCGGTGAACCGCGCTACATCTACTTGGGCTTTCAACGCCCTCCTTCACGGGANNGCTCAAGCGCATGATCGAGAACCAGGATATCGCCGCAATCGAAGCGTGTTTCGATCCCGTTCCGGTAAAACCTGGCGACACCTATTATGTGCCAGGCGGAGTTCCCCACGCTCTGGGCGAAGGTGTATTTCTGGTCGAAATACAAGAGCCGAGCGACCTCGTCGTTCGCTTCGAATTCGAGCGAGGCGGATTTATTCTTCCCGAACCTGCGCGTTTCATGAATCGCAGCCTGGACTTCTGCCTCGACCTTTTTGACTTCACCCCTCGGCCGCTCGATCAAGTCTTCGCGGACCAGCGCTGTCTTCCACGTCGCCGGGAAACATGGTCCGCCCAGTCATGGAGCGAGACGCTAATTAGCCCCGAACAGACCCCTTGTTTCGCCNNCGCGAGAGATCCGCACGCTTCAACCGTACGACAAAGTTTTCCTACCAGCCGGAATCGGGGACGTCGTTTTCACTCCCACACCCTACGCAGAGATGCTCGAATGTTTGCCCCCTGCGTAAAACTGCAAAAAAGCGCGATGCGGTGAGCCAAGAGTTGTCACTGGCGCAGGCGGCTTTCAACGTCACTCGGTGCCCCGCCCCCCCAACATCCTCTGGATCTTGACGACTCAATGGCGGGCCCAAGCGTGTGGATATGCGGGCGACGTCAATGCGCGCACGCCATTCGTCGACGGCTTGGCCAGCTGCAGTGTAAACTACACGCAAGCCGTCACCCCCCACCCGTTCGGACCTTTTGCGCGTGCTGCCCTGCTGACCGGAACCCCCTCACCAGCAAACGGGNNCATCTGAGCCCGCGAGATCCTCACGCCCCTCTCGTCGGCGACGTCCATGCGCGTAGCCTGGTTTCGCCGGAATACCGCGGCGGATTCACCTACTGGGAAGGATTTGAGAGCGGGTTCCTTCTCAACGACCCTTGGATTCACGGAAGCCTGGATCCGCACCCACGCCAGCACTTTGGCTATCAGAGTGAGATTTTGGTCGATCGCTTCCTGAACTGGCACGACTCGACGACGCTGGCGGGTCGACAACCTTGGTTTGCTGTCGTGAGCCTGGAGGNNTGATCCTGGCCCCCAACGTCCCCCGGGGCACCGATGTCGAAGTTAAAACCCGACGCGAGTTGAGTGGCTATTACGCGCACATCCAAGCCACCGACCGGGCCATCGGTCGCCTCCTCTCGCAACTTCCCTCCACCACCATCGTGGTCTTTACCTCCGTCCACGGGGACATGCACGGAGCCCACGGTCTCTTCAGAAAAGGCTGGCCCTACGAGGAAAGTATCCGAGTCCCTCTGCTGGTTCGAGGCGCTCCGGTCAAAGCCGCTCCCACAACGGCGTCACCCTCCCTTGCTTCCCTGACCGCGACTCATCACCTACCCATCTCCTTGGTCTCGCTCCCTGCCATGACGCTATCGTGGGCGGAAGGTCAACCGTGGACCCCTACGCAGGGCACGGTCGACATCTCCATGCCCAGCGTGGTGGCGCTCCCGCAACAGTGCGATCGTTCTTGGCACGGGCGACGATCTCCCACTCACAAGTGGATCTACCAAGCAGATGGCACCCTCTGGCTTGAGTTCAATCTCCTCGAAGATCCGCTGGAGCAGCGCAACCTGGCCTAAGCAAGATATCTCAGCGCGGGAGAAAAGGCGGCTTCTTGTACTATTAGGCGAGTTTCCTCCGTACGAGCTAACGCCCACCCAATTAAGACTGGCTGTCTCAATCAATTCGTAGTCGGGATTTTACAGGAGAGCACCAGACAAAATGCGCAGTACTACTCATCTCCCTTGCTCGCTCCCTAGAGGGAAACCTGGGGCTGATCCCTCACCTCCTTTATTCGACCATCGCCGGAGTCGATAACGTATCACGCTTTCATTCAGCCAGTCAGGCGTGGTGTCTCGTAATGGTCCCTTCCGCTGACCCGACACCCACCACCGGCCGAGTGAATCATTTCTCTCTTCAGCACATCTCCTGGACCCTCCTATGCACTTCACAGTCGGCCGCAAAGTCTCCCTACTCGCCCTCGCGTCGATTCTGATTCTGCTCGCATTCACGGGCATCGCCTACACCGCCTTTAAGTCGGTCAACGGAGCAAATGAGAGAATGTCGACCATCTACACCGGGCTGCAGAACCACCAGCTCTCCGACATGATGCATGACGCACTGCGCGCTGACATTCTCCAACTCCGGAATTCTGCCCGACTCGGTGACGCCAAAGCTCTCGAAGAGGGAGCAACCGAGCTCAACGAACACACGGAAATTTTTCGGAAAGCCATCGCCGACAATCGAGCCCTCGCCCTTCCCACAAGTATTTTAGAACAGCTTGCCTCCGTGGAAAAACCGCTCCTCGCCTACTTCGAAGCGTCCAAGCTCATGGGTAAGTACGCTGCGGAAGATCACGCTGCCTTTGATGCCAATATGGGCGACTTTGTCGCGGCCTTCAGTGACCTCGAAGGTAAGATGGGAGATGTCAGCGATGTGCTGAGTAAAGAAGGCGAAAGAATCCATCTCGAATCGACCCAGATGATCGATCGTCTCCACCAAATTTTTACCTACGGCACAGGTGCCGCAGTGTTCATCATCACCGCCATCGCTTTCCTTGTTTCCCGGAGCATTCCGCGTCCGTTCGCGCGGATCATCAATATCCTCGTATCCGCAGCTGACGCCAACGTTTCCAAATCAGATCAGGTGGCAGGCGCCATCAAGTCTCTCGCCGATGGCTCTCGTCAACAGGCGGCCTCTCTGGAAGAAACCGCCGCAGCCCTCACCGAACTGGCCAGCACCACCCAGCGTAACGCGGAAAACGCCGAGGGCGCCAAATCAGCCGCCTCTCAAACCTTGACCGCCGCCGACCGCGGCGCGGCTCAAATGGAAGCCATGCAAACGGCGATGAATGCGATCCAGGTGGCCAGCCAAGATGTAACTAAGATTCTCAAGACCATCGACGAAATCGCCTTCCAAACCAACCTCTTGGCACTGAATGCCGCGGTAGAAGCAGCTCGGGCCGGAGAAGCCGGAGCGGGGTTCGCTGTCGTGGCCGACGAAGTTCGTAGTCTCGCTCAGCGCTCCGCGGTGGCCGCCAAGGAAACGGCGGAAAAGGTCGAAGGTTCCGTCGCCAAGAGCAAACAGGGTGTGGCCTCGAGCCGCGAGGTAGGACAAACCTTCTTCGCGATTCAACAACAGGTCCGCCAGCTCGACCAATTGGTCGCCGATATTGCCAGCGCATCCAAGGAACAAAGCGTCGCCATCAGCCAAGTGGTCTCAGCCGTCAATCACATCGACCAAGTCACCCAATCCAACGCAGCCAGCGCCGACGACTGCGCCGCCGCCGCCTCGGAGATGAATACCCAAGCCGGATCCATCAACCAAGCCGTGGTCGACCTGAAACACCTGGTCGGAGGTGCACAAAACGCCTCCTCGCCCTCGCCAACGTCAGGACCGTCGTCCTCAAATGGCTTCGACCAGCCGCTGGAACTCCAAACCGCGCACGCCTAACGCGCCGCGGTCGAGTTCGTTGATCAGCGTTTATCGGTCGCCGGGCTGTCCGGTTTGACCAGGAGGACTTTGTCCACCCGGTGACGGTCCATATCCATCACCTCAAAGCGCCACGCGTTCCACGTGAAATGCTCACCCGCGCGGGGGACATGCCCCAAGTAGTCGAGGACAAAGCCTCCGATGGTTTCAAAGTCCCCATCGTCCTCACCAGGCAGGACAGGGAGAGAAAAACGCCGTCGGAATTCCGAAATTCGCAAGGTTCCGTCCAACAACCAGGAGCCGTCGTCTCGCTGCACCGCTCCGGGAGGCAAACGATCCCCGGGCTCAGGGAGGTCACCTACAATCGCTTCCATCACGTCAATTAACGTGATCAGTCCCTGCACGCTGCCAAATTCATCCGTCACGAGCGCGAGGTGCTTACCCGACTTCTTGAACGCCTCCAACGTCTGCACCGCTGTCACCGTCTCGGGGATAAAAAGGGGCGGCACCAGGTGATTGCGAACATGATTAGGCACTCCTGCCGCAGCGTTTGCCCAGAGTGATTTTACGGAGACCATGCCGATCACCTGATCCCGGCTTCCTTCATAAACCGGAAAGTGGGAATGACCGCTGGCGACGATTTTCCGCCAACTGACCTCATCGCTGTCATCTACGTTGAGCCAAACAATGCGATTTCTCCGGGTCATGATTTCCGTGACGGGCAATTCATCCAGACGCAGCACCCCTTCGACCATCGCGCGTTCGGCTTNNCTTGATGAAACACACCCGCCGACGTCCCCTGCTCGATCAAACTGGAAATCTCCTCCTCAGACGGTGGCGCCTCCACTTCCTTGCCCAAACCCAACGCTTTGAGTACCGCGTTGGTGGATACTGTTAACAGCCAGACTATGGGTGAAGCGATGTGTGCCAGCGCTGTCATGGGCCGAGCAATGAGCATCGCACGCCCCTCCGGATTTGAGAGCGCGAAGCGTTTTGGAACCAACTCCCCTACGATGAGCGAGCAGTAGGTGATGGCTCCCACCACAATGAAGATCGCCAAGGNNTCCGAAAGGGTGGCTCCGCCAAAAGCCCCCGCCAAAACGCCTACCAGCGTGATCCCAATCTGTACCGTGGAGAGGAATCGGTCCGGCTCCTGGGCCAGCGCGTAGGCCGCTTTAGCCCGTGCCGACCCGTCGTCAGCTAATTTTTTCAAACGCGCTTTTCGTGAGGAAACGACGGCAATTTCCGCCATCGCAAACACGCCGTTGGCCAGAAGGAGGACAAAAATGAAAAAGATCTCTAGGAAAATAGTCATGACAGTATCTGCGTGTGAATCACTTCGGTTGAGGGCATCGAGCCCCCTTGNNCTTCATCCTGGGAACACCCAGAGAAGGCCTCAGCCTGTTCCAACGCTCACAAGCGTAAGATCACCACGCCCACCAAAAGCGGTCGCAAAGGCGCCGTTTGACGCCATGCCCGCAAGGGAGTCTCTCCCACACAAATCAGTCTGCGTGGACGCAGAAACAGACCTCCCGACACAGGAGGACTGAGCAAGAGGCGGTGGATGTCCGACCGGAACGTACCTTCGGTCCCACTTTCACCAGCCACGCGGTCAGACGAGGCCGTCTCCGCCGAGGTCAATTCCGATCCGTCATTCACCATCGACGTCGACGCCAGCTCCTGCCGCGACGGGAGTACGTCGGCCTCACGCTGCAAAATCAGGTCTTCGTGCTCCAACGCACCAAAGACCACCGCCACCAGGCCGATCACGGCAATGGCTCGTCTAAAGGCGGTGAAAAACGGTCTCATGGCAGCCCGTTCTATTTTCCAACCTCCTCTCTCTGTCAAATAGCCAAACGCGCCATCAGATCGTCTTCACGTTTAGCATTAACCACTTACAAATGTAAAAATTTTCCCGGTAAGGCTTAGGTGGCGGTAAGGCCAGACGCCTTCAGGACTGTCGCATGCACCGCTATATCATGCTCCGCCGTCCACCCGAACGGCTTCTCTCCACGAATTACACGGGCAAGGTCTCGGAACTCGCCGTCGTAGCGCCCTTGCTTAGGGCCGACTTCAAAGCTGTGGGTTCCCGCGCTGTACGCACCGCGAGCGGAGGTGAGCGACAATTTTACCTGACCCGATTCGAGGGGGCGGATCTCAATACTTCCTTTCGTGCCAGAAACGGTGAAATGCCGACGTTGGGTGCCAAAGGGATCACTGAGCTGGGTCCTAACCGTGGCCGTTGCTCGAGCGAACTTTAAAACGGCGAGTTGATTGTCCTTCACGCCGTCGTCGCGCGTGGGAGTGCTCAACGCCTCAACTGCTACCGGAGGACTTCCCATGACCGTAAGGATCGCGTCGATCGGATGCCCGCCCAATTCAAACATGCTGCCTCCACTGAGCGCTTTGACCGTCGCTCGCTCCGCCGCGTCCGAGTTTTTTCCCATGGAGGCATCGATTTCGATGATGTCACCGAACCACCCTTCCCGCACACAGCGAAACATAAACTCGAAGGCCGGATTGTAGCGGAGCATATACCCCATCTGAACAATCACACCGCGCTGCGCAGCCTCCTGCCGCATGGCCCGAAACTCTTCATGCTGCAAAGCCCCTGGTTTATCGAGGTGAACGTGCTTGCCTGCACGGATCGCCCTGACCGCTGCGGCGCATGATTCGTCGATGTGAGTCTCTACCACGACCACCTGCAACCCCGGCGTGGCCAACAAGGCAGACTCCTCCATGAAAGCGAATCCACGATACGTCGGAGAGGCACCCGCCAACTGGGCCGACTCCGAATCCTTTTCGCTGTAGCCGAGAATCTGCCAGTCTTGAGGCGCGGCTCGCATAGCCTGCATTTTTCCTGTGGCGTGTGCGTGCCGGGTACCGATTTGAGCCACATTGATGGGGGCTGCACCCGACTGCGCCTGCAAACGGGGAGTCACCCATCCGTGGGCGAGCCAAAGTGCCCCACCGCCTAGAATAAATCCGCGACGGCCAATTCCGCGGGGATGCGCCTGCTGTCGTTCATCAGCACTCATCGCCAACCTCCTTCCGCCGCCAAGACGTCAACAACCTCATCTGCGGTGGCGGGTGTGCCGCCGCCGTCCCGGGGTAAATGAGCACAGGTCATGCTGCCAGCAGGTCGACGCTCGGGGACCCTGGCAAGGCTCTTCAGCAGAGCGAGTGTCCAGGCCGTCCGAGGTACAGTCGGGTCACATAACGCAAGGTGAGCCCTCCCTCCCGCATATGTGGCTCCAGATGACGACGAATCGAAGCGCGAACCGCCGGCGCCTCTGCCGAAGCGCGTAAGGGCATGTAGGACCTCGAAAATACCAGAGCGTCGACGCCCGGCGCATCCAGGACCTGTTCGTGATTCCAGCTCAACTGGGTCCATGGCTTGGATCCAAAGAAGAGCGGGACACCGGAGCGGTCATCATGCGCCGCCAGCGCAGCCCGTTGAGGTCCCCCGTGCTCGGAAAAGACCGTTTCCAACGCCTGCTGCGTAGGATCCGTCATCTCGCGATCATTCCAGACCAAAGCGACCTGTCCTTCCGGAACCAATACGCGGAGAAACTCCTCACGCGCTCGTTCAAGATCAAACCAGTGAAATGCCTGCGCCGCCGTCACCAGCGCCACTGAGGCTGTCGGCAACGGTATCTGCTCGGCCGTTCCCGCCATCCCGCGATAGCGTTCGTGCTTTCCCCAACGCGCCTCCGCCACGCGCCTCATCTCCTCGCTCGGCTCAATTGCNNTCGAAGCGTCCGAAATCGGCACGCGATGGAGAATCTCCGCAAACAGGTCAGCAGGGTACCCGGGTCGGGAGGCAAGGTAATCGTCGACCCGCGGCGAAAACACCGCCGTTGATCCACCCTGTCCGGCATAACTGTCGCGCAGCGCACGAGCACGCTCATGGGTCGTGGTCATAGGCCCTGTTTCACGGAGCAGTTGCATCCTGGCAAGCTCAGGAAGGTCAGACGCGTTTCCAGCAGAGCCTACTCCCACCGTGCCAAGGGGCTTGGTCGAGTGCCATGGGAACCGCCGTCGCGGAAGGCGACCTCCATTCGCCCCTGGTCCTGCCACGGGGGCATTCCACTGACGGCTCGCCTCCACAGGAACTGCGCTTACGCTCCGTCCTTATGGAGCCCACGCCTACGATCATTGAAAGCGGTCATTCCGGCCGGGGCTACTGGCGTGATCTCTACCGCTATCGGGAGCTTTTCTACCTCTTGGTGTGGCGAGACTTCCTTGTGCGCTACCGTCAGACTGCGCTCGGGGTCGCCTGGGCCGTGATCAAGCCCACCGCAACCATGGCCATCCTGACCCTCGTGTTTGGCAAGGTGGCCAAATTAAGCTCCGGTGACCTCCCTTACCCACTGCTTGTCTATGCCGGAATTCTTCCCTGGCAGATGTTTTCTTCGGCGGTGTCGGATAGCGGCAGCAGCTTGGTTAACAATGTCAACTTGGTCTCCAAAGTGTACTTCCCTCGCGTTCTAATTCCGGCCGCCACCACCGCCATCAGTGTGATCGATTTTGTCGTCTGCCTGGCTCTTACCGCGCTGCTCATGCTCTGGTATCAGGTAGTCCCTCCCGTACAAGTGATCTTTCTTCCGCTTTTCGCGGGCCTGATCTTTATGGCATCACTCNNCTCCCCTGTCGGCTTTTCCAGTGCGACGGTGCCCGAAGCGTGGCGGTGGCTTTATTATCTCAATCCCCTAGCATCGCTCATCGACGGTTTTCGTTGGTGTCTCTTCGGCGGAACCCACACCCTTTGGCTACCTGGACTAGCCATCGCTTGCGGGGTGACCGCCGTGGTTACGTACACAGGGCAGCGTTTCTTCCGCCGCGCAGAGCGGGTCTTCGCCGACATCATTTGAATGCCTCTCAGAGGCAAAAAAAAGCGGGACATCGTACGATNNATTTTCGAACGGCACGGCCACTTCGCCCTGGATCAGCGGCTGGGCGTAGCGGACAAACTGGAAATTCATCGAGATGCCGTCCTCGTTGATCCACTCGCGGGGGAGCTTCTTCACTCCGTTCGCGATCTCGCTGAGCGGAGCCAAACCGGTTTCCACGGAATAATGATCTCCGTCACCACGGATCAAGGTCACCATCTTGTCGGTCTGGCCGTCCACCGCAGCTTCCACCGCAGCCTGACCAGCCAAAAACGCTTCATCGTTGTCCGCCTTGGATGAACGNNTACCGAACTTCACGGTACGAGCCTTTACGCCTGGAACGCCTTCTTCGACGAGACCTTGCAGATATTCTGCAGCGCCTCCGAGTTGAGCATGTCCAAAAGCATCCGTCTTGTCAGCCGCAGCCACATAGTTGCCATCGGCATCGACTAGGCCTTCGCCGACCACAACCAAGCAGTACTTCTCGCGCTTGAGCACGCGTTTGACGTCTTCGACAAACTTCTCACTCGAGAACGGTACTTCTGGCAGGAGGATAATATGCGGCGCGTCATGCGGATGATCGCGGCGCTTGGCGAGAGCAGCTCCCGCTGCAATCCAGCCAGCATTACGACCCATCACTTCGACGATCTGCACAAGGTCATGCTGACCCATGGCCGCATTGTCGCAGGCAATCTCGCGAATAGTGGTCGAAATGTACTTGATGACCGAGCCGTATCCCGGGCAGTGGTCGGTCGCGACCAAATCGTTATCGATGGTCTTGGGAACACCGATCACGCGCAAAGCATAACCTTGCTGCTGAGCGAGCTTGGAAATCTTGTCAGCCGTATCCTGGGAGTCATTGCCGCCGGCATAGAAGAAATAACGGATGTTGTGCGCCTTGAACACTTCCAGAACGCGTTCAAAGTCCTGCTGCTTCTTCAACTTGTAGCGCACCGTGCCCAACGCCGCACCTGGGGTGTGGCGAAGCCCACGGATCACTTGCTGGGACTCAGAGGCGAGGTCGATCAAGTCCTCCTGGAGAATGCCGAGCACGCCATTCAAAGCGCCGTACACCTCTTCGATGCACTCATGATTGAGCGCTTCAGAAATAACGCCCGCGAGGCTTGCATTGATGACGGCCGTCGGGCCGCCGGACTGGCCTACCAAGACATTTCCTACGAGTTCAGCCATGACTGAGGTGTGGTAAAGGTTTGAGAGAACGAGAACGGAAGAGAAAGCGGGCCGCGCATTGGCGTGGCAAACTCAAATTTCCCGCGGCGTCTCGCCGGGGCGCCGCGAACGGCAAAACGTCTTTT
>DKKJ01000270.1:0-1811 GCA_002455175.1 Opitutaceae bacterium UBA6669
CTGTTCGAGCCGGTCCACGGCTCGGCGCCCGACATCGCGGGCAAGGGGATCGCCAATCCCTGTGCCCAAGTCCTCTCGGCGGCGCTCATGCTGCGGTACAGTTTTGGATTGAATGCTTTGGCCGACAAGATTGAGGCAGCGGTGCGCAAGACCGTCACTGTGGATGGCGTGCGCACGGGTGATATCGCCTTCGGACGCCCGAGTGTCCCCACGGAGAAGATGGCCGACGCCATCATCGCCAATCTGTAACCGATCGCCTCGCTGTTTCCTTACGTTTTTACGCTTCTGTATTTCCCATGACCTCCGCTGAGATTCGTCAGTCGTTCCTCGATTTCTTTGCGAGCAAGGGGCACACGATCGTCCCGTCGTCGTCGCTGCTCCCTGACTCGCCGGGACTGCTTTTCACGAATGCAGGCATGAATCAGTTCGTGCCGATTTTTCTCGGAGATCGAGCCCCGGACGTGTCCACCTGGGCCGGCGTGCGAGCCGCCAAGGACACCCGTGCCGCGGACACGCAGAAATGCATTCGTGCCGGCGGCAAACACAACGATCTCGAAGACGTTGGATTCGACACCTATCATCACACGCTCTTTGAGATGTTGGGTAACTGGTCGTTCGGGGATTACTTCAAAAAAGATTCGCTGACCTGGGGCTGGTACCTCCTGACAAAGATCTGGGGAATTCCCGCTAAGCGGCTCTTTGCGACGGTGTACGCTCCGAACAAAGCGAAGGGCGATCCGGCGGACTTCGATCAAGAAGCCTACGACATCTGGGCGGAGTTGTTCCGCGCCGAAGGTCTCGACCCTGCGGTGCACATCGTCCACGGAAACAAAAAAGATAATTTTTGGATGATGGGCGACACCGGACCGTGCGGCCCGTGCTCTGAAATTCACTTCAATCTCCTTCCAAGCGATGACGAGGTCGCAGGCCGGGCCAACGTTAACCAGTCCAGCCCGCGCTGTATCGAGATTTGGAATCACGTGTTCATTCAGTTCAATGCGAACGCCGATGGTACGTTTGCGCCCTTGGCAGCCAAACACGTGGATACCGGGATGGGCTTCGAACGCGTGGCCGGAATCTATGCGACGACGAAGGGCTTCAAGGATTTCACCGCTGAGCCCTCGAACTACGAGGCAGACGTCTTCGCTCCGCTTTTTGCCAAGGTGGCGGCGTTGTCAGGGAAGACTTATGGTCGCACAGTACCTTCCAAGCGGGAAGGTCTGACAGAGCAGGAAAACATCGACATCGCCTTTCGCGTGCTGGCCGATCATGCGCGCACGATCAGTTGCGCGATCGCGGACGGAATTCTTCCCGGTAATGAGGGGCGCAATTACGTCATCCGTCGCATTCTCCGCCGTGGTATTCTCTACGGCGCGAAACTGGGATTGAAAACCGGATTTTTTGAGCAACTCGTGGCGCCGGTCGTTGAGAGCCTTGGCCCTGTTTTCCCCGAGTTAGTGGCGCAGAACGACGTGATTCGTCGGGTCATCCGCAGCGAGGAGGAGAGNNAGCTTTCAAACTCTACGACACGTACGGTTTCCCGCTGGATATGACCCAGCTTCTGGCGACGGAACGGGGCAAAACCGTGGACGCGGCGGGCTTCGAGTCCGAGATGGAGAAGCAGCGGGAGAGGGGCCGCGCTGCCCAGAAAAAAGAAATCGTGGTCGCTGCGACCGAAGGGGAATCCACCGATTACAAACCGTCCATTTTCCTTGGTTACAAGGAAACGCACGCCCGTGCCACTGTGGAAGAAATCGTAGTGGCCGACAAAGATACGTTCCTGATCTTTGATCGCACCCCATTTTACGCAT
>DKKJ01000270.1:1845-9687 GCA_002455175.1 Opitutaceae bacterium UBA6669
AGCACACCTCATCCACTGGGCTTTGCGTAAAGTCCTCGGTACCCATGTCCGCCAGGCCGGCACGTCAAAGACGCCCGACCGTATGAGATTTGACTTCAGTCACTTCGAGGCGGCCACCGCTGAACAGTTGCGCGAGGTGGAGCAACTCGTAAACGAGAAGGTCATCGATAATGCGCCCGTCTCCACCTACGAAACTGATTTCGACAAAAAGCCGGAAGGAACGTTGGCGTTCTTCGGAGAAAAGTACGGTAAGGTCGTACGCGTTGTCGATATTGGTGGCTACAGCCGTGAGCTGTGCGGCGGCACCCACGTNNCGGATCGAGGCGATTGCCGGACAGGCCGCGATTGACAGCATCGTTCACCATGATGCCCAACTGAAAGCGGTTGGAGCGAAGCTCAATGCAGGACCGCTCGATGTCGTCGCTAAATTAGATGCGCTGCTCGCGAACAAGGCTGAGATGGAGCGCCTGCTGAAGGCCTTCGAGCAAAAAGCGGCCGCCA
Organism: Opitutaceae bacterium UBA6669; assembly: GCA_002455175.1. Classification (GTDB taxonomy): domain Bacteria; phylum Verrucomicrobiota; class Verrucomicrobiia; order Opitutales; family Opitutaceae; genus UBA6669. The sequence goes on from DKKJ01000270.1 coordinate 2,347, forward strand.
GACTTGCCGACGATTTGATTGCTAAGGCTGTTGGGCGCGATGGTTTGAAATTTATTTCCGCGGTGGTGACGGTGGACGCGCCCGACGCCTTGCGCGCGTTGGGTTCGCAGATCAGTGCGCGCTTGGGCGAAGGAGTGGTGCAATTGGGTGCTGCCATAGGCGACAAAGCCACAGTGGTTGCGTTNNAAAATTATCTCCGCTCTGTCTGCCCAATTGGGCGGCAAAGGCGGAGGAAAGCCGGATTTTGCCATGGGCGGTGGTAAAGATACTTCCAAGCTCGCAGAGGTCTTCAAAACCTAACGCTCGGGCTAGGACGACGTGGGGACAGTGGATCATCCTACCTGTCCCCATCCCGTGTGTAGCCGCCGTCAATACGATTGAAGTCCTCATGACTAGCGACGCCCCTACGCCAGATACGGCGTTTAAAAACTGGTTTAATGAAGCTCGATATCGAAGCTTGGCTGACCAACTGCAGGCCTTGTCCAAAGGTTTCAATCGGCGCCGATTCCTACGTCTGACGCTGGACGGCCTGGAGCAGCGGGCTCTGATGGATCGCTTGCGGCAGACTGCGATTGCATACCAAGCGACGCTGCCGGGGAGTTATCGGGATCAGCTGGTGGTCCTCCGCCAATTGGCTCCTCCCGGGGGGCATCCCTTCCTGGCGATTTCATTGGGAGATTTTGTGGCGCGCGAGGGACTCGGCGATCCGGTTCATTCGCTCGAAGCCCTGAAGTTCTTCACTCAATACGGTTCTTCCGAGTTCGCGGTTAGGCCCTTTCTGCAGCGTGATCTGGAGGGTACGCTGGCGGTGATGGAAACGTGGGCGCAAGATGAGAGTGAACACGTGCGGCGCCTTGCTTCGGAAGGGAGTCGTCCCCGACTTCCTTGGGGGTTGCGGANNCAAAGACCCTCAGCCCACGGGCATTATCTTGGAGACGCTCAAAAACGAGCCGGTACTTTACGTGCGAAAGTCAGTGGCCAATCACCTCAATGACATCGCCAAGGACCATCCTGACGCCGTGATTGAACGCGTTCGCTCGTGGGATCTTTCACAACTGGGAACCGCCTGGATCGTTCGGCATGGGCTACGTACTCTAGTAAAGAAAGGGGACGCCCGAGCCCTGGCTCTCATGGGCGCCAGTGCTCAAGTATCGATTAACGTCCAGAATTTTTCTGTCGCACCTCGACGGGTGAGATTGGGTGACAAAGTGGTCATTCAGGCGGAGCNNCGCAAAGCCTGATTGTCGACTATGTCGTCCACTACGTGAAGTCATCTGGCGGCACGTCGGCCAAAGTTTTTAAGTGGACGCAGATCGATCTTTCTCCCGGTGCTCGAGTTGAGTTGCGGAAATCTCAGCTGATCCGGGATTTTACCACCCGCAAACACTACCCAGGAGTCCATAGAATTGAGCTTCAAATCAATGGCCGCAGGCTCGCTTCGACGGAGTTTCTTTTGCGTCGGTGACGACAATCCCTCCCGCGAACGAGTGTGAAATTGCACGTCAGATATAAGATTTAGAGTCGAGTGCCGACCACCCTCGCGCACGCCACAACGAGTTAATGTAGTTCTATGAAAAACTTCTCTTCACCTGATCTGACCCAGTATCCCCCGCGGAGCGCGCGGGTTCGCCTCGGAGGATTTGTTCACCTCTGCCGCTTGCTCGATAAGTGTCGTGCTTTGAGTGGAGGCAGCATTGGCGAGTACATTTTCCCGTGCCCCCTCGATAAGCGCTTCTTTGCTTTTGTCGGAATTGCGCCCGAAGCTTTTCTAGCTGAAGTGAAGACAGGCAGGAGTGACACAGAAATGCTGGCTTGGGTCATGGCCCAAATGACGCCTGCGCGTTTGCCTCATGAGATCGTGGCGTGGTCCCACTGGCTAGAGAACTTGGGGCCAGGTGATGCACAGCGCCATGCCGGTTTTGCAGAAACGATCAAAGAGATCGCTCCTGGAAGAGACGATGTTCGCACCCATTTCGATCGGCTCGATTTGGACGATTACGTCAGTTTTGGTGGGAAAAGCTGAACACTCGAGATCGCCCCCTTGGCCGCGGATAGTCGATACCGACGTTGCCTCTCCTATGTCCGATTTACCCTTGATCTATGCCGTACTGGCATTTGATGCCAACAATCGCCTCGCTGTGCGCCGGCTAGGTAGCAAATATGGACTTCCGTTCACAGGAACGGATTTGGCGATGGCGGTGCAGCGCCTAGAAGGGACGTTTTCTGAGCATACTGTTCCCGTGGAGTATCTGTCCGCCACCGCAGGCGGGCGAGATTACCGCGTTTGTTTCGTTCAGGTGAAAGGGGAGTCGAAGGACAGCGAAGTGGTATTCGGTGCGCTGGAAATGCTCTCTGCAGACGCCGCGGGGCTGGCCCCTTCATTAGCGGTCCTACTTGCAAAGTTAGATCCCTACCTGATCTACGTTCCCTATCTTCATCTAAGTGACACAGATTTCATCTACAAATTCCGTCCTGAAAAGGAGCGGAATCCCGCGATTTACGCCCGTGATCCCGAAGCCAGTGCTCTCTATCAGTCGAAACTGTGCACAGCGATCAAACTCCTAGCTCGCAGACACGAGCGAACTGCCACTCATCCAGTCACACTGAATTTCGGGGCGGTGCAGTATGTGATTCCGAGTCACTTTGGATTTTGTCTCGGAGTAAAGAATGCCATCGAGCGTGCTTATGAGACACTGACGGCGAACCCGGGCCGTCGGGTCTTCATGCTTTCGGAGCTGATTCATAACGCGTTTGTGAATGAAGATCTCTTGGCGCGAGGCCTGCGCTACCTGCAGACCGACAAAGGCGTTCCTTTTACCATTGAGGGAAATAAGGCGACAGAAGCCCCAGGTCAGCCTTTGCTGTGGGATTCGCTCACGTCGGATGACATTGTCATTATCCCGGCTTTCGGGGCGACAGACGAAGACAAGATTCGTTTGGTGCGCAAAGGCCTGCCCGTTTANNCGCATACGACGCGACTTGTATGTTGGTTGAAAAGGTTTGGAAGGCGGCGCGCGCGTACGGGAACGACGGTTACACGGTAGTCATTCACGGTAAACATGAGCACGAGGAAACCAAGGCGACCTTCGTTGACACGCGGCGTTACGCGCCGGCAGTCATCGTGCGAAACCTTGAGGAGACACGCTTGCTCGCGGAAATAATCGAGAGCACAGATTTCGCGTATCGGCAGCGTTTCTACGAGATTTTCGCGGGTAAACATACCCCTGATTTTGACGTGGAGCGCGACTTGCAACGTGTGGCCGTGGTCAATCAAACGACGCTTCTGATGAATGAGACGCGAGAGATCATCTCGGCACTGCGAGACTGCTTTGCCCGACGCTACGGTCATGGNNCGGTCCCGATGTGTCAGGAGGAAAAGCGCGCTTAGGAGGGAGTGGTCGTAACGATACGCTGTGCTATGCAACACAGGTCAATCAAGATGCCCTTTCTCGCGCGTTGGAGGAGCCGCTAGATGCGGCGTTTGTGATCGGTGGAAAAAACTCTTCGAATACCTATCAGCTTTATCGGGTGTGCGAACAGCGATTGCGGGAACGCGCGTTTTTTATTCAAAGCGAGAGAAGCATCTGCTCGCGAGATGCAGTTGAGCATTATGTATTTCCAGCGCACGGTGTGGCGGCCGGGCAGGGAGGCGGAATAGAGGTCCGACCTCTCTGGCCTGCCGATCCAGGATCGAAACGCGTTCTTATCACGGGAGGCGCGTATTGCCCCGATGGCATCATTCAGCAAGTGATCACCCGGATCAACTCCCTCTGGCCCTCCCACGCGATTCGCTCCATTGATGACGTTCTTGGAGATCTTGAAGCCGCTGCGCAGTGATACTGGAGAGGCGGGGTCTATGATTCCTTCTTTCTAGGGTGGATACACACCCGTTGGGCGTGTGCGGATTGAAACAATGTGGGAGTGATTGGTCGCCCTCGGATAAAATTAATTCATGCATGTCTCCTTGCTCGGAGGAGTGGCGTGGTGGGTAGGGGGGAGCGCCATAGAGGTGGCAACCTGCGTGCTCTGCGTGGGGCACTACACATGAGCAAACGCATATGGTTTGGACTCCTTGTCTGCGCAACGGTAGCCCGCGCCCAATCAGTTCCCGCGGATTCCGCGGCCGATTCCGACACTGTAAAAATGGACCGCTTCGACGTGAGCGACGTTCCGGTCGAGCAGAACATTATCCAGACATCGCGGCCGATTAATTCGATCTACGGAAGTGACCGATCTCTACTGGATACCCCTCGATCCGCCACCATCATCTCCCGCGAGCAACTTTATGCGATCTCGATTCAGGATGTTCGCGACTTCTCGAAGCTGACCGCGAGCTCCTACACGCGATCCAATTTTGGCGCACCGACCACGCCCGATCTCCGAGGACAAATCGCTGATCTTTTCCAGAATGGGATGCGTGTCGGCTTGAGCTCAAATGGCAACGGCGTGCCTATCAATTTTAATTCCGTTGAATCGGTTACCATCCTCAAAGGGCCAGCCACGGCTGTGTACGGTGCCTCGCAATATGTGGGGGGCTATGCCGACCTCATTACCAAGCGACCCACATTCGATGGAGCCAAAGGGTCGGTTTCGTTTACGGTTGGTAGTTACGATGTCTACCGCTGGACGGCTGACTACAACACGCCGGTCGACGAGAAAACAGCGGTTCGAGTCTCCTACTCGGGGGAAGCCTCCAAGGGGTACGACATTTATAACAAGAAAAACACGCAGGCGCTTTATGCGGCCATTACTCACCGTAGAGACGATCGTTATTCAATCTTTGCAAATGCTGAGGTTTTTCTTGCCGACTACACTGAAAATTTTGGCGTCAATCGTCCCACTCAAGAACTGATCGACCACGGGATTTACCAGACGGGCATCAACAGCAATCCCGCACCCATCTCGACACCATTTGGTAATGACTATGTGGATGCAAATGGGAACCCGCTTGGTTTTGGCGACGGCCCTGGGGGAAGTGAGGTGATTGGAGTCGTAGGAGGTACGCCTGCACCTATCTCTGATCCGCAAAATTCACGCTGGGTGGTCTCGGGATTTCCTTACGTCAATCGAATCGCTCTGGGGCCAAAGGTTAAGCTCGACCGAAAAATGCGCTTGCTCGGGCCCGATGACGATTCGGATGCGGTGACGTTCAATGCTCAGGTCATACAAACGTTCACTCCGGGTCCTGATGTGGAGGTTTCTAACAACTCATTTTTCCGCTACGTTCGCCGCAATACGCTCTCCAGCTATTCTTACTCGGAAATTATCGATCCCAGTTTTAGCTTCGAGAATCGCTCGGAATTAAGGAAAAAGATCGACGCGCTGTTCATCAATACTGGTCTCAGCCTTCGTTACCAACAGGTTAAAGCCTACAACGACTTCTTTAACGAACCTGCGAACGTGTGGGACCTGACTAAGGACCTCGCCTACGCCAGTTACTTCAACTCGGTCAACTCGCCCAGTCCCTTCACCCAAGTCCCTGTACCGGGATGGAATGGACGGTACTTTACGCCTGATAACGGCGACTCCGGAATTTCTAAAGCGTTCTACATATCACCCTTTGCCCAGACAGAGTGGAAGATCACGGATAATTTTTCTCTCGATGCCGGCGCCCGTGTAGACGTGCTCAGCATTAGCTACTCCGATCCGGCCGGGTTTCTTCCTGGCGATAAAGTAACGGTTGGTCTTCCCAATTACAATGTAAGCGCGAACTACAAGGTAGCCGCGAATATTGCCACGTATGCCACGTACAACTGGAGTCAAAACCCTGTGGGCTCTACGGGAAATGGAGGTGGTTTGACGACGGCGGGGAGCGCGAACTTTTCCAATCGAAATCTTCGTAATGAGTCCGAGTTAATGGAGGCTGGCCTCAAGTATACGACCCCGAGCGGCAAGGCTTTTGTGAGCGCATCGGTTTTCCACCAAACTCGCGACAATCTGCAACAGGACCGCTCGGTCGTGCAATTGAAGGGGCAGGGATTCGAGTTAGAGGGTAACTATCAACCTACGAAAAATTTCTACCTGACCGCGGGATATTCTTACACCCACGCGACAGTCAATGCGCCTCAGTTCGACGTTGGGAACACCGATCTCACTCCGGCTACCTGGCGGTATTTCTTACTACCCGCCAATACCGAACTCCGGCGACAAGGTGTACCGCGTAATTTAGTCAATCTGTTGGCAACCTATAAACACGATTCCGGTTTCGGCGCAACGTTGGGAGGAGTCTGGACGAGCAACATTCTCAACAACGTCGCAGGCACGCTGGTCATTCCTGAGCAGTACAGCCTAGACCTCACGTTCTTCTATGTGAGGAAGTCGTACGAGCTTAAGCTGGCGTTCTTGAATGTCACCGACGAAGAAAACTGGAGTGCTCCCAACGAAGTCTATGGGAATGAGTCGATTGTCGCAGATCTTCCCGCGCGCGCTGAGCTCACTCTAAAATACAAATTTTAAATCTTTCAGCTCCGACTACACAGCTGACTACAAACAAAAGCCGCCGGATTTTTCCGGCGGCTTCTTTGTTTTCGAAATAAAAGAATCACCAATGAGCGTAGTCGCCTTTTTCCAAACTTGCCGCGAATTCGACCAGGAGTTGCACGCAGCGTTCTACGTCCTCGAGGTCGACCATCTCACTTGGAGTATGCATGTAGCGAAGAGGTATGCTCACCAATCCGGTCGCCACCCCCGCACGTCCGACCTGAATTGCCCGCGCGTCGGTGCCGGTCGGACGCGGATCAGCTTCCAGCTGGTAGGGAATACCTAGTTTCTGCGCAGCTTTGAGGAGCCGATCAAAGACCTTGGGATTGATGTTCGCTCCGCGGCAAAGAATAGGACCTCCACCGAGTTTGGTTTCACCGTACTTTCGGTTATCACAATCCGGGTGATCCGTAGCATGGCCGACATCTACGGCGATGGCGATATGAGGATTCACCGAGTACGTAGCGGTCGTGGCTCCTCGCACCCCAATTTCTTCTTGAGTCGTGCCGACACTGACGACGCGCGCAGCGAGTTTACGCCGAGACTTGGCCAGGCGTATCAAGGTTTCACCCACAATGTAGGCACCCACTTTGTCATCAAAAGCGCGTGAAGCCCCCACGCTACCATGGATGAGTTNNTAAGAGCTCCGATATCGATCCACAGTTCATGGATTTCAGGTACCTTCTTTCGGTCTCCTTCGTCCATCAAATGGATGGCTCGCTTTCCGGTGACTCCCTTGACCGTACCTTTGGCCGTTTGGATGATCACTCGCCGGCCGGGAATCATGATCCGATCATGCCCGCCGATGGTATCAAAGTAGATGAATCCTTTGTCGCTAATGTAGGTGATGATTAGTCCGAG
>DKKJ01000271.1 GCA_002455175.1 Opitutaceae bacterium UBA6669
CCCCGCGAGCCTTTCGACTAGCGGGGTCAGGGGGAGTGATCTCAGGAAACGTCAGATGGTGGAGCTATCGGGCACTGGCTTTGCCGCCGGAGGGGCACACACTAGTCGTGCTAATCGTGTCCGTGAGCACTCTTCTTCGCGCTGATCCAGACCGCCAGCCGTCCCGATAGAAACGCGGTTGTGCCCGCTGCGGTCCGCCAGCAGATATACTCAGCGTAGGGTGTGCGGCATATCGTGCTGTGTCAGGTTTTGGTCATATTGGGTGGCTCTGCGCCGCAGACTCGGCAACCCGTAGGCTCGCCAAAACGAAAGGTCCGAGGTCTCTAACGAATGCTGGATCAACTTGAAGCCGCCATGGCCCTCCGGGACAGGTACACGAGATGGCGCCAATCTAGAGAGAAACCTGCCAAAGAGTCGATCGCGACGCGCTTCTGTCGCGTTTTCGAGACCCACGGCGTACATCGCAATCAGATACCGAGATTCTTTGGACACAGCCTGACATTGGAGCACGTGCAGGACGCTGCTTCGCTCTTACCAAGACTTGAAGAGCCGTTGCTGGAAGATGTATGCGAGCGCTTTGCTGTGCGTCGGGAATGGCTTGACGGTGCAGATAACAAGGTGCATCCGCAGCATCAATTTTATAAAAACCCAGCAGATTTCTCTACTTTTATCAAGGAGCTAAGAGCAAGAAATCCCGGTGGAGAGTTGCAGGGCGTCCTAATCGCGCCCTCAGATGCCCGTGCGGAAGCCTCTGCCCTTCTAATCCTACAGGAGACCGTTGGGTGGATTGGCCAGACCTCAATTTATCGCTATCACCTGTGCGATGACTGGCTGTTCGCCTATTGGAAGGCTCGCGCCTACTTGACGGCTTGTGTCGCCATCGCTTGGAAGCATGCGGTATATATCCATGGGGTCCATACAGTAAGCAAGAACATTGACCTCCTCAAAGCGGGGGAAAATCTGTTGGGGTGGCGAGGCGAGGGGATTAGTGCAATCGGTCATAGGAAATGGTATCCCGAAGACATGGCCCTGCGACCAGAAGCATTCATTGCGGGACTAGATCCCGAGCGCAACAACTTCGGTGTCAGGTCCGGGTTGCAGCTTTGGCTGGACTTGCAGCGGGCGGGGTTCATGGCTACTGGGTTGGCTATGTACGAGACCGGAGCGGTAAGAACGCTTTTTGAGCGCGAGTTGGCAAAGTGCGTTTAGATAGGAAAAAGATAGGCGGCAGTTCGGCCGACTGAGCGTGGCCCTACAAGCGTTTTCAGGTTTTCAGCCACTTCTGTGCGCACTTGAGCACGGAGGAACAGCCAAGCCTTCCCTCTTGCTAGGGGTAAGATCAAGAATCGAATATATTGGATTGTGCTACGGCGGGCAAGCAATCGGCCAAAGTGGTCGTCTGCGTGCCGATCTAGGTACATCGCCAGGCTTTTCGTCACCACTGGTAGCCACAATTCGACCGCCACAAGTTGCTCAAGTCTGGGCGTCATTTCTGAATTCCGTCCGATGGATTGACTGCCCTTCCCTTGTTTCTCTACCCACTCGAAGGCAGCTCCCTCCTTGAACACTGCGGATGACAAAGCAAACGGCATTGCCCTCGTTGATCGGGCCCGGGAGCGACTTAGAGAGCTAGACACTGAGTCTGTTATTACGGCCTGCCTTTCCCACATCAGAAATAAACCAGACGATGGCAACGAATGGTATGCACGAACACCCTTCATCACCTTCCTGATGATCAAAAGGGCTGCGGAGTTGTGGGAACCAAAGACGCGGCGGCGGATAGGGATTAGTTCCGACTTCGACTTCATACAGCAATGCATCTTCGACGCCATCGGCATATTGGTCAAGGCAACGCGACCGTCTATCTTTATGCGACGAATGGCTTTTCAACAAATCTGGTATCAACGGCCGTTCGACGTTGGCGCGATACCACGACAGGCATTGTTGTTCGGCGAACTCATGGCAGGAGCTACTGTTGTCCAACACTTCGTAGCTGCTGTCGGCATTGAGACTCGCGACTTCGTTCGGCAGCTTGCGCGATTGGCTTGCCAAACCGGCGACCTCTACGGACTTCCGGCGCTGACTACCCTTCGGCCAAGGTCACGGACAAAGGATGCACGCGACTGGCCGCTTGCGATGCAGTTTCTCGTCGCTGATCTGCAGGAACTTCATCACCGCGCTTCGACGTTGACGAAATATGGGACACCTCGTGAAGTCGAGCTTTGTGAACAGACGCCACTGATTCGAACGCCGTTCCTTCGCACTCAACGAGGTAACGAATGCGTCCACCACAAGGTCCTGTTTGAAAGCCTAGCGACTGCACTTTACGATGTTCTTCGCGACCGAGGTCCAGAAGCGTTCATGCGCTCATTTGGGCCCGCCTTCGAGTCCTACGTCGGCCGAGTCCTTGGAGAGCTCGATTACACGGTCATTCCCGAGACGGAGTTGCTGGAGCTCTTGATCGGACGAGGAAAGTGCGTGGACTTTGCGGTGGTGAGCGACGAAGTTCTGCTATTGATTGATTCCAAAGGGGTTGAAGGACACTACGACGAGCGGTATCACAACCTCTCCGAAGTGTTGACACCGAAACTTCGTACAACCGCGCTGCATTCGGCAGACCAGGCGGTCGAAACCGTTAGACGGCTGCCCGACGCCCTTCGGCGCCCGCTGATCGTTTTCGTATGTGTTACGTATAAACAACTTAACATCGGTGACGGAGACGCCCTGCGCGATCTAACTTTTGGCACCGAGGAATGGGATGCTCCTCGTTGGCAGGAGGAAAATCTGCCTGCGTCGCAGATGTTCACTGTGTCGATCAGCGAGTTCGAGTTGCTTTGCGGAGCGATGCGAGCAGGCGTACCAATTGAAACGATCTTCCGGAAGATTCTTGTTGATAATGCTTCCCCAGCAACGAGCAAGCTACTGTTCGAACAGCACATGGCGAAGTATGGGTCAGTAGAGATCCCGACATGCGCTCGCGAAGCCGCGTACCGATTATGTGGTATTGATTAGCCAGCAGGGTGAAAACCGTCCCCGGCTCCGCCGAATTGTCAGTAGAGACTTTTGAAAGGATAAGGCGACGGGCTCTCAGAGGCTGTATATGGCTTTCAGCTCCCGCTGCAGAAGGTAGAAGATCGAAGTAATGCTACCCTTGGGATATGGTATGACCGCCACGCCCCCAAGATTCGTCGGGATATTGACGCCAGCTTCGTGCAGCAGGATCACGCGCCCACGCCCGTAGCTCCCTTGAAAAAATCCGATTTCGTGCATCACGTTCTCGCGGACTTTCGCGACGTTCTCATGTGCAACGTCGTCGCCAGTCATGACGATCACTGAACTATCACAAAGCCTTGCGTTGTCGAATAGCTTCTCGATGATGGTGTTCCCCATGTTGGCCTCTTGTGCCAATTCCCGGGTGCCTAGCTTTACGTCTTTCTCGATGTACGCCTGCACCTTCAGCCAGTCATCGGCATGCCCATGGCTAATGAACACGCGGCGAAGCTCTTTCGGGCTTGACACATCGCGACCATTCAAACCGCCTCCTTCACGAGGGTCGCTGAACGGGCGGCCGACTTCCTTCGGTTTGGCGTGCTCTAGCTTGCTGACCATGTATATCTCGAACATTTGGTCTATGTCGCGAAGAAGGCGCTCAGCCTGCACACGCGAGAAGCCATCTCTCCCCACCTCCTGAAGACTACGAGGTTTCATCGGTAGCCCCCTAGCAGCCTGTCGGACTGACC
>DKKJ01000378.1 GCA_002455175.1 Opitutaceae bacterium UBA6669
TGTCGTTCTCCACCGGCTCGATGAAGAGAGTGCGGAACTCAAGCGACTTTCCGGTGCCGAGGACGTAGTTCGAGCACCCCGCCAGCATGAGGGCGAGGAGGGCGAAGACCGGAGCAGCCCACGTCATGCGCATGTCGGTTGGGCGGGCAGGCGGAGTGATCAGAAGAAGAAGAATTTCTTCCGAGGTTTTTTACCCGCTTCTGCTGCTTTTGCCGCGGCGACGTCGACTTTGGCCAACTGCTCGCGAGCTTTGGTGGCGACGGTAGAATCAGGGAAGACGGTGATCGCTTCGTTATAGAAGACACGAGCGGCAGTGTAGTTGGAGCGCTTGTAGAAATAAAAGTCGCCGATGCGCATTTTACTTTCGGCCAGGACCCGCTTCATGTCTCCCAATCCCTTTTCAGCCGAGCTGACTCCGCCATCACTCGGGAAGAGAATCATGAAATCCTCGAAGTAGGTGACAGCTTCGCGCGTGGAGCCTTGATCATAGTATGGCCCTTCGACCAGCGAGGCGTGGGTTTGAGCGAGCTTCAGGTAAGCATCAGGGGTTAGGAGGCTTTGAGGATACGTGTTGATCATGCGATCAAGCGCGTCGATCGCTTCCTCGTCGTTGCCCAATTTCTGGTGAGCCCGCGCAATATTCATGAGCGCGAGCGGAGCGTAGTCGCTGTATGGTGCTGTCAGGAGGAGGATCTCGAAGTATTCGACTGCCTTTTCGCGGTTGGCAAAACCAGGAATGATACCCCAGATCCGGTTACGTGCGCCATCGAGCATCGCGCTGGCAATGCGGTATTGCTCGCCGATGATTTCATTGAAGCGCGTGTAATTAGGGTAACGACCGACGACCTGCTGAAAGTTTTCGTGGGCCTTGTAGTACTGTTTCCGCTGTAGACGCATGCGGGCAGCGCGGTAGAAGGCTTCCGGAGCGTAGACGGAGTTTCCGTAGCGCTTGCCTACACGTTCGTAAGATTTGGCAGCACGACCATAGTTTCCGGCTTCTTCTGCCGTGCGCGCTTTGTTCATCAGATCGGTGGCCTTGCGACCATCCTCACCGAGAAGTCCGGAGAGGACCCCGCCTTCGACGCGCCAGCCGGATTGCGGCGACCAGACTAAGTCGGCGCGGGCGACGCTTCCGAAGAGAAAGAACGTAAGGAGAAGGCCAAGTGCGCCCAGGACTCGAGCAGACATCGTCGACATGAGAAAAAGATTACCAGCGAACCAGGGCTCCACCGTAGGTCAAGCCCGCCCCGAATGCCACAAGCAGAACCAAGTCGCCAGGGCGAATGCGTCCTGCTTGCTGTGCTTCATGTAACGCGAGGGGAACCGAGGCTGCGGAAGTGTTGCCGTAGCGATCGACATTCACATAAAAGCGATCCATTGGCAGTTTAAGATAGTGAGCGATCGCCTCAATGATCCGCAAATTGGCCTGATGAGGAACGACACAGGCGATCTGATCGGCAGAGACGTGGTGTTGTTCCAAAATATCCCGAGCTACATCTTCCATCGCTCGGACGGCGACCTTGAAGACCTCTTTGCCTTTCATGCGGATTACCCGAGGGTCGTCGAGATTCGCGGGTGAGCTTCCTCCGCCGGGTACCCAAAGAAGATCAGCGGGAAGGGGAAGGCTGCCGAGGCGAGTGCCGATCAACCCAGAGCTTTCTCGCCGTGCGGGCCCGAGTACGGCCGCTCCAGCGGCGTCGCCAAAGAGCACGCACGTGGTCCGATCTTTCCAATCTAGAACCGTGGAGAGCTTCTCCGCCCCGATCACGAGGGCATGGCGATACCGTCCCGAACTGAGCATGCCCCATGCGGTATCAAGTGCGTAAAGAAATCCAGTGCATGCAGCGTTGACGTCGAAGCAGGCCGCGCGTGAAGGAATGCCGAGCCGCTGCTGCACCAAGCAGGCGGTGGCAGGCATGGGGAGATCGGGAGTCAGGGTGGCGAGAATCACCAGGTCGATATCTCCGGGTGAGAGGCCTGCCGACTCCAGAGCGGCTTTACCTGCGGCCGCTGCCATATCGGCCGTGGTTTCGGTCCCAGCCGCAATCCGGCGTTCCCGGATGCCGGTACGCGTCAAAATCCACTCATCCGAGGTTTCTACCAGTTGGGAGATCTCTTGGTTGCTGAGGATCCGCGTGGGAGTGTAGGAGCCGGTGCCGAGGAATGCGATGGACGGTGTGGCCATGCGAACGGGTGCGCGCGAAAGCAAAAGCAGAAGTGGCCGTTACGCCACTACGGAAGCGGGATGGATCGCTTCGTTGGCTCGGGCGATATCCGCCTCGATCCGATTATTAATGTCGGCGCGAACGAATTCATTGGCATCATGAATTGCGTTCATAATGGCAAAGCGGTTGGCCGAACCGTGAGCTTTAAGGATGCCACCCCTCAGGCCCAGCAGTGGAGCTCCTCCATAGCGTTCAGGTTGGATACGATGTTTGAGTCCGACAAAAGCGNNAAACTTGGAGAGCGATTCCCAACTCTTCAGACAGATATTTCCGGTAAATCCATCGCACACCACCACATCCACATGGTCTAGAAAGACTTGAAATCCCTCAATCGGCCCGACGTAGTTGACCAAGTGACCGATACGCTTGAAAGCCTCGTGCGTCTCGTGAATGAGGGTGTTCCCTTTGCCTTCCTCGGTGCCGATGGTCAGAAGCCCAACCCGGGGGCGAGCCACGCCCAATTCCAGGGAACAGAAGTGGCCNNGGGATGACTGGGGCAAGGGCTGGTCGTTCTACGCCGTTGAGGGTGCGGAGCTTAAGGGTTCCGGCTGCGACGAGAATTTTGGTGTTTCCACTGCTGACGACCGCGGACGCCTGACCGTCCTTTACCAACTCGATCGCTCGGAGCATGGACGCATCCCGCTTCCGCTTCATGGCAGACATCACCTCATCATCGGGAGTGATGATTTCTGACGCATGGTGGAGCGTCACTTTGGGATGATCCTGGAGCCCTGCTTTGGCTAGCAGCGGCTCGATCACCGGTTGCTGGCCTACCAGCATTACCGTGCCCAGCTCAGAAAACTCCTCAAGTGCAAGTTTAAGANNGGTCGCCCCCCATCGCGTCGACCGCGATTATGGTCGGTCGTCCGGCAGGAGAACCCATCGCGAAAGGAAATAAAAACGCGTGGGGTGAGGAAGAGGAGATTAGACCTCGACAGTGAGAACTTGGCGGCCGCGGTACATCCCGTTCTTGGGATTCACGCGGTGCGGACGGAAAGCGGATCCGTCGGAAGGATCGCGGGCGAGCTCGGGAGCCTTGAAGGCGTTGGCCGCGCGGCGATTGGCACTGCGGCGTTTGGATTGCTTGCGTTTCGGATTAGCCAT
>DKKJ01000129.1:0-17016 GCA_002455175.1 Opitutaceae bacterium UBA6669
GCAAGGATCGCTTTGGGAGGAGTACCACCGCTCGCTCGCTTGTGACCGTGGTGGACCCTTCCGCCTCAAATTTCGCTCTCAAGGTTCCCAACCACGTAAGTGCGGAGTCATGGTCTCTTCAACCAGGCCAGACGTTCACCGCTCTTTGGGGAACGGGATACAGCCAAGGACGTGCTTTCGTCGAGGTAGAGAGGGATGGACGAACCCTGCAAAGCTACTGGACGCGTGATGGCGGGAATCAGGAAACCATTCGTGTTCCTGTCACCGAGGCACTTCGGGGAGGCTTTTTAGTGAAAATCACTTCGATCCGTGAAAACCGAGCCTACTTCCACACTCGCATCGTCGAGGTGCCGTGGAAAAACAAGGAACTCAACGTCACGTGGGAAAGCTTCCGTTCTAAACTGACGCCGGGACAGAAGGAAACGTGGACAGCTGTTGTTAAAGGACCTGACACCCAACGAGCCGTAGCGGAGGTTGTCGCTGCCCTGTACGACGCCTCCCTTGATCAATTTAAACCTCACCGATGGCCCCAAGCTGTTGCGAATTTCCGACAAGAAGTCATACACGCCACGCCCGCCTTCGCGAATGCCCTCAAACAACTTACAACCATAAGTCATTGGGAAAAACTACGTCGAAATCAAATCCAATGGTCGTATCCAAACCTTCATTCGGATTTACGTGACACGATTCTAGGCAATCAGGTCGTCGAACTGCTTTCTTTTTACACTGAGTCGGTCGCTTCAGGTCGACCCGCGCTCCACAACATAGCTGCTGGCCAAATTACTGAATTGAGTGTGGGAGAAATTTCTGCGGATAGCAGGGGCTTCGACAATAAAACGTCTCAAACCCCAATAAATTCGCCCTACCTCGATCAAATTCACGCTCGTCGAAATTTGACCGAAACCGCCTTCTTCTTCCCGCAATTGGTCTCTTCCAGCAACGGCGAGGTAAGGTTGGAATTCACCATGCCAGAAGCGCTCACCGAGTGGAGGATGCTCGGATTCGCTCACGATAAATCACTTCGCTCGGGGTTTTTCACCGGGAAAGCAATCACATCGAAAGACCTGATGGTGGAACCCAACCCTCCTCGCTTCATCCGGGAGGGAGATGAATTAGAATTCACCGTAAAGGTCAGTAATCAGACGGCTCTGACTCAAACGGGGAAAGTCCGTCTCACTTTCTCCGATGCCTTTACCTTCCAGACGGTGGACGAAGCACTCTCTAACCGGATAACAGAGCAAGCGTTCGAACTTCCCGCCAATCAATCACGCTCTTATGCTTGGAGGATCAAGATTCCAGACGAGCAAGGGCCCATCGTTTTTAAAGCCGTGGCGTCGACCGCAGTACTGAGTGATGGCGAGGAAGCCATGCTCCCGATTCTAAGCCGCCGAGTCTTGATCACCGAATCACTCCCGCTGCCTATTCGCGGGAAAACTGAAAAGGCGTTCGACTTTACCAAACTATCCCAGTCCTCCGCCTCACCTACGCTTCGCCACCAATCATTGACGGTCCAGATGACCTCTCAACCGGCATGGTACGCAGTGATGGCTCTCCCCTACCTCATGGAGTTCCCCTACGAGTGCAGTGAACAAATCTTCAACCGCTATTACGCCAATGCCCTGGCCAGCCACATTGCCACTTCGGATCCAAAGATCCAGCGTGTCTTCGATCTCTGGAAAAACACCCCCGCAGTCGATAGTCCGCTGGAGAAGAATCAAGAGCTCAAGTCACTCCTGATTGAAGAGACGCCATGGCTCCGTCGTGCAAAGAAGGATAGCGAGGCTCGGCGAACTATCGGCGTGTTATTCGAACATAACCGTTTGGAACGAGAGCTTGCTCGGGCTCTCGACCAGCTCACCCGACAACAGCTTCCAAGCGGCTTTTGGCCTTGGTTCTCCGGCGGTCCGGAAAGTCCGTTCGTCAGTTTGTATGTCACTACCGGCTTCGGTAGGCTCAGGCACCGGGGAGTCAAAGCCGACACCACAGCGGCACTAAAATCACTGATCGCTTTGGACACCTGGTTCACCGAAAAAATCAAGAGCGTGCAGCAGCTTCCCATCGCCGACGACTACACGCCCTCATATTTAGACTCGTTCTACCTCTATGGCCGCAGTTTCTTTCTCAACGATGTCGCGGTCTCTCCAGAGCTTCGCAGCGCCATTGACTTTGTTCTTGGGCAAGCACGCAAAAACTGGACAAAACTTGATAGCCAGCAAAGCCACGCCCATCTCGCACTCGGGCTGATGCGATTCGGCGACAAAGCCACGGCTCGAGCGATCGCAAAATCACTCACTGAACGCGCAGTAAGAAGCGAGGAGATGGGCATGCACTGGCCTCAGAGTAACGAGAGATGGTGGTGGTATCGTGCGCCGATTGAAACGCAGACGATGATGATCGAAGTTTTTGCCGAGGTCACCAACGACAAGAAGGCCGTGGAAGACTGCCAGGTTTGGCTCCTCAAACAGAAGCAGACACAGAACTGGAGCACGACGAAAGCCACCGCTGATGCCATCTACGCTCTTCTGATGCGTGGCAGCTCGATCCTCTCCAGCGATGCGTTGGTTCAGGTTTCCCTGGGCGGCGAAACGGTCCGGCCCGAAACGGTCGAAGCCGGTAGCGGTTTTTACCAAAAAACCTACGCGGGTTCAGAGGTGAGCTCCGACATGGGGCAGATCGTGGTGAAGAAAACAGACGCTGGCGTCAGTTGGGGAGGCATACATTGGCAGTACCTCGAACGCATCGACAAGGTCACACCACACACTGACACGCCGCTCACTTTAAGAAAAATGCTTTTCGTTAGAGAAAACACCTCCCGCGGCCCTGAACTCAAACCAGTCACCGGTCCGCTCAGAGTAGGAGATGAGCTCGTAGTGCGTCTGGAACTTCGCGTCGATCGCGACATGGAGTACCTGCACTTGAAAGATCAACGAGGAAGTGGAACTGAGCCGGTCAATGTTCTCAGCGAATACAAATACCAAGACCGCCTCAGTTACTACGAAAGTACTCGTGACACCGCCACTCACTTTTTCCTAGAGAGACTCAATCGTGGTACCTATGTCTTCGAGTACCCCGTGCGCATTCAACTTCGAGGTACCTATCAAAGTGGCATTGCCGAAATCCAAAGCATGTATGCACCCGAGTTCAACAGCCACNNTGAACCGCTGCAAAAGAGCTACAGGGAAGCAACCAAGCTCGCCCTCCCTCATTTTTCGGCAACGTCTTCTTCTACCAAGGTCATCGGATCAAGTCACTCAGAGGCACTTCCAGACTCTTTCCTGTCACTTGCTCATGCAACGCGAGGAGTGCCAGCAATAAGGTATCCGCGTAGCTGATAACATCGTAATAGTCCGCTTGGGTGCTGGCTCTCGGAAGGCGGCCATCGTTTCCCCAGAACGCGATGAGTGCGGCATCGGCAATCGTTCGGGCAGAGCTCAGATAGTCCGCCTTTCCGGTCAAACGATACGCGGCGAGCTCCACCATGATGGCCATNNATATTCACCCGCCCACAGATCATTTTTGAGAGGATCTGGAGGCGTACGCTGGTAGATTGCCGCGGTTTCCAGTAGAAGGCGACGGTAAGCATCTCCTTTGGGTCCATCCCCAAGCTGGGCTTGGCGGGTATTGGCCAAGA
This sequence comes from Opitutaceae bacterium UBA6669, assembly GCA_002455175.1. Taxonomy (GTDB): domain Bacteria; phylum Verrucomicrobiota; class Verrucomicrobiia; order Opitutales; family Opitutaceae; genus UBA6669. The sequence goes on from DKKJ01000129.1 coordinate 3,632, forward strand.
GCGCAAACATCGCGCTGGTGTTAAGACCGTACCCCAGGCCCCACGGCTGTGAATAACCAGTGGTCTTGCGCGGCTCATCTGGCCGCACCTTCCCGCTGTCCGTGAATGCGAGCATGATAAATCCTCGGTTCGAATCGTCCGGAGCGTGCTCGAGTCCTAGAAACCCTTGATCTTGCCGATCCGCCAGAGTCCTGAGCAGATCTGCGGTGACAGGATCCATGCGCTGCGCCGCGTCGTGACATTCCGTGGCCAGCGCGACCATCCATTCGGTCCAGCATAGATTCACCCGGCCTGGTTGATTCGTGGAATCAAAATTCATCAAGTTGCGCTGATTCATTTTGCCCAGGTAGCGTCGAGCCAAAACAGCCACCGCCTCTCGAAACACATCGTCGCGAGACTGCGCGTAAGCTTGCGACCAAGTATCAATGAAAAACCCACCTTCTTTCGCAAAATCATAGCCACGTCCCGGCGCATGCTTGGCGTACTTGGCATGACGAGAAAACTCCCCCGTGACTTTGTCAGCTATCTGGTGATCCCACAACCCACGAGCATACCGCAAGGCTCTCTCCGGGTCTTCTTTGAGGAGCAGTGGATACGTGATAAACTTCCTCTTGGGCTCATGCGTTCCGTTGGGATCAAGATCTCCAAGCCGATCTTCGAGACAGTTCCAATACAGGTGCTCGCCCCAGGCAAAAAATCCGGTCACGGGGCTTTGCGTGATTCTCGCAAAATCGAGCACTGCTAAACGCGATGCTTCAGCGTAACGCTTGTCGCCGGTCACCCGGCTGAGGTGGTCAAGAACCCGATAGAGGTCCTGCTGCAGATTGGCATTCGAACCTCCAGGTCCTGTGCGATCTCCTTTCCGAACTCCGGAGGGAGCCTTTGGCAGCGTCGTGAGTGGACGGCCCGTTTTCCGGTCGAGCACGGAAAGGATCATCCCGGAACGCTGCTCACCGGCGGTATCCAAAGCATTCTCCAGGAGCGTATCCACCGAGCGTTGAACTATCTCGAAGTACGGAGTGGTCTTGGTCACGGCGGACCTCTCAGCCGCCATAACCACGGAAAACGTCCCGACCACGATTCCTATCAGTATCCCCTTCCAAGGAAACCGGAAATGCTGCGTGGTGAAGTAAGGAAAGTGGAGTAAAGCCATGGCTTAAAAAGAATCGGCTACCGAGTAGTGGTGGTTGTCGGATCCGACCTCGAACCCGCTTCCGGATAACTAGGTCGATAAGCTCTTGAGGAATCCTGCGCGCGCTCGACCTGCACCCAAGACAAAGGAAACATCGCTCCCTCCCAGAAGGAAACGCACTCCTTTCCGAACAAACGTCTTCATCAAGTCGTGGTCATATACACCACCCATCCCGGGGTACTTGCCTTGATTGCGACAAGCGGTGATCAGCTTATCGTAAGCGCGTTCGATCCGCTCATGCGCAAATTCTCCGGGTATTCCCATGTCAGCAGCCAAGTCATTCGTTCCTATCATGAGGCCATCCACGCCGGCGACGGCTGCAATCTCCTCCGCCCGATCAATAGCCTCCATCGTTTCTAGCATCACCACGACCATCAGATTTCGGTTCATCACCTCAGCAGCCTGAGCACTCGAGAACGTCGCAAATCCGAGTTGGGGCAAGGGAGCGGTCATCGAGCGGTGTCCCAAAGGAGGATACTTGCAAGCGTCGACCGCCCTGCGGGCCTGCTCAGCGGTATCAACATGAGGAAAAACCACTCCCATGGCACCGCCGTCGAGAATACGAGCCGCCAAGCTGTAGTCATTTGCCGGCACCCGGACTAACGGAGTCACTCCAATCGGAAGCGAGGCCACGCAGAGCTGCGCTGCCGTATCCAGATCCATGGAGTTGTGTTCGAGGTCGATAAACAACCAGTCAAACCCGCACTCCTTGGCCAACCAGGCGGCATTCACAGATCTCCAATGCAGGACATTGAAGGATGCCGCTACGCCTCCTGCCTCCAGCTTCTGCCGAAGGGTGTTTTCGATGATGGCCATACAGTGTACTTCAAAATTGGCCGCGCACACCGACGGTGGTGTTCCAACCGTATTCGTAAATCCGGCCTGGTTTAGCGTATTCCGGCGTATTGGGAGCGTAACGCAGCGAATTCTTCGCCTGGCCTCCGCCGAGATCATCAGCCGACGCGAACAACGCTAACCGCTTGGTAAGGCTATACTGCACGTTGAGACCCCACCGGGTACGAGCCCCCAAGTACGTGTAAGTGTCGGGAGGGGTGGAGGCATTGACTGTTTGCGCAGCACGGCGAGTGTCGCCCTGGTACTTCCAGTTGAGTTTTACGAAAAAGCGGGAGCGGATAAAATTGATCCCAGCACTGTAGTTACTCGGGGTGAAGCCGGAGAACTGGGTGACTTGACTCCCGTCCAGCCACATCTTGGTAGCGTTTCCGAAAATTTGTATCCCTCGCGCCCACGATGGCAGAAAGCCTAGAGATTGACGGTAGCTCACTTCAACGCCTCGCAACCGGGCATCGCCACCGTTGAAGGAGGTGCGTACGTTGTAGTTGCCATCCAATAACGTGGGGTCTGCGGGAATTCCCAATTGATCCAACAATTCGGGCGTGACCGGTGAATCCACCTGGCTGAAGAAACCGGTGATGTTTTTCTGAAAGAGGCCAACCGTTCCAAACCCGTTCTTCAAGAAATAGGTTTCCAGCGATAAATCGTAGCTATCGGCTGTCCACGGGCGAAGACCAGGATTGTTGACGGTGATGAGAGGAAATGCCACGTCCGGCTCGGAGATACTGGTCCCGGGGATGACGTTTCCGGGCTCGGGCCGGCCGATCGTACGGGCATAAGCGGTCCGCAGGACCACCTTATCGCTGAGATCAAACGAAACGTTCAAGCTGGGATAAAAGCCTTCGTAGTTTTTTGTGGCGTGCGCTCCTCGCTCTTTGTAGCGCAGATGCGCCTGAGCCAGCGCGTCGGTCGTAATCGGGACTCTCCGCCCTGACCCATCGACGACGAAGGATCCGTCGGGATTTCGACGATAAATCGCATTGATATCATTGAGCGGGCCCCAACCTTCGACTTCAGTTCCTTCGAAACGAACGCCAGTGACCACCGAAAGCCGGTTGTGGAAAAATTTGGCGTCTGCCCGCAGATAAGCTGCAGAGACNNCAATCAGCTTCCGCGAGTTGTTGACGTTGGTGATATACGCTGCGGGCTGGTCCAAGACGAACCAATCCGGATGCTGCTGGAAAAGCTGGAATACCTTAGCCGAGCTGATCCATCGCATCCGCTGACCAAAAATCGTCGGCGCCGAAGCATTGAATTCGTCGTCAAATACGTCGAAATANNGCCGACCGAAGCACCGATCTTTAGGCGCAAAGGAAGAGACCCGATCCGCTCGCGCTCCAAGTTCGCTCGCAGAGACGTGCGGTTCGAGTTATTCCGATCGGCCACGCCGGTGGATGGATTTCCCAACACGTAATTGCCTCCATCATACACATCAATCGGGGTGCCATCGCGAGCCGTCGCCGTGATGGTGTGCATGAGATTACTGCCACTCTCAGGCCGGCCGGTGCCCCGGATGATAACGTTGGAAATCGTGGCCGGTGTTGCCCCGAATGAGCCTTCCTCCATTTCCCGACCGACGGCATCCGCCTTAGAAAACGCTCCACTGGCATCGAACTTCCACAGCCCCATGGTGCGCTCGTACTTCAATGTTCCGTTGATGCTCTTGGTGCGACGAAGCCAGAAGGCATTGGTGCCCTGAGTCAACGTGCCCACTCCCGTCGCCGCCCCCTGCGTGAACGTGGAGTCGCCGGTGGCTCCAGCCCCGTAGGCCACATTGAAGTAACTCCGGGACGACACGTTGTACGTATCCCGATAACTAAAAGTAGCGCTCAATGTATCATTAGGCGTAATACGCCAGTCGGATCCCAGATTGAAGGAGTCGGTTTTGACCACCTGAGCAATGTTTTGCCACAAGCCGGCAGTCTGGACCGGCTTGGGAGCCGTCGCGGTGCCTCCATTAGCTGCTCCGATCAAATCCCAGGTACTCGTCTCGTCTGAGTACTCGGTCCCTTCATCCATTTCTTTTATTCTCCACGTCCGGGAACCTCCCACAGTAAAGGAGAACGACGAATTCACCGGGTGCAGGTAGCTGAACGTCACCGAAGGTTCGATCCATTTGGGACTATTCTGCGGCATGTGATTTTTCCGCACCGTGTCGAAACGGAGTCCAGTCTGGTTATTGAACTGAGTATATACCGAATACTCAAACAGCGGACGCCTCGCTTCGAATCCACGTTTGCTGATGATGTTAATCGAGCCGCCTAGCCCACTCGCCGACATATCCGGCGTAGGAACCTTGGTCACCTCCACCCGCGAGATATTCGCCATGGGAACTTCAATCAAAGTCGTGGAACGTGACGTAATGCCATCACGCGCGCTCGCAAAATCTGCCCCATCGATGGACATCACCGTATTCCCGGCCGGAAATCCTCTGAGTCCGACTGAACCAGCGCCCACCGCATCGTCAACAATAGCGACCGAAGGCAGGAACTGGAGAAAGTTCATGATCGATTCGTTACCGCGGTCGCCGTACTCGTCGATCGCCACCACGCTTTTGATATTCGGGGCAAAACGCTGCTCGTTCATCGAAACCGCCTGAGCGCTGAGCTCTCGGTCTGCGACCACATTGAACTCGGTGAGCTTGAGCACATCGTCGCCAGGCGCTCTCGTTTCCCGCCCGTCACCTTGTAGTTGCAGCTCAAAATCTCTTTGTACCGTGCCAACAGCAGGAATATCCACAGCCACCGTTTGGCTGTTCATGCCGACATAGAGCACGCTCAGCCTGACGACACCGGTCGGCGTGCCCGTCAATCGGTAGCTCCCCATCTCATCGGTCAACGTTTCAAGAGATGTGCCTTCAATCGTGATGCGGGCGCGAGCAAGTGCACGGCCCGTGGCCGCGTTGAAAACACGGCCCTCTACGCTGCCATCTAACGACTCGCTCGCCGGTTTTTGAGCCGGGGGTGCAACGTTGACCTCAGCGCTGCGGCCTGCGGGCGCGGCTGCTATCCAAGCAGCGCACAGCACTGCTCCTAAACAACGGGTGGGGATCATTCTATTCGTGGGGTTGGGTGGCGTGAGACAGGCAGAGAGCACGCTTAAGTCAACAATAATAGCCATTTTGTCTACACTTTATGGCACCCTGTAGTCATAAGATTGATTTTGGGCTCAAATTGCTGGCAATCGCTGGCAGTGTGTATTTTCTCAGCGTGAGGCGATCTGCCGACCCCGTATGGAGGAACTATCCACCAATTCACCTAGCGATCTCACCGGAGACGATCTCAGCAAGACGTCTTTGACCGGAGCTGTCCGCGAGAAGATCGAGGTGATGATTATGCGCGGGGAAATCGAACCCGGTGCTCGGCTGAATGAGAAGGCGCTCGCCACGAAGCTTAACGTAAGTAGGGGGCCAATACGCGAAGCGACCCGTCTGCTCGCCGAGGCGGGCTTCGTAACGATGATTCACAACCGCGGCGCTTTTGCTCGCGAGATCAAACTTACGGACGTGCTTCACGGTTACGATGTACGCGCCGGTCTCGCCCATGCCGCAGGACGATTGGCCGCCTTGCGCGCTACCAAAGTCCAGGTTGCTGAACTTCGGAACCTCTGGGAGCAAATGGAAGGGGCGGTCGAAAAGCAGGACTCCGATTTGTACGCGGAAATCAACCGCACCTTTCACACTCGAATCGTCGACCTTTCGCGCAATCCCCGTCTCATCGATTTCTACGCCGTGACCGAGCGAGAGCTCTTCTTGTTTTTGCGACGCGGAGTGGCCGGCTCCTCTCGACCACGATTGTCCAACCAAGAGCACGCCCGGATTCTAGAGGCGATTTCCAATGGCGACGAGATGGGTGCCGCACACGCATTCGAGACCCACATTCTCAATGGCAAGCAGAGGATGTTAGAAACCCTCGCTTGATCTCCCTAGGTCAAGTAGGGGGCCGCTATCATCAGCTCCCAGACGCGCGACTCAGTTGAGATCGTTGCGCAGCACCACGCGGTAGCGGGCTTTTCCGTCTCTCACGTGCTGGATCGCATCGTTGATGCGCGACATCGGAAACTCCTCGATCGTGGGCGCGATCTGATGTCGAGCGCAGAAGGCGAGCATATCATCAACGACCCGAGGACTCCCACTCGGGGAACCTGACACCGATTTTTGTCCCCCGATCAAACCAAATGCCGCCACCGGAATCGGCTCGAGAACTGCCCCGACGAAATGGATACGTCCACGGGGAGCCAGCGCAGCCAGCAACGCCGACCAATCCAAAGAGGCGTTGACCGTGACGAGGATAAAATCGAGTGAGCCAGCGATTTTTCGCAATGCTGCGGAGTCACGCGAATTAACTACATAATGAGCGCCCAGCTGTTTCGCCTCCTCATGTTTGGAATCGCTGGAGGTAAACGCCGTGACCTCACATCCCCACTTATTGACAAATCGTAGAGCCATGTGACCGAGCCCTCCAATCCCGACAACCCCCACGCGATGCGTAGAGCGCACTCCAAATTGGACCAACGGATTAAAGACCGTAATGCCGCCGCAGAGTAAGGGCCCCCCTGATACCGAGTCGACCCCCGATGGCATAGGCGCTGCCCATATCCAGTGAGACCGCACTCGGTCCGCAAAGCCTCCTGGTCTGCCGACGATCGTGCTTTCCCCAGAAACGCACATATTGTGATCACCCGCCAGACATTGCGGGCAACAGAGGCAGCTTCCCGAATTCCAGCCGAGCCCGACGCGATCACCTACTTTAACGCGCTTGGCCTGAGGCCCAGTCGCCACCACCTTACCGACCACCTCATGACCACCCACAAATGGGTAGCGCGACATCCCCCATTCGTTATCAAGCATGGAGAGGTCNNCAGATCCCACAATATTCGACCTTGATTTCAACCTCCTCCGCGCCCAAGGCGGCCGGGGTGTAGGTAAAGGGAGTCAACGGTTTGCCCTTCTCCAGGGCAGCGAAGGCTTTAATCGCAGAATTCATAGATGAGAGCCCAAAGGAAAACAAACGACGCCCCTGCAATGTCCCTCACCGCCCGTCGCGAGTCAAGAGAGCGATCCTCAGTCTGCGGCAAGCACCGCTCATCATTAAATATTCTCATCGATTCCTCCCCCACGACGTATCTGGTTTACTGAAAGGACCGCTAGCTCCAGATCGCCCTACACAGGTTCCTTCGCCGGACTGCGTTCCATGCCCCTTGATTCTCCTCGGCGAACTGCTCCCGTGTCCTTTGGCATCGTCTCTCCCGGCCGCTGGGGTCGTAAACTCTTGGATGCCGTCCGCGCGTCCGAGCACTTGAAATTTGCCGGCGTGTTCAGCCGTGATGCCTCCAAACGGTCTGAGATCACGACCGCTTACGGTGGTCGCAGTTTCGATTCGTTCGACGCCTTACTCGCTGCTCCAGACGTGGAAGCCGTGCTACTTCCCACCCCTCACTTTCTTCACCACGCTCAAGCGCTTGCAGCTCTCCGAGCCGGCAAACACGTCTTTGTCGAAAAGCCTATCGCGACCTCGCTCGAACAAGCCGAGGAGATGAATCGTGTAGCGAAAATCTCAGGGCGAACCCTGGCCGTGGGGCTCCAAGGACGCCACACGGGAGGCATTCGCTCACTCAAGGCCAAGCTGGCGGCCGGAGAACTTGGGGAGGTGTGCTCGGTCGTGGTGCTGCATGGTTTTCCCCATGCTCTCGCTCGTTCTCCAGGAGACTGGAGAGCCGACGCCTCCGTATCGCCTGGCGGACAGATCGACGAATTGGGCGTGCATTACTTCGACGTGCTACAATTTCTATTTGGGCCGGTTCGCCGTGTGACGGGATTCATCCAGCGGCGGCCACCTCACGCCCCGCCCTCTTCCGCCACCGTTGCCCTGGAATTTTCTAGCGGTCTTGTCGCGAACTACACCACTTACGACGCCTCGGTCGCGATGAGTCGCCTCACGGTCCTGGGCACACGAGGCTGTCTAGAGATGAACCGCATGGGACAGGATGCGTGCACCTGGCAACCCGTCAGCGACGCGACGGTCGTCCGTCTCGGAGGCCACGCCGCGGTCCCCATTCAATTCGAAGGCCCCTATCTGCTTTCCACCGCCTTGACCGCAGAACTCGAGGACTTCGCCGCAGCCATCCGTGAAAATCGTCCCCCACAAGTGGGAGCTACCGAGGCGATCTCAACGCTTCGCATCTCTCGAGCAGCGTNNACCTCGAGCAGTGATGGAGGCCAGTGTAACGGGACATACCGTGGAGCTCTCTCCGACATCGACAGAATCGTGTTAACGGAATGGGTCCCATCATAAAAATTTCCCGACTTCATGCGCTCTTCCCCTAGCTTAATTTGGACCGACATGGATCTCATCCCGGAGGCTCAAGAAGAGCTCTCCCAATCCGGATTTCTTCTTTCCCTCAACAAAGAAGAAAATCTCCACGGAATCGAAGCCGCCGATGCGGTCATCGCAGGTTCACTTCTCCACGGTAACGCCGAGCTCTTCGCGCGCGCACCGCAGCTTCAGGTCATTGCTCGCTCCGGAATTGGTTTCGACCGAATCGACATAAGTGCGGCCACAGCGGCGGGGGTTTNNAGATGCCCCGACCGAGTCCACCGCCACCTTCGCTATCACCCTCATGCTTGCCGTGGCACGAAAGCTCACGACCGGTACGCGCTGGCTGGAGGAGGGTCGATGGGCAGCTGGACAGACTCTCACCGGTTTCGACCTGGCGGGCAAAACGCTGGGATTGGCCGGCTGCGGTCGTATCGGACGACGCGTCGCCGAGATCGCCGCCGTCTTGGGTATGCGCATCCAGGCATTCGATCCCCATCTCGACACGTTTCCCACTCCCGTGAAGCGAGTAGCTGTATGGGACGACTTGCTAACCTCGTCCGATATCCTTTCGCTCCACCTCCCCGCCTCCCCTGAAACCCGCCAACTCATCGGGACCGCAGCTCTCGCCCGGATGCGACCTGGCGCTATTCTTATCAATACTGCTCGAGGTTCGCTGGTCGACGAGCAGGCCCTGCTCACCGCTCTCAATAACAATCGGCTAGCAGGCGCTGGCCTTGATGTCTGGGACCCGGAGCCCCCCTCGCCGAATAACCCGTTGTTTTCACACCCCCGAGTGGTGGCCACGCCACACATGGCCGCAATGACAGTAGAGGGTCGGCGGCGCAGTCACCTCTCCGCCGTGCGCCAAGTCTGTCAGGTGCTCCGCGGTGAGCAACCGCCTCACCTCCTCAATCCCTCGGTTTGGCCAAATCGACGCAAGCGGATTACCTGAGAAAAAGGTATCTTCTTTGCACCACCTCCCAGACCTTGTTGGTTCCGACGAGGATTTAAACCATCCCCCCACCACCTTCTCGGTGCTTCCATGAAATCCACTCTGACCGGCCTTATCGCTGCTCCTCACACTCCGTTTCGCGCCGATGGCGCCCTTGACCTTAGCGTGGTTCCACGGCAAGCGACCTTGCTCGCTCGCAACGGCGTTACCGGAGCTTTTATCTGTGGCACCACCGGCGAAGGGCATAGCCTCACTGTTTCCGAACGCCAACAGGTGGCATCCGCCTGGCGTTCAGCCACTCCCACGGGGCTTCAATTGATCGTGCACGTCGGCCACCTCTGCTTAGCGGAGAGTTGTGCCTTGGCGCGTCATGCGGCTGAGATCGGAGCAGACGCCATCGCCACGATCGCCCCCAGTTTTTTCAAGCCGACGGGCGTAGCCGAATTGGTGGAATACTGCCGCCAGATCGCCGCGGCCGCTCCCCAGCTTCCTTTTTATTACTACCATATGCCCGCCATGACCGGTGTATCCATCCCGGTCGCTGAATTTCTGCCCGCGGCGGCGCGCGTGATTCCGACTCTGGCGGGAATCAAGTTCACCCACGAAGACCTTTTCGACTACGGTCGATCCAGCGAATTTGAAAAGGGCCGTTATACCATGCTCTTTGGTCGGGATGAAATCCTCCTCGCCGGATTAAGCCTGGGCGCGACCGGCGCGGTGGGCAGCACCTATAACTACGCCTCTCCACTCTTTCTTAACTTGATGAAAGCCTTTGCGGCCGGCGACATTGCCACGGCCCGCCGAGAACAAGCACGCGCCCGCGAGTTTATCACCGTCCTGAACCAATACGGCGGTCTGGCGGCAGGCAAAGCAGCCATGAAGCTCATCGGCGTAGACTGTGGCCCCGTCCGTCTCCCTTTGCGGCAGCTCACTTCGAGCCAAGAGCAGAGTCTGCGTCAGGGCCTCGATGAAATCGGTTTCTTCACCTACTGCTCGCAAGTGGCATGAGGTCGCTCTAGACCGCGCATTGACCTCATCACGCGATTTTGCAGGGTCAACGGAATGACTCAACGTCCCCGCCTGGTTGTTCTCGACGGCTATACCCTCAATCCTGGTGACCTTTCTTGGTCTGAATTGGAATCCCTCGCTCAATGCGTGATTCATGATCGCACCCCTGCAGCCGAGGTGATCGTTCGAAGCCGTGAAGCGGACATCCTGCTGACAAATAAGACGCCGCTCACTGCGGAGACGATCGCGGCTTGTCCCAACCTGCGTTTTATCGGTGTGCTGGCTACGGGATATAACGTGGTGGATACGGGAGCAGCACGCGCACTCGGAATTCCCGTCGCGAATGTTCCTGCTTACAGTACGTCTTCCGTAGCGAAGTTGACCCTCGCTCTCTTGCTCGAACTCGCGAGAGGAGTGGGTCACCATGCCACCACCGTCCGTAACGGCCAATGGGCTTCTTCCATCGACTTTTGTTATTGGCAGACTCCACAAATCGAATTGGACGGCAAGGTGCTCGGTCTGATCGGCGGCGGACGAATTGGACAGGCGGTAGCCGCATTGGGCCGTGCTTTCGCAATGGACGTCCGCGTCGCCTCCAGCCGCGGGGGACGAAGCGAACTGGAGTCTGTTCTGAGAGCCGCCGACGTCGTGAGCCTCCACTGCCCGCTCACTCCCACCACGCAACACCTTATCAATGCAGAAACGCTTGCCTGGATGAAACCCACGGCGTTTTTACTGAACACCAGTCGCGGTCCGCTGATCGATGAGAGCGCTCTCGCCGCAGCTCTGAATGAAGGAAGGCTAGCGGGCGCCGGACTGGATNNATCTCCTCCGAACCCCCGCCAGCGGGCCACCCCCTCTTTTCCGCGCGTAATTGTTTGATTACGCCCCACCTTGCTTGGGCCACGTCGGCGGCACGCACGCGACTTCTGGAAACCGCCGTACAAAATGTCCGCGCATTCCTCGCCGGGAAACCTCAGAACGTGGTGAACTAGCGAACCCGAAGCAAAGTGGTTCGCGAAAGAGACCTTTCTGGTTGTCTTGTCGCGAAGGGGGGCCGTCGCACGCTCTGCGTCCCCTCCCTACCCCATGACCTCCCAATCTTCTGCTGTCTCTCGACGTCGCTTCCTCGGCTCTGTCGTCGCTACGTCTCCGATCGCTTTTGGACTCTCGTCGCTTCAGGGTCAAACATCTCGGCCGACATCGGCACCGGCGATGCCCAAGGGCATCCACTATGCTTTCCCTTTGCTCAACGTGGCACCTGCCACCGACGCCATCACTAGGAAAAGCGAAGCGAGCTTGGTGTCGCTTAAGGATGGTTCTGTCCTTCTTGCTTATGCCAGTCACGCTGGTCGAAGAGACAATGATCGAGCACCCCTCGTCGCATTGAAACTGGACCGTGAAGGTCGGCCCATGTCGACCGAACGCGTCATCATCCCTCCTCCGGACGGAGGGTTCAATGCGATGTCGCCTGCGCTCCAGCGGCTCCCTGACGGTAGGATCGGCATGCTTTTTAGCTACCGCCAGAGCCAGAAAATCGCGTCGCGCCGCTTTACCAGTTCCTCTGACGAAGGCGAAACGTGGTCACCACCCGTCATCATCGCCGAGGGCCAATACAAAACGGGCTGCCATGATCGCTTTACTGTCCATTCGTCCGGAAGGCTGCTGGCCCCGTGTCATTGCACGGAAGACTGGGATCTCCACCACTTGCACGTGCGAGTCGGACGGTCTGATAATCTCGGGCGCACCTGGACCTTAGGAGACCCCATCACCCTTCCCTACGTTCGTTGGCTCGCTAGCGAAAATCCCATCAGCGCCGCTCGTAAGCGCCCGAGTCCGCCCCCGTCCACGCCTCCGGCGCCCGAACGCCAGGACTTCGTGCACAACACGGAATCCGGCTGCATCGAACCTGGAATCGCGGAGCGAGCCGACGGGAGTCTGCTCATGACCATTCGTACCGCCATGGGCACTCAGTTCAGAAGCGAGTCATTCGACCGCGGACAAACGTGGTCTGCACCCCGATCCATGGAAGTCGTAAGTCCCGTTGCACCTGCCCACCTTTCGCGGCTTCCCGGTACGGATGACCTCCTCCTTCTTTGGACCGCTGACTATGACCCCCTCGCTAGTCTTTCCGGGGAACGACACACCATCATGGCCTGCATTAGCCGCGACGGCGGTACTTCGTGGCCACCAGCTCAGCGCAAAATTCTCGTGCACGACCCTGAGCACAGCGTGGACTACCCCAGCGTTCTTTACCGAGGAAATGAAGCTTGGATCACCCTGCGCACGTCCACCGGAAAAGGCGTCCTCCAAGGAAAGACCTCCACCCAACTCATGCGCGTCCCACTCTCCTGGTTCCGAGCCTAATTTTGTGTTCATATAATAGATACCGCCTCCTACATCGTGATCATTGATCTCTTAGCCAACGCAAGCCCCTACCGAAAACTCAGTCCCGGTTTTGCCTCCGGACTTGACTGGCTTGCCCGTTTCCAGCCTGAAACTCCTGATGGGCGCTACGAAATCGACGGCGACGCGGTCTACGCCCTGGTCCAAAGCTACGACACGGTGCCCGCGACGGAAAAAAAGTATGAGGCGCACCGAGTTTACGCCGATATTCAGTACGTCGCTGTCGGCAAGGAAGTCATCGAGTACGCACCGATCAACGCGTTGGCCTCCATCACCGATTATGATGCAACGAAAGACTTCCTGCTCTTCGCCGACCCAGTAAGTCCCCTTCCACTTCCCCTCACCCCCGGCATGTTTGCGATCTTCTTGCCCGCCGATGGGCACAAGCCCTGCCTGATTTCCACAGACGTCTGCCGGATAAAAAAGGTCGTCCTAAAAGTTCGGATCTGACCATCGCCAACAAGNNCAAGAACGTAAAGACGCCGTAACAGTTAGTTTAATGAAGCTAAGCCTTCCTAGGAAATTGCTTGAAGGAACTCGGCTTCACTCACGTTCCCGTCTTCAACTCTCCTGCTCTCTCCCGCGTTGGTGTCCGTCCGGTGCGTAATCGAAAGACGCGGGTGAAGTAGTTGGCGCTGGAAAAACCTGCCAGCCG
>DKKJ01000129.1:17041-39276 GCA_002455175.1 Opitutaceae bacterium UBA6669
ACGCCCGCTCCAGTCGCCGGTTTAGCAAAAACTCCCCAAACGTCATCGAACCAAACTCAGCAAAAAGCCGCGACAAATGGTTCGGATGAACGTCGAGATAACGGGCGACATCCTTTCGACTTAGCGGACGGTGCAAGTGCTCGAGAAGATAGTCACACGCCGCCTGCCAGGTAAACCAAGCCTTCCCACCCGTCACTTGCTCTGTCGGTCGCACCAAGAGTTCGCGCGCCAACACGAGCAAACACTCCGCAGCCGAGCGAAAGAATTGCTCAGCCGAGGCTGGAGGCGATCCGGCTAGCAAGCGGGTCAGAGCTCGCCCTTCCTCACCAATCCCTTCGGGGCAAACATACCCTTCTACCGGCATTCCTGGATGACCATCATCGGTCGGGTTGGACTGCATGAGATAGAACCGCGTCGCCTCCGCGTAAAAAACGATTCCCATCGAAGCATAGGACTCACGCACCCGCGCCCGCACCCACCGTCCCGGAATAACAAACAAAACGTCTCTTTCCGAAAGGACCGTTGAGCCCCGTCCCTCGCCGTCTTTTCGCTCAAACTCCACGCGTCCCTCAAGCGCGATAATCAACCGAGGTTGTTCCATTAACGAGGCGTTTCTGGGCATACCCGCATGCCCGACTTGATCCGCGCGTATCACGCGAGCCACCCCGCCAGATGACAGCACCCGATCAATTCGGGCGACAAAACGAGCGGCGACGTCCTCCATCAATAAACGTTACATAAATGCTAAAAANNCAACCCTGAGCTTCATGGCGCCAGACAACTGGCTAACTTCGGGTCCAGACCCTCATACAGTCAGTTACCATTCTACTAAACCTGTCAGTAGCCTCTCCTCAGTCCATCGTGTCTATGTCCACCCCCACGTCTACACTCCGTACCCAGGTCCTCGTTATTGGCTCCGGCGCTGCCGGTCAGACGGCCGCCCTCGCTGCCGCTCGTAACGGGGCTGACACTCTACTAGTGGAAAGCGCCGGCTTTCTCGGAGGCATTTCCGCTACGTTACCGTGGCTCGGCTTTCACGATCGCGACTATCGCCTTATCGTAAAGGGAATACCTTTCGAGTTTTGCCAGCGACTCCAAGCCGCCGGTGCAGCGAGCCAACACGAGTTCGATCCCAAATGCGCGTCAGCCATCAGCATCGATTCGCACACGTGGAAAATTTTGCTGATGCAACTCATGCGGGAGGCCGGAGTTCGTCTCCTGCTCCATTCGCCGATCGTAGATACTCTTCGCGAAGGGGATCGCATACGGGGTGTCGTCGTCGAAAACAAATCAGGTCGGCAACGGATCGAAGCGGATATCACGATCGATTGCAGCGGGGATGGCGATGTTGCCGCCAGGGGTGGAGTCGCCTGGCAAAAAGGCCGTACCGCCGATGGGCTAGTGCAAGCCCCCACCCTGGTCTTCAAGCTCGGAGGCGTCAGCCGGGAAGGCTTTATCGCCGGCTGCAAAGACCCCGAGATCAACTATCGCGAGTGGATCGCACCCTATCATGATATTCGCGAAAAGATGATGCGACGCATCGACTCGCTCAACGTCATCATCTGTGGCGGTTATGCAAAGTTGATTGAAAGGGCACGTGCCGCCGGTGAGTTCGACGTACCGCAATCACGAGTGGTGGGGGTGAAGCCACATCGGCCCGACGAATACCTCGTCGTCATGACCCGCGTTCTCGGGCTCGATCCGACCGACATTCGAAGTCTGACGGATGCTTACGCTAAAGTCTACGAGCAGATTCCAATCCTCGTGAAGTTCTTTCGCAACTACGTTCCCGGCTTTTCCCAATCTCATCTTCGTGAAATTGCCCCCATGTTAGGCGTGAGAGAAAGCCGTCGTATTATGGGAGACTACGTTGTGACGGCCGACGACCTTATCGCCGGACGGGTGTTCGACGACGCGGTCAGCATGGGCGGCTACCACATCGACATTCATCGTCCAGCAGGCACCTGGGTGGATTCACACAACGTCCGCGCCTATACGCTCCCGCTGCGTTGCTTGATCGCTCGAGACGTGGACGGACTGATGATGGCCGGAAAATGCCTGTCCGCCACGCACGAAGCCGTGGCCTCAACCCGTGTCGTCCCCATTTGCCAAGGCCAAGGTCAGGCCGCGGGTACGGCTGCCGCTCTTGCGGTCAAAAAGGGTGTATCCGTGCGGAAAGTCTCGATCTCAGAATTGCAAGACACCCTCGTTTCTCAGGGCGCCGAAATCGGCCGGACCCTGGAAGCTCCCAACCAGCGCGCCATTGACGAAGTTGGCCAGCTGCCATTCGACGAGCCGCCCACGACGGGCGACCGGGACGCAGCGTCCTNNGGCTTTGCGGGATCTCCGGTAACGACACGAAGACCTCTTTCCGTGTGAAAAACGCTTCCGCTGCCGGGCTACAGAGTGGCACCTTTTGTAAACCTCTAGACGTGGTTGCACCTTGACCGCTTCCGTGTTGGCTGGGCGCGAATTTCTATCTTCTGCGCCCCGTGGACCCCGCTGCCTCCCCTTCCTCCTCTGCCCCCTTCTATCGCCAGCTTCGTTGGCAAACGACCGGTTTCCTCGCTGTCGCCGCCGCGCTGAATTTCGCCGACCGGGCAGCCATGTCGTCAGTCTTGGCCGCCCTGCGTGTCGACTTAGCGCTTTCGAGNNCCCTGGGCATGCTTGGCTCCTTCTTCCTTTGGAGCTACGCCCTCGGATCTCCCATCGCCGGTGTCCTCGCAGACCGATGGTCGCGGCCTCGCATGGTCGTGATCAGCCTATTCGCCTGGAGCGCCATTACCGCCGTCACCGGCCTCGTCACCAACTATCCCGCTCTTCTTTCACTCCGGATCGGTCTCGGTCTGGCTGAATGCTTATTTTTCCCTGCGGCCTTCGCTTTGATCGCTCAGTATCATGCTACGGATACGCGCGCGAAGGCGATGAGCGTGATGACCGTAGGCATTAACTGTGGCATGGTACTCGGCGGCTCAGCCGCTGGTTTCCTTGCCCAACATTACGGCTGGCGCTCCGGTTTCTTGGTTTTCGGTCTTATTGGTATGGGGCTCGCGCTGATCTCGCGCCCCTTCCTCCCCACCACACCGGCTGTGCCGTCGTCGGCCACGCAAAGTCCGCCGCGAGCCTCCTTCGGCGAAACCCTGAGGACACTGGTGCGTATCCCAACGTATTGGGCGATGGTTTGTGAATCCATGATGTCAGGCATGGGCATGTGGATTTTCTTCAGTTGGCTGCCCTTGTACTTGAGGGAAACCTACAATATGTCGCTGGCTGCGGCGGGGTTTTCGGGAACATTCATGCTTCAAATTTCCGTGATGACCGGGATTGCGGTAGGCGGCTGGCTTTCTGACCGCATCGCGGTACGCTATCAACACCGGCGCGTGCTGGCTTACGGGACTTGCTACTTACTGGCCGCGCCCTTCCTCCTCGTTTTCCTTGGCCAGCCCAACTTTGGAGTCATCGCAGCAGGAATCGCCGCCTTCTCTTTCTTGCGAGGCGTAGGTCAGTCTAACGACCATCCGACACTTTGTGAAATCGTTCCGCCCTCCATGCGATCAACGGGTATTGGCTTAATGAATGCCTGCGCCACCGCGTCCGGAGGCTGTGGCGTGTTGGTCGCCGGTTTCCTCAAACGAGAAGTAGGGTTAGCAGGAGTATTCGCCGGGATCTCCGGTGTCTTCCTCATTGCCGGCACCATCATGCTCATCACCTATTTTCGATCATCGGCTCGCGATTTCCAACGCGCACGCTTGGCCGAATCGACGGGGGTCTGGACCCCTTAGATCACTCTGAATTTGAGAGGCCACATTCTCCTCACGACTGAGTCGGATCAAGATGCACATCCCCTGGTCCACCCTGACCTGGAGCTGAGGAACACGCTTCCGCCTCTCCCTAAATTACTGGTTCGCCCAAGGAACCTCCGCCTGGCACTTTCGTACCTACGACAACCTGCTTCGCTAACCCCCTATGCGCCGGTACGCCATCCGCCTTTGCGCTTACACACACTCGGTATCCACGCAGGTCACAACCTGAAGTCACACCACCTTTCTACCTTTATGAAAAACATATACCCCTGCCTCCTGCTCCTTGGCCTGCTGGCCGCGCCCGCAGCATTCTGCGCGACCCCGAATCCCGCCTGGGCCGGAGTCGGTCCCGACAATGCTCCCGTACGGATCGCTGTCGCTCCGCTTGATAATCCACGTTTCCAGCATCTAGCCTGGCCCAAGGCAGTACGCACCGCGAATGGCACCATCGTTCTTGGCTACCAAATCGGCACCCACCACGGCGATGGAAGTTGCCCGGCCGTTTCGATTTCGACTGACGACGGCAAAACGTTCACTCCGCCAAATGTTTTGCGCGAGTTTGGTCCCGGCATGGAGTACACGAACAGCGGAAATATGGCGATTGGTCTAGCGCATGACGGAGCCGTCATTCTCCTTTCCCACGGACATCGCAAAAACGAAGCCAACCACATCTTCGGTTGGCGTTCGACCGACAACGGTAAGACATGGAAGACGGTGGATACGTCCGCGCTTGGACCCAACAAGACCGGCTCCTCCACCGGAGCTATTGTGCAGCTGCCAGGTAAACGCCTCATGGTCGTGGGTCACTACCGTGACGGTTCGAAGCCCTACACGCGTGGCATCTGGCGTTCCATCTCTGAAGACGATGGACTGACCTGGGGCGACCCCGCTCTCGTCAGCAATGTCAATGCCGGTGAGCCCGTCGTTGTCCGCCACGAGAATCGCCTGCTCGTCTTTATCCGTGGTCGTGGCCCAGCTGCAGTCCGGCAATTCATCGCCGTCTCGGATGACTGGGGAAAAACCTGGCAAACGGAGCTGTCCAACATGACTCCGCGAGGCGCTCACGCCACGCTCATCACTTATCCGTTTGCGATGGTCGATCCCCACGATCCGTCGAAACTTCTCGCCGCTACGATCGAGCGCCCTCTCCCATCTGTAGCTACACTCTGGCAGGGTGATCCCAAGACTCTGGCCTTCAAACCCCTCCGCACGTTGATCACCCTGCCCAAAATTGAGGGCGACCCGAATACTGACTTTGGCTATCCCTGGCTCATCCACCTCGGTGGGAAAAAGTGGTTCATGTTTTACTATCACGGGCGCGGCCGCGGAGAATGTCCGATCTGGGTAACAGAATTCGACTACTAAGCTCCCGGCGTCTCCGATGGTTCCATTGCAGTCCTTGCGTCCCCGGCCAGCCCTCATCGTCCTGCTCATCTGCGTTTTTTCGTCCTTCGCTTTCGGCGATGTTGAGAAGCAAGTCCTAGTCTCTGTAGGTGATATTGGATACGCCTTGCATCGTATCCCTGCTCTTGTGGTAACGCCCCAGGGCTCCGTTCTCGCGGCCTGGGAAGCACGCAAGCTCGGCCGCGGTGATTGGGATCACGTCGATCTCTTTCTCAGGCGGAGCACCGACCACGCTAAAACCTGGGAGTCTCCACGGGAAGTGGTCGGTCAGTCTCACCTCCCCCCCGATATGCAGCGCAATGCCGCTGCCGTCGCCGCAGGGTTAGGTCGTGACNNGCGTATTCACGCTCAACAACCCAACGTGGATTACTGACCCGTCGACAGGCGAAACGCACCTGCTGTATTGTGCGGAGTACGGTCGAGCCTTCATCGTGACCAGCCGCGACGGCGGTGCCAGTTTCACTCGTCCCCGCGAGATCACAAAGGCTTTCGAGACGTTTCGTTCCCGCGACGGCTATGCTTGGCGCGTCATTGCGATTGGCCCGGGACATGGAGTGCGTCTCACGACAGGTCGCCTGGTCGTCGCTGTCTGGCTCAGCACCGGAGAAGGTGGACATGCTCATCGTCCCTCCATCTGTGCCACTCTCTACAGCGACGACCACGGAGTGACCTGGCAGGCCGGGGATATCGTGGCTCGTCACCCGGACCCAGCGCCCAACCCGAGCGAAACGGCCGTGGTTGAAGCAGCCCCTGGACGCGTGCTCTTGGCCATTCGCAGTGAATCCACCCGCAATCGCCGAGCATTCGCTTGGAGTAAAGACGGCGCCACCCACTGGACCGCTCCCGAATTTCAGGAATCGCTTTGGGAGCCGGTTTGCATGGCTGCTCTCGCGCGCATCGAATCAAAGTCCTCCAGCCAACTTCCCGTTCTGTTGTACTCTCACCCTGCTTCGCTCGAAAAGAATCCCCGAGCATCAGCCACCAGCACCAGTCGACTTCGCCAAAACCTCACCGTACGCGCCAGTCGCGACGGAGGCCAGACCTGGCCGCATACTCTTGTTGTTACGCCCGGCCCGAGTGCTTATAGCGATCTCGCCGTCCTCCCCGATGGCACGGTGCTCTGCTTCTATGAAGGGGGTGAAAAAGGTCCTTACGAGAATCTGATCCTCGCTAAGATCCCGTCCTCATCACTGTTGAAAGCGACGGATTGACCGGGTTCGCGGGAGTTACTTCAAACCTTGTTGAGGTGGAGTGGACGACGTCGCTCGTCCACTCCGCCTCGTCACTGCAGGTGACAAACCCCTTTGTCACCTAAGTAGTCCCCTCGATCACTCGAAGCGAAAAGAGTAGAGCTTCGTCCGACTCCCCTCAAACGACACGCTCACTTGCTTCCCTCGCAAAGAGGTCAGATCCCCTTGTCCTTTCCAGGTCACCTTGGCCCCCGTGGCGTTGGTGAGCAAAGGGTCGCAATCTGCTATCCCAAAGCCAGGCAGCGCTTGACCGTTTTCGTCCAGCAAGGCGACACGCAACGTGCCCAGCGCACCCGTATCGAGATTCAGCAGAAGATCCGACCCAATCACGTTCACCGGTAGCGTACGAGCGCGTCCTCCATTTGATGCGAAATCCAACGAGACAAAACCGTCGACGCGTTGAATAAATCTATAGATCACCCCGTCCCCTCCCTTCTCCCGGGCAGGAACGTCTCCGTGGGTAGTGCGATAGGTTGTTCCATACTGCCAAATTTCATCTCCCCGCACAATCAATCCGGTCCCCATGTAGAGCATGCTGGCGCTCTCTGACCCCTTCAAACCGGGACGCAGATAACCTTCCCGACCATAGCGCTCCCAGCGCTTTCCATCACGACTGGATATAAACTGGGTCTCGGTCCAACCATCATTGCGATGCGGCGACTGTTTGGCATGCCGATAGAACGCCGGAAATCCTACGTACCATGCGGGGTCGAGCGGATAGGGCTGGACGGCATTGGTATAGACGTCGGTGTCCGCTGGATCTTGCTCATCGCATCTGAAAACCGTCGGAAGCTCATCAATAATGAACGGATCGCGGGTCGGGTCTGCTGGTTGCTTTTTCTCTCTCTGCGCAGGCACCACTCCACTTGGGCGGTCCAAACGGTCGGATTCCAGTCGAACGACTTTCCGGCGCGAACCACCAGGTTGGCCAACGTCCCAACCACGTAGATACGAAACATAGCGATTCAGGTTACCGTCCCAGAACGTCACATTTTGGGAATCACCTTCAAAAGGAAGGAGGGGTTGAGAATCCCGCTGCCACGTGAAACCATCAGGTGAGGTAAACCGATAGATTCCGCCTCCTTTGAAAACGGTACTCACGTACACATAACGCTCAGCGTCCGACCGTGGCTGCGGATCACGAAAGACATTTCCCTCGAGGCTGGTGACGCCGACAAGATTGTTGGCACGACTCCCCCCATACTCAACCACACCTAACTCAGGCTTAGTCCAATTCACGCCGTCCGTGGACTCTGCGTAAGCAAGATTGGGTTTTTTCTCGGCATCGCGACAAATGTACCACATTCGCAGTTTTCCGTTCTCTTCGAAAACAGAAAGGTAGAAGGTGATCATGAACTGCTCCCAGGGTCGATCACGGACGATGACCCGTTCCTGCGATCGAGGAGGATTGACCACCAACTCCGCNNTTTGCATAGATTGACTTTCGTGTTAAAACCGGCCGCGAACTCCAAAGCTCAGCATCATCCCCTTGATGGAATACTGCTGACGGTGGCCTGGCACGCCGAAGTAGTACCCTTGAGATTTGTTATAGACGTTGTAGGCGTCGACATAGGCCTCCAGGTTCTTTCGAAAGGCCCAGCTCGTGCTGATCGTCGTATTAGTAAAAGCGGTTTTGTAGCGCAGACGGGAAGGATCTGCGGAATAGGCGAACAAGTATTCGCCCGTGTAGTTGACAAGGTAGCTCCCTCGGAATCGCCCGCGGGANNGGCAACCCCACGGACGCGGGCAGAACCTCCGTTCAACGTGGTATTGATGGTATAACCAGCATACTGTCCCCCAAACCCATTATCTGGACCAGAGCCCACGATTCCTCCTGCCGAGGTAAAAATGAAGTCCTCCAGATCTTTCTGAAAGAGGCTGGCGGATACAAGCCCCATGGGCTTTAAATAGTATTCCAAGCCTAAGTCCCAATTCGTCGCCGACTGCGGGAGGAGCGAGGGATTGCTGAGCGTAACCGTCTGTGCGGTGTCATNNTTGGGAAAACTCTGGACGTCCTATCCCTGTGGACCAGCTCGCCCGGGCGATGAAATTGGGACGAATCGCGTAGCTTAGGTGGAGACTAGGCAACCAGTGATCGTAGTCGCCCTTAATTGTGCGGCGGCTGTACTCCGTTGCGGCACGTAAAACAGGATCGGTGATGTCGGTACGCGTACGCTGGATAACCCAGGCCTTGCTGTTGACCTCTGTGAGCTCATAGCGCACGCCTCCCAAAGCGGTCAGCTTGCCGAGTTTGGTATTACCCATAAGATAGGCCGCGCTGACATCCTCCTCAACTTTGTTGGTCCCCGAGTAGCGGCGACTTTCTGCATAGTAAGCGTTATTAAGCCAATACTCCGGTCGTTCGCGCAGGTTTTGGGCAAGACGGCGTACGTCGATCAAAGGCAATTTACCTAACTTGTACTCCGAACTCAGGCGAGCGCCGCTTAAGAAGGGAGCCAGGGTGTCATCCACCGTGTTCGCGGCGCGATCAGGTCCCACATAGGTCAAACTGCGATCATCCCAGGTGCTCATATCGGAGTCCTGGCNNATCGGACCTGCGGTTTGGGTGAAATCCGGGTACTCCAGAGAACGCGACGTATCGATCACGTAACCCAATCCAGGAATCGTCGCGGTAAAAGAACCACCAGGAGCATGGTCGTCGCGGCTTTGACCACTTAGTTGATCGAGACGGCCGAGTGCGTAGTTGAGACTCACGTCCAGCTCCCAACGATTACGTTCGTGTTCGAGAACCAATTGCAGGGAGCGCTGGCGTTGTAGTTGACCAATGGAGTTCGAGCTCAGACTGAACTGAGAAGCCGCGACCGGCCGCACCTCCGTCCGCGTTGCCGTGTAGCTGGGCAAAANNCTGACGTAAAGGCCCGAGCTTGATTGAAAATATGACCACCCCAGGCGTCGTAGTCATTGAAGGCTCCTCGCACACTCACGATAGTCCCTTCTGCCACCTGGTAATCAAGTCGAGCGCTTAGGGTTTCCAAGATGCGATTGAAATAGTAGTCCGCCGCTTGGTAGTCCCAGATATAAGCCCGCTGATTCAGCGTGAACTCGTAGTCGCGAATGGTACGGGCGTAGTCGCCGACACTTTCAAAATACGTGCTGTTGAGCGACAGCGCCAAGTTGCGCTTCTTTCCAAAAATATCGAACACGCCCATGTAGCCGAGTGAAAGATCCACGTGGAGGGGACGATCCCGTCGAAGGGGATTGTGCGGTGCAAAGGGAGGCGCCCAGCGCGCACCGACTTTGTAAGTGACTTCGTGGTCGCGAGTGGTGCTCAACGGCGACTTGGTCTTCATGTTCAGCGTGCCGCCGATTGAAGAGCCATCCATATCCGGCCGTATCCCTTTCACCACTTCAAACTCCTCAAACTGCGTCGTCGAATTGGTGGTAAAACGCACCTGCCGGGTCGCCGCGCTGGACACCGGAGCCAGCATGCCTCCGTCAATGGTCACCGCGTTCAAACGTGATGCCATTCCTCGGATCGACACGGCGCTGGGTTCGTTATCCTCGCCGATGGTCGCAGCCACCCCCGGCAACCGCATAAAGACTTCCCCCGGATTCTGGCTCGCCAAAGCACCGAAAGCGTCGGTGGCCGCTGCCGTGATCAAGTTAGTAGAGTTACGTTGGCGCGTGATCGCAGCGGCATGGCCCTCAGCTTCGGTCGTGACTTGGAAGCTCTCCATTTTGAGCACCTCCGAGCTCAACTTGAAAAGCATCGTGACGGCAGAGGCATCACCACTCTGTACGGATACCGTTTGCGGATCGAGACCGGTATAGCTGACCGTCACATCGTAGTTTCCCAGCGGAACCTGGCGAAACTCGAAGCGTCCCAATTGATCGGTCAACATCGTACGTCCGAGAGCGGGTACTTCCACCGTCGCACCATTCAGAAAGAGCCCGGTCACGGCATGCTGAACGCGCCCCGCAATACGACCCGATTCCTCATCTGCCACACGAGGAGAAGGGGCTGGAGGAGACGGTAGGTCGCGACGCTTGATCGCAAAAGCGCCGGTGCGCGCATCGTTGACCGCCACCAGAGGAGTGCCGCTGAGGAGGCGATCTATCGCGATCTGCGGGGTGAACTCACCTTTGACCGCATTGGTGCGAACATCCGCGACCAAATCAGTGGGAAACACCACTTCCCTTCTGGCCTGCTCAGAAAAAAGCTTGAGCGATCGCTCCGCTGTGCCTGACGGCACATCAAACGATCGCTGTTGATCGTCAGCGGCAGAAAGAGCCGAGCCGGCGGCAAGGAGGATCACCCACCCAGCAACGAGTGGGAAACGCAACCAGCGGAACCGGTCGATGGGTGAAAGAAAAACCAAACGGGTCTTACAAAAGGACATAGGGGTCGGGCTACAGGTGGAATCAAACTGCCACACACTCAGGAGGCACGTTCGCCTGTTCAGACGGCCCGGCTGCAAAAATCAGTTACAGCTTTTTTTCGCCGCCCCCGGCTTTCCTCAACGTCGACGTTCCAAGACGATGGTATCCGTACCCCGCACCACGGATTGGAGCTCAAGGGTATCTTCCATCAGGCGGATAAAACCGTCGAGATTGTCTGCCCGGAAAATACCACTGATTTTAAGTTTGGCTAAAGACGGATCGGCAATGCTCACCTGCGTTCGATTACGCTCATTGAAGCTAGCGACCGCTTCGCCGAGTGCAGTCCCAGAAAATTCGAGTCGAACCTCCCGCCAGGCAAGGCGTTCACTCAACTCGTCACCACTCAGCTCCATCACACGCATCGCTGCACCCGACTCTCCCGTTGGTACCACTACTCGATTCCCAGCGCCAATCGTCTCAAGGGCGTTGTGACGCGGTTCGATCTTATCGTCGACCACCACACGGCCTTCGGTCACCAAGACTTCAACGACTTGAGGATCAAAACGAACCGTAAAAGCAGTTCCGACCGCTTTGACTGCTACACTCCCCGCAGAAACCAAAAAGGGGCGATCGGGTTCATGGGCGACTTGAAAGTGAGCCTCTCCACGGACCAGACGGACGGACCGAACAAGCTCGGAGAATTCCACCACAATCTCAGCATCGGAATTGAGTTCGACCAACGAACNNCCAGAAGAATAAGCGCAAATGCAAGGAGAGCGACTGCGGTGCTTGCACCCCAAAATTGTCGACGGCGGCGGGTCTTCGCGCGTGCGGCCAAGGTGCGAACATGCCTCTCTTTGTCAGCGCTAAAATCAGGGTGGTCCAACGCCGCCCACGCAGAGCCCAGACGCTCAAGCACAATTCCGTGCCTCGCGTCGCGCGCCAGCCATGCCTGAAGTTCCTGTTCCTG
The DNA here is from genome assembly GCA_002455175.1 of Opitutaceae bacterium UBA6669. Classification (GTDB taxonomy): domain Bacteria; phylum Verrucomicrobiota; class Verrucomicrobiia; order Opitutales; family Opitutaceae; genus UBA6669. Next base: position 28,810 of record DKKJ01000129.1, read on the forward strand.
CGCTGGCGTCAATCCCGCATCTCGCCAGGATATACNNGCCGGCTGGAAAGAGGACGCGAATCTCGATGTGAGGACGTGCTCATGATTCCATACTGCGGACTCCCCGCCGCTTGAGATAGCGCTCGCATTTCTTCACGCCCCGCGCCACTTGGACCTGCACCGTTTGTTCAGAAAGTCCAAGGCGAGCAGCGATCTCCTTTTGAGGAACCGCCTGAAGTTTTCGTAGAATCACGATTTCACGACAGCGCGCGGGAAGAGTGTCGATCGCTTGCAGCAGAAGCTCGACCTCCTGACTCTGACTTGCTTGTTCGACCACTCCTGGGCCGTCCGTGGAAACGGACAAGGTACGCAAATCCGTGACCTCAACGGTAGGAGAAGCCTGACTATGTCGAATGGCATCGATCGCCAAGTGCCGTGCGATTCGAAACAGGAGCGCCTTAGCCGATCGAATCGGCTCAATAGCACGGGCCCGCCACACCCGAAGATAGGATTCTTGTACGAGATCATCGACATCTCGAACCGCCGGAAATACGCCACGCAGGTAGCCTTTCAACGATCGCTCATGCACATGCACCTCTTCAGCAAACCAACGCGCGTCCGGCGACGTCGCACCCTGTCGGGGACGCGTCAACACCGTGGTTCCAGAGTCAGGGACGTTCATGTAGTAACGATTGGAAAAGGAAAACGTTCCCGGTTGCGGGTTGAAAGAGCGTTCTCACGCCAACGCATTCAGCCCTTGGCAAGGTAAGGTTGCAGTCGGCGTACGAGCTGATCCGCCATCTCTTCGAAACCGTCAGACGATGGGTGCACAAGGTCGAGCGTGAGTCCGCTCGCACGACTCAAAAGCTCCCGTCCATCGAAGTGCACGACACGAGGTGATCCAATTTTTGCAACGGCATCGCGGACCGCTGCGCGGAACGCGGGGTAACGCGGGTTCTGCGTGAAGTCACCATTTGCCGTGAATAGATCGATACAAAATATCCACTGATCAGGGCGAGCAGCCGCGATCTTCGGCAAAAACGCCGCCAATCTCTTCNNCTCCTCCGGGGTAAGTCGGCCGACAAGATTGATCCCTAACTCGAGGGTAGCGAACTCCCAATCGGTGCGCTGGGCGATCCACTCAGCCATCTCCGGCTCGAGGTGGGCACCGCCCCCAAATCCCAGATTAAATGCATCCATTCCTAGCCTACGAGCAATCCTCGCAGGATAGGCATCACCGGGGCGCACCGTGTGAGCGCCATTGGTAATGGAGGAACCGTAGGCGAGAAAGCGCCGCGCCGGCACTTCATCGTTCCGAGCGGGCCGTACGTCACCTTCAATCTTAAGCAGCTGTACCGCGGGCAAACAAGGCAAGGCCACCCGAACGAGTTCCGGAGGAAAGCGAGGAGCGCCTCCGCTTCCGGANNGGCGGCCGACGCACCAGGATCTCCATCCAGTCGTCTGCCAGGGGCCGCCAATCTACGAGCAAGTCGCCCTGATAAATTTCCACCAACGCAGGTAAATGACGCGCCGCTTCACCACGATCTTCCACTTTCCTTAAAACGATACGCGCTTCTTGACTCACCAAACCAAAACGTAGTTCTGCACCGGCCGGAGCATAAGACCGCCGTTGCGCATTGCTATTCAGGTGCGCTCGAAGCGTCCGAGGAACGCGACTCAACCGCCACCCTCCGTCATCAAGTGGTTCACACTCTTCAATATTATGGTAACTGACCGACGGCAGCCGCCCACCAACATTTGCCAAAAGGGAATTCTTGANNCTTGAAGACGGCAGGGGTGGCGGCAAACGTCGCCAATCGCAGGAGGGCTTCCCGTCGGTTGATCGCGGAGCGCAAACGAACGTGCTCCCCCAAGTCCTCGGCAACGGAAGGATCAATCGAATGCTTTTTCAGACCAGGCATTGGAATCTTTCTCCTTCCCTGTCGTGTATTCGATCTCCGGCGCGCTCGGCGGTGGAAGCTCCCTCTGCAATCGGGTTTTATCCGCAGCGTATCGGGTATCCGCAGAGAGGTTACGCCACTCATGAGGATCCGTCCGATGATCGTAGAGTTCTTCTTCGCCGTTGAGGTAGCGAGTGTAGCGAAAGTGATCGTCTCGTAGCGAGTGGCAATCAGGCCCATATGTGGACAACACCGGCCGGCCTCGGTGCGCCCGCGGATCGCGGAGCAAAGGCGTCAGGTCCACCCCGTCCCAATCGTGGGTCCGCGGTTTTCCCAGCCCGCAGAGGGTTGCGAGGGTGGGATAAATATCAATTAAGCCGACCGGATGCTCGTAACGCTGCCGTGGCAAACCAGGTACGCTGATTGAAAACACCACGCGGCACGCCAGCTCAGAAAGATAGAATTTGGACCAATGNNCAATGATCGTATTGTCCCGGTTGGGCCCGGCATCAAGGGCATCCAACAAGCGCCCGATTTGGTCATCCACATAGGCCGTCGCTGCGTACTTCGCCTGCAGGCACTTTTTCCACAGATCGTTTTTCGTGATGAACGCGTGCTCGCCGCGATGCGTCGCCAACCATTGCGCCGCCTTCGGCAAATCTTCGTTGTCACCCGCGCGATAGCTTTCGGGCAATTCGATCGACTCCAGTGGATACCGATCAAAATACCGCTTCGGAACGGTCCAGCTGACGTGAGGACGCCAGAATCCACAGGCGATAAAAAAAGGCCGATCGTGCTTTTGCTTCAGGAGCTGGGCTGCTTGCAGCGCGAACTCGGTATCCTGTTGAAGCTTGCTCGGGTCGTCTCGATCCCAGTCGTCCGGAAGTACGCCCCACGACCACCCAGAGGTCCACATGGCCACCTCGGTACCAGGCAATATAAACTTCCGTAGATCCGAATCCTTGTGAGTCACGTTACGATTGAACGCCTTGTAGTAGCCGGGAGCATAATCGCGTTCGTCATCTTCCAAATAGCGGTTGTGGGTGATCTTTCCAAAGTGCGCAGTGAAGTAACCCCGCTCCTTGAACAGGCCGGGTAAGGTCTGTACTCCCGAAATCCAAGCTGTNNAATACACGCCCGACCGGGTCGCACTCACACCGGTAACCAAAGCCGTACGCGACGGGCAACAGGCCGGAGCATCGACGTAGGCCCGCGTAAACCACGTGCTGCGCGCCGCCAGTCGTTCCATCGAGGGTGTCGCAACAATTCGATTACCACCGGGCGCGCTGTGCAGATCCGGTTTGTGATCATCAATCATGATGAACAACACGTCGTATGGCTTGCCGGTCGCTGGATTGATCAGGACCGGAGCCGACTGAGCCAATACAGTCGTTCCTGCGATCAGCACCCACAGCAATCGAAGAACGAAGTGCGAAGCCACCATTTGAATTCCAGACTAAAACTCTAGAGTCGCGCGCAAAGAGATGGTCCGGCGAGCTGCGATGCGAAAAATCTGATAGTCCGTTGCCTTGTAGTGATCAAACGCTGCGTAGGCCTCGTAAATCGGAGCCTGTTGAGCCCGGAACGGGATTAGTTCATCTTTGGAGAAGAGGTTACGAACGTTAAGTTGCAGCTTGAGCATCATCTTATCACCCAAGGGGCGACGATAGGATATCCAGGCGTCATAATCAGTTTCCGTCGGTCCCATGATCGGACGGGATACATCAGAAATGAGAGAACCGGCAGGATCTGCGGGGTTGACGTTACCTGCGTATCCAAGAAAGACGCGGTCTTGAAAACGAACAGCCCCTCCGACTCCAAAACCGGCCAACGGCGTATTCCGCGGGAAGGTATAGTTGGTAACCAAATTGGCTCTCCATTCGCGAATGTTAGGATTCGAGGCGCCATCGGCTTCTTGAACATTACGGAATCCCGTGACCGCCCGCTGTTCCCATCCACCAATAGTATCCAACTGGCCTCCTACGCCCACGCGCAGAGCGCGTATAGCGGGATTATTGAACCAGTTTTGTTTCACCCATTCGACGGTTTCCGCCCAGTTCTGGCCGCGTTCGGATTCGATCGCTTTGATCTGGGAAACATTCATCGTCAACCGCCAGTTGCGCGTGATCGCATAGGTGGTCTCAAACTCAAACCCCTTGGACATCGCCTTCTTGATATCGCTGGCGCTATTGCCCCGGGTGTAGTTCACGTATCCATCCGCATTCGGAGGACTAAAGGTTATCCCAAACGCTTCCACCACCCCGGGCGGCATTGTGAAACCAACCGCATTCAGTTCCGCTAACGTCTGTAGCCCATAGATCCCTCCGCTTGGGCTATCTGGCATTTGAGCGGTGATGGTATCGATGGATTCACTCACACCGCTATCGACAAGATTCTGTTGCTCGGTCTGAAACCAGTTGGCTCGAAAGAATAGTCGGTCGTTCAGCAAATTCATGCTGAATCCCATTTCCTTGGTTTCTCCAATGGGTGCCGGAAAAAATCCGCCCTTCACGCTACGACNNAGCCGGCAAGACCCTGGTAGTTCTCGGACCAGCCGTAGTGAAGATCGAGTTCCACGCCGCGGGGCATGACCTTACCAATCAGCTTATTCATCCGGAGCACCCCGCTATAGGTGAACGTGTCTTCCTCCCCCACCCCCGTGGGAGTATCGTTCAACCGCCCTTCGCTAATGATTCGGGTGAAGTCCGTACGGGTGGGAAACGCAGGCGACGTGAATTGCTCCACCTCATCGCGCCGCCAACCGTAGGTCGTGACCACACCGCCATCCCACCAATGAAGTTGCAAGACCGCTGCGACCGTATCCAACCTATCACGCGCCAAGCTCGCGCCCGTCGCCATGCGTTCGAAGGGCTCATTGTTGATGTGATGGACCCTGACCGTGCCGGTGCGAATTTCTCCAGAGGGACTATGAATGTAATTGATAGAAATTTGATCCGGGTAGGTGACGTTCCCCGAATAGCGAGGAATGTTCAGTCCGGTCGTCGTGTTTTTTCCCGCCACCGAATCACCGAGATACCAAAGGAAACCCAACGAATTGGCAGAAGCTCGGGACTGAGCGTCCGTCAACCCGAGAGCCCGTGAATCATCGTAGTCGATAAACGCAGTGTTCCCGCTCATATTCGCACGATTTTCTTCGTAGCGAAAGGCCACGGCCGTGAGCGTCTGTTGACCAAGCAACTTGCCGATCCAGCCGGTGGATCGTTCAGCGAAATTGTGCTTCAAGAAACCCGTGAGGCGCAGGGTTTCTCCTTCCCGGGACCGATTCGCAAAACTTCCCCGGGAACCGATGAAGGGGCGGAGATAGTTCGGATTACGGCGGAGACCAGAAGCCGGGTTACCGGGCGTAGCATAAGCAAACTCGCCTTCGCTCACGTCGAGCATAAGCGCATTCCCGCGAATACCATCCAGCGCGTCGACATACCCTGACCGGTAGCGTTGCGAATCAAAACCGAGTTCGAGACCCGCATTACCTCCCAAGGCTTCCTGGCGAATCGCGGCGTTGAACGCTTGGAGGTCGCCCCACTGGAAGGAAGCGTTGCCGTCGATGTTGTTGTTAAAGAAATCGAAGACGGTGGGATCGACGAGGAAGAGCTGAATCGCGTCAAAACCACGAGGATCGCCGTAGTAGGTCGCCATTGTTTCGCGCCCGTTTTGCGTGGCGTATTGTCGGAAACGAAAATCGTTCCTTCGCGCGGCATTCACAGCAGCCGGGTTAACCACTCCACGGTTGAATACATTGTCCGGCCATTGATAGAGCGCATAACTGGCGGTGTTGGCATTGGGACCGTCGAAGAGCATGAGGCGACCGCCCGCTCCCGAGTCGAACTGGATGAACGCCGCGTTGGCCGGGATATCCCGATAGTCGACATTGTTGGGCGCAAACCGGCTACCGGTCGTCGAAAAATGCGTGAGGTAGTCACGAGGTGAGTCCTGCCGCGGAAGCGTGGAATCAATCCATCCTCGCTCAAAGTTGGCCGTAATCGACGTCGATCGAAACGGCCGCCAGGTCGCGGTCGCAAAGTAGCGGCGATCGTCGCGGAACGACGGTTCCTGCTGGTACTTCGTTTCGTCGTTCAATCCCACCAACCGAACGGCCAGCTTATCTTTGATCAGCACCCGGTTCAGGTCGAGAACCTGCCGGACGCTCCCCCAATCGTCCACCCGCAACTCCGCTTTGTTGGCATTCCGCCACATCGCGTCATTCACATTGTAATTGATGATCCCTGCGGGCGATCCCAAGCCAAAGAGGACGCTGTTGGCCCCGCGATTGATTTCCACTCGGCTCAGGTTGTAACTGTCAAAAGGAATGACCGAAGGAAAGAGGGCACGCGAGGTCGAGGCACTGGTTAGACCACGTACTCGTGTAGCGGTCGATTCAGCACGTCGATTGTCGTCGCCGGTGAGCACGGCCGCGGTACTCCCCAAATCGTTGCCAGCAAAGTTTCCGCCTGCTCCTCCGGCGACCTCCGTTGAGGTGGTGTACTGCAATAGTTCGGTACTTGCGGTAATCCCGGTGTCCTCTAGGAAATCAGGAGTGATCGCCTGGATCGACACCGCAATGTCACGCAGCGAGGTATTAATACGCGTGCCGGACAGCGTGCCCATCGCACGATAACCGGTGTCACTTTCAGCCTGAACGGTGAAGGGGCTCAGCGCCACCACCGACTCATTGGTTGCATCCGACCTACGGGTGGTCGAATCGGCTGCAGTTTGGGCGAAAATCGGTGACGAGGCAAAGAAGGTAGCAGCTAACGCGGGCGAAAGAGCGTAACGCGAAACCCACGCGACGTAGGGCAAGTTCATGGAGAAACGGAGGGGCAGGAGGTAAGAGTCCGGAGCAGGGGCACTGCGGACATGCGCTATCACTCACTCATCGCCAGCCCTCCCTGCAATCGGCAGCGAATGGTTCTTTTTAGGGGCCACTCCGAGCCCTGTGGTACCGCAAGGAGCCCTCTGAGTTTGCAGCGAGTTCCTGTTCCTCGCCAAGAATCACTCTTTCTATCTAGCCGCGATCGCTCGCTCCAGGGCGACAATGGTCTCTCCGCGAAGAGGGAGGATACTCCGCAAACGGTGTCGCACCCGCACGAGTTGATCCGCTTCGGCAAGACCACAGTGCCCTTGCCGTTGTATCGCTGGAATGATGACCTCGCGAACTTCGCGTAAGAGGGCTGTTTCGGTTACCTCCTCTATTTTCTGCTTCTGAGTTTTCAGAAAGGTGACCATCGCAGGGGTATTCGGCAACGCGGCGAGTTGGCGTTCGAATTCTGATAAAAAGGTAGTACGAAAAACTGTCTGCTCTGCGGAAGCTCCGGGATGACGTCGTCGCGCCTCAACTGCAGCAAAGGTGGTTAATCCCGCAAATGCCCGAGCCGCGGGATCCGTTTGCAAACTGCGTATCCAGGCTGCCGTCGCCACGGCGCGCTCATTGTCCGCCCGATAGTGAGCCAAATGCACCCGGGTCGCGAGCAGCAGCCGAAGGGTGGCGGGATCGTCAATCGACGCTGGGTCCCCCAGCAATCGCTCCACTTCGATACCGACTTTTTCGGCAAAAGGTACGAAAATGCCCTCTTGAGTTGCCACCTCTAGTGGCGTCCCGGGTAGGTCGAAACGCACGATAGGCAATGCCCCCCAGCTAGCCAAAGGAACGAGAAGCAAAGTAAGCAGGGCGATAGTTTTCATGTCACGAGGTTGTTAACGCAAAGAACGAGAATAGCCAAACAGCACGGTCACCACTCTCCTTTGCGCCCGAATTTAGCTTTCGCGGCACGTTTAAACTCCGCCCCTGCCTGATCCAGCGCGTCGCAGATTTCACGCGGGGTTTTACCCCGAATCTCCCGCGCCGCTGCAATCACCGTGCGACATTCATTCGCATCCATGAACTTTGCCGCTTCCAACAGACCTGACTCTTCGCCCAAAGGCACCGCTAAAAACCCATGCTTGTCTGCGTGGATCAGCTGCCCAGGCCGGATCTTTCGGCCAAAGACTTCAACCACTCCACCCCACCGTACCGGACACGAGTAAGCATGCCCCACACACGTGCCTCGGGCAAGGGCCTTGAATCCTGCCGCATTCATTTCATCGGTATCACGGATAGCTCCGTCCACAATTGTCCCCACACACCCGAGGGCGCGGTGAAAGTTGCTCGTCACCTCACCCCAAAAGGANNCGGTATTCGCTCCAAGCCCGCGGGTTCTTTTTGGGGTGACGCGGGTTACTCGGCTCGCAGACCACGGTCACGGCATATCCCGCCATGGGTCCCATATGCGGCATGTAGTCCCGTACCTGTTCGACATTAAACGCATCACGGCCCGCATCATGACGGGTGAGCTGCTCCCAACCATTATAGATAGTCGGGGTGTTCCAACGCTTGAGTTCGTGAATTTCTCCTTCAGTGAGAGGGCGGTTTGAGGATTTCATCAAATGGGGGAATCGGCTCCGGCAATGGAGAGCGATACCCGTCTACAGCATCACAAGTCCGCGTGCTGCAGAGTAGAAAAAAGTGGTCTGCGTCTTGCACCACGCTCGTGGCTTGCCACCCCCTTAACGGNNAGCAGCCGTCGTTTGATCACTCTAGGCAGCGCGAAGAATTCTCGTTTTAGACGACCTCGTACGAACGATTCACTCTCCTACCCCTGCGAGACTAAAAAGACGGGTACTGGTCATTTCGACGATCACCGTCAACGGGCGATCAGAGGGAACCGCTTGCCCAGAGTTCCACCGAACCCGATGCCTGGTTGCGTCCGTTCTCAAGGGCTCACACTCCTCTAAGGTGAATCCTGGAAGAGAACGTCCATCGCTCTCGCGCAACGCCACTCGTAGCACTCCGAGACTAGCGTCAGCATTCACTATAAGGCTTCCGCCTTGCACCACGAGCGGCTTCGTCTCCAGCCGCCCCCCTGAAGGAGTGGCATCAAGTGATGCAAATCCATGCAGCCGCCACTCAGCGCGCCCGATGCTGTTACGCTTGGGCGGGATGGCTCCCCCATGCCCGGTATTCAACGCCGTATAAAGGAGCCAGGTGGTGTCTGCGTCGTGCACCACGCCACTCGTCAACCCGAGGATCAAACCTCCGTCAAACGAGCCCGGCGCGCCGCGTGGAATTACGTGGATACGAGGATGGCTGCGTTCCCATTTAACACCATCGTTACTGGTGACGAACTGCACGTCGATCGGACCGTCATTGCCGCTTTGCCCCTTCGGTAATGGCTGACCTTCCGGTGTTCGAGAGATCACGCGGAACATTGTGGGCAGCCCGATAAAACCACCGGCATGGGGAATAACAGTCATGTTATAAACCTCAGTCCGCTGATCCGGGTGGCGAGCCCATCGGTTGTACTCCTCATCCGCATGGAAAACGAGCACAGGCTCCGTCCACGTCACAAAGTCACGGCTACGAAACAACCAGACTACCCGGCCGGGAACCGTCGTGCTATTTTTCTTCACGTAGGCCATGAATTCACCGGTGCGCGGATTCTGCGTGAGCGACATGGTATCATTCGCACTAAAAACGGGTGTCTCCTGAAAGGGCTTCCAGTTCAATCCATCCGACGAATACATGGCATAGTATCGCCCCTTCATATAGCCGAGGAGTTTATAACGCCGGGCCGGATCCCGCTCAAAAGGGTCGAGTAACACCGCCGGCGAATGGAGGTCGGCAACGATGTTGTTCGCTTTGGAGTCGCGATAAGCATGGAGGTTGAGGGCTGGCTTTTCCCACTTAACGCCATCCAGCGAGGTCGCGTACAACACGAGGTCCTGTCCCCCCACTCGAAGCTGGGGCGCAGGCACCGGACCGGGCTCCTGAGAACGCGACATGTACCAGAGGCGATACTGACCCGTAGCGCGATCCTTCACCACCGAGCCATAGCNNCCCCACGTTTTGTCTGCGATCAACACCGGCTCCGAGCGCGTGCGCGCGGTGTGTACTGTCCGAGACAAACCGCTCGAGGCGGCGATGGCTCCATCGTCAACGAAAAGCAGCGGCACCTCGTCGATTACCAAAGCTTGAGGAGACGCAGCCCAAGTAGGGCCAAGAAAACTCCCCATCGCGAAAAAAATGGCAGCGATACGTCGTCCGGAAACAGCAAGGCGGGCAGTTAGCATAAAATTTTATAGGGTTATCTGCGCTCGGAGCGTTAAACCGCGTCACTGATCCCCCACTCCAGAGAGCTCTACCGGGAGGTACCACCCGTCAGGCTAAACAGTCGTGCACGAGTCATCTCAATTAAAACCTGCACCGCACGATCTTCAGGAATCGTACGCCCTGCCTTCCATCTCAGCCGATGACGAGTTGCGTCCCGCTGCAAGGGTTCACAATCTTCCAAGCGGAAATCAGGCAACGGATGGCCTTTCGCGTCCAGCAACGCAGCTCTCAGAATACCTTGATGGGCGTCCGCATTGATTTCGATCACTCCACCGCGAACCAAGATGGGCCGGGTTAGAAGACGCCCCTGTTCCGGGCCAGCGTCGAGTGAGGCAAATCCGTGGAGTCGCCACGTGGCTCTCCCGATGGTCAGGCGTTTGGGAGGAAGGGCACCTCCATGCCCCGTATTGATTGCCGTGTAGA
>DKKJ01000381.1:0-133 GCA_002455175.1 Opitutaceae bacterium UBA6669
GTGGCCGAACTGGCGACGGAGTTACCGGACGCGCAGTTGGTCTACGTGTCCGACCGCGTGTCCGATATGATCGACCTGATAACCGGCGCTTGCGAATTGGGCACCCCGGTCGACTGGTTGCTGCGTGCCCAGC
>DKKJ01000381.1:179-7074 GCA_002455175.1 Opitutaceae bacterium UBA6669
CAGTTGCGTGGCGCCCGCTGACCGATTGCATCGCCGAGACTCTCGAAGAAGTCGCCGAATTCATTGACTGGTATCGCGCGGGTTGGGAGATCCAAATCTTCTTCCACACCCTCAAGAATGGCTGCCGGATCGAGGCCTTGCAACTGGACATGATCGAACGCCTGCAGCGCGCTATCGCGCTGTACGCGATGGTTTCCTGGCGGATTGCTGTTCTGATGCGATTAGATTGGACCTGCCCCGACTGGCCCGCCGACTTGTTCTTCNNCGACGGAGAGGCCGGCGTCAAGACCATTTGGATCGGTTTGCAGCTTGTTGTGGATTGTGCCGTCGGCCTCCAATTCACGCGCGAGGCGGCCGGCTCCGCGGTAAGTCGTGTATAAGTGACATGAGGCAAAGGAAGTGAGCGTCGACTCGGGTAATCGCGATTTTCCGGTAACCTCATGGACGTTGCTGGCCGAAGCACTAGCCAGCAATAGTCGTGCCGTGATGGCTCGCGATGAATTTGCTCGCCGTTATCGACGGCCAATTCTTAGTTACTTTTCCTGCTTGACGCGCGATCGAGACCAAGCTGAGGAGTTGACGCAGGGTTTCTTCGAGAAATTGGCAGTCAATCGTGCCCTCTTGTGTGCAGCAGATCGGTCGCTCGGGCCGTTTCGGCACTACTTGAAGAGAGCGCTGGCAAATTACTGGAAAAGCGAACTACGCTATCGGGGGCGGCAAAAACGTCAAGCCGAAGAGGAGCTTAGCCCTGACGCCTGGACCGGCGACGGTTGGGAGCGTCTCGCGTTGGCGGCTGCGGAAACGCCTGAGAGCGCGTTTAACGAAGCTTGGGTTCGCAGGCTCCTTGACGAGTCGCTGACTCGGGTTCGCGAGATCTGCGAACGAAAAAATCAAGTCGACCACTACCGTTTGTTCATGGGCATGTATCTGAGCGATTCGATCGAGCCCTCCTGGCGAGAGCTTGGCGCACTCTACGGCTTGGACGAAAAAACCGCTCGCAGCAGAAGCGACACGGTGGTCAGGCATTTCCGGAAGATTGTTCGCGAGATCCTCCGCGAGGAGACAGGATCAGACGCGCTGGTTGATGAAGAATTGGCCGCCCTGCGGGCATTATTGTAGAGGTATCTTTCATGCGCAATCTGTTTGCCGAACTTGTGACTGAAGGTGCCACGAAGCTTCAGCTCAATGGGTTACTAGCCTTAGCGAGCGATCGTGATACCCAATCAAGCTTCCTGTCCACGATTTTGAGCGATCGGAGCGCGCTCGCCAACCACTTAACAGACTTGTTCAGAGACACACCACAATCCGGTCACGATTGGCTTTCAGTGGTGAGCGACGATCGCACTCCTCCGGCAACCCTGCGAAGGGTCAGGGAATTTGCCAAGGCTTCGATCAATAAAGCCAGTGACGAAGGCGAACGCGTGGCTGCCACCCTGCTCTACCATGCCGCCGTAGCGGCCGCGTGGGCTCGCCACGGTGAGAACATCTCAACCCGTTCCCTTGAAAACCGCGTTCCACTTTACGAAGATCTGGCCGACATCATGATCGCCGACCCCCTTGGAACGATTTTCCGACAAGCGGCCGATCGTCTGGCTTCAACCGAGTTTTCAGGGAATGGGAAAGAAATGGCGTAGGTACTGATGAGCCGGTCGCGTAGCTTTCGCCTAGCGACCACGCGTCCTTCCTAGTGTAACCGTTATAAGTTTGGAGCTGCTCCATGATCGACCGCTTTGGGAGCCCCGGGTCCGCCAACGACGAGGCGTTTGAGCTTCTGCAACATCTCGGCGGTGGTGGCTTCGCTAACACCTGGAAGGCTAAAGTCCTGGACGAAGACCTGATCGAGGATTTCCGGACGAATGTTGTTGCGCTAAAGATACCTTCTAGCCGCAAGAAAGAGAGAGTACTGNNCGCGCTGCGGGCGCAACTGCGGGGCTTGAAGTCGACCAACCTCGTCCGCTACCTCGGGTTCGATGTCTTTCGTAACCAGATCGTAATGGCCATGGAGTACGTACCCGGCGGTAGTCTCCGTCAGCTTGTCGGTGCTATCGGCCGCCAACGGCAGCTAGCTGTCGACCGTGCTCTCCAGATTGCCGAGGGTACGCTGAATGGCTTGGTCAGCATTCACGCCGAGCAGGTGTTGCACCGGGACATCAAGCCAGAGAACATCTTGATGGACGGAGACGAGCCGAAGCTCGCAGACTTCGGCATCTCACGAATGCTGGATCCCGATCAGAAAGCGTCGACAGGAACAGGAACTCTCCCCTACATGTCGCCAGAGCAGTTGTATGGCAAGGCATCCTTTCCCTCAGACCAGTGGTCTTTTGGCGTGACTTTCTACGAGATGCTGACCGGGACCTTGCCGTGGAATGAGGTTGAACTCTTGCCGTTGTCCAATGAAATTTGCAACCGCTACCCTCGTCCGCCGATCGAGATTCGCCCGGAGATTCCGCAGTCGATCAACGATTTCATTCTCAAGGCACTCAAAAAGGCGCCTGCTGACCGTTTCGCCAACGCCGAGGTCATGCTGGAGGTGCTGCGCAAGGCGATACGCGGGACGACGACCGGTGAATTGGATAAAGCTATCGACCGGGTACGCCAACTAGTTGCCGACTACCGGGACAGCGACGATGTCGAGAAGGAACTGGGGTCACTGCTCGCCAAGTATCCCCATGATGCTCGCTTCTACCAACACCTGGGCGAATTCAACAATCGTCGCCAATCCTACGACAAGGCGATCGCGGTATTTGAAAAAGGGATCGCCGTCATCCCAGATTCCGCCGTGCTTCACTGGGATCTCGCGCTAGCCTTACAGCGGAAGGGGCAGAGGAGGTTATCCGCAGAGCACTTGCGGCGTGCTATCGCGCTCGGTTTGGATGCCAGCATGAGCCGGTATGCGCAGACTCTGCTGCGCTCGCTTGATTTCGGCTGAAGCCATGAAATACGACTGTTTCGCCCTCTCCGAAGCGGCAGGTTCTCGCGATAGCAACGAGGACTTCGTAGCCCTCCGTCCTGACCTGGGTATTTTTGCGGTGGCTGATGGTGTAGGCGGCAAGCCCGCGGGTGACCAGGCCAGCCGACTGGCAGTGCGCAGTTTTATCGCTACGCTCGAAAGCGAGTGCGAATCGCTCCGGCTAACCGACGCTGCTTTACAGCGTGCGTTGGACCATGCCAATAGCGAGCTACTGGTTACCGGGCAGAACAATGTGCTCGTCAAAGGACTGTCTACGACGCTGACCGCCTTGGTGCTTGGCGACAACAACCAAGCCAAGGTTGTGCACGTGGGTGACAGCCGTTTGTACCAGTATTCGGGTGGCGCGATGTGGTGTCTCACCTCCGACCACAACTTGGCTGCTGAGCTAAACGCGGATAGCAAGGATGTCCGAGGATTGCAGCGCTGGTTGTCACGGGCGCTTGGCTTTGGGACGCACCTAAGCGTTGATATTGTGTCAATCGTGGCCAGTCCAGGGGACATCTTTGTGCTGTCCACCGACGGGTTGGCAAAATCAATGTCCGAGTCTCGTTTACGCGATTTTGTCAAGCAGTTGGCAGACCGTCCGGCCCGAGAAATCTGTGAACGTCTAATGCTCGAGGCTATGTCAGAACCTCTAGACGACGACCTTACGATCAGTGTCGTCAAGGCGAACAGCGGACCGCTGCCCGCCCAACCCGCGAAGGAGTTTTGAGTGATGACCCAAAAGGGGGACGATTTCTTGGCAGCGATCACCGCGGCCGAACTACCAACTCCGGCTTGGGATGGGCAGGCAGGCGACCTGCAAGCTACACTAGAGCAGGACTTGCGCGTGTTGCTCCGCAGCCTTGCCGAGGCTAGGTTGGAACTCGAGGAAGCGGGCAGGAGACAAGAGGCGGAGAAGCGGGAGTGGCTGCTTGCTGCGCTGGATATCAGCGACGCTTTCGACCGAGTTTTCCATAATGTCCACACGAAGGACGATCAGATCACACCGCAGATGAAGAAGTGGTTAGGCAACTTCGGTACCGTCAGGCGCAAGCTGGAAACGCTACTAGCGGAGCGGGGCGTCAACCGAATTCAGAGCCTCGACGACCAATTTGATCCGCAGTGGCATCGCATCGTGGACACCGTGCGCGATATGGCGAGAGCCGATGGAACCATCATAGAAGAGATCAACGCCGGCTATTTTTGGAACAGAACACTACTCCGAAAAGCGGAAGTTGTCGTCGTGCGCAATGAGGGCTAGGCCAAGAGCTCAGAGAAGCAACTTTTCAATCGGGGAGAAAGGCGATGGGCAAGATGATCGGCATCGATCTCGGAACTACCAATACTGTTGTGGCCATCATGGATGGACCACGGCCAAAAGTGATCGATAGCTTTGAGAGTAAACCGGAGATGCGCTCGGTTGTCAGTTTGAAAAAGCCAAAAGGCCGCAAAGGGGAGGAGGGAAAAGAAGAGCGCTTGGTTGGCGATACAGCGTTCGACAACTGGCCGATGGCGCCGTTGGACACCATCGTGTCTGTCAAACGTCTGATGGGGCGAGGTGTAACTGACCCCGAAGTACAGCGAGTGCGTGAGTGTGTTGGCTATCACATCGAACAACCGCGCGACGGCACCGGTGATAGCGTTTGCGTCGTCATGGGTGGCCTGCAGTACACGCCATCCGACATCTCCGCGATGATTCTGGAACGTGCAAAAAAGGCCGCCGAATATCGTGAGGGCACCGAAGTAACGCATGCCGTGATTACTGTTCCGGCCTATTTCAGTCACAGCCAGAAGGATGCTACGCGCAAGGCGGCGATTCTGGCCGGGCTGAAGGTCATCAAGATTCTCGATGAACCCACTGCGGCGGCCATTGCCTTCGGTGCAGAATCACCGGACGGTAGTCCACGCACCCTGCTGGTTTACGATCTTGGAGGAGGGACCTTTGACGTTTCGGTGCTGATGCTTGCTGGAAGTGTTTTTGCGCCATTGGACCTGCAAGGCGACATGTGGCTGGGCGGAGACGATTTTGACCAAGCGATTGTCGATCACGCACTTGAATGTATTCAAAAAGACTACGGAATTGATCCCCGCGCTGAGCGCCGGTTCATGGTTGAGTTGAAGAAATCTGCGCAACGAGTCAAGGAACGGCTGAGCTCTGGACATAATGCCGATCTCGTAGTAACCGGTTTGCTCAGAGATGGGGATGGTGACCTGATCGACATTGACATACCGTTCACAAGGGCACAGTTCGAGCGACTGATAGTCTCGTTGATTGGTCATTACCATCTGTGTTCTTGTAATGCGGTGAACCTGATCGAAGACTCCCGTTGCTGTCGCTGTGGCAAGGTCTTGTCGAGCGGTCAGCAGAGAAAGGGAAAGGCACTGCTGATTGTCGATAAAGCTTTGGAAAAGTCTGGCCTGACCAGAGACCAAGTTGATTACGTGATTATGGCCGGCAACTCGACAATGGTTCCACTGGTTCAGGAGTCCATGGAAAGGGAGTTTGGCCCACACAAGGTTCTA
The DNA here is from genome assembly GCA_002455175.1 of Opitutaceae bacterium UBA6669. Lineage (GTDB taxonomy): Bacteria > Verrucomicrobiota > Verrucomicrobiia > Opitutales > Opitutaceae > UBA6669. The sequence goes on from DKKJ01000381.1 coordinate 5,656, forward strand.
CGCAAGATCCATCCCAAGCAATGCGTGGCTTTGGGTGCAGCAATCACCGCTGCCTATCTCGGCGGCCGGGTCGTGTGTCAGGCACCGGACCCCAAGGACCCGAAGGTGGAATGTGGCGAAATTAACGATCAAGATGCAGCAGTGTGCCGCCGGTGCGGTAACCCACTCGGCGTCGTGGCGGGCAAGGGATTGGGAGCAACAGATAAAGCGGGTGACAACGGGACAAGTCCGTTAATCATCAATGTTGGAAACATAGCGCCTTTTTCTTACGGCACTCAGTCCACCGGAGATAAATTTAATGTTTTTATTCAAAAAGGGGATACGTATCCAACGCCCGTTGAAAACGAGAAGTCAATGACCTTTTACACCCGCTTTGCCAACCAGCGGATGGTCAGCATTCCGGTTTATGGTGGCGACAACGAGGAGACCGCGAGTGCGAACGAGAGACAGGGCGAAGCTTTTGTCGTGTTGCCTCGAGGTTTGTCGGAGAACACCCAGGTTCGCATCCTGATGACGCTTGACAGTGGCTNNCGGTTGGGCAGCGGTACTGACCTCAAGCCCTGGATAGTCAAAGGTGGCAGTGATGCGCGGGTGATTCAACTTATCGAAGAAATCAACGAGAAACTGGGCGACGCTGGCACACTTTCTTCCGCCAAGAGAGCTGCCACCGAGAGTGATCTGGAAACTGTCTATGCACATCTGAAGACGGGCCGCGTCGACGACGCCCTGCGCGAAGCTCAACAGATCATCAATGATTTGGATACTGCTGAACCTGGGAACGAGCCCTTGGACGTCTTCCAACAGGCGAGAGCTATGGAGGGATACGCCGAATACATCCTCGGCAATTTCGGCTGGGCCTTCAACGACCCGAGAGCGCTTGCTCGGCTGGAACTTGCTGTAAAAAAAGTTACCGAGGCTTTGCGGCGCAGAGAACGTAGCGCGCTCGACGGAGCTGTGGCAGCTCTCGAATTCGAATTGGATCGCGTTCCCAATGAAGTGAAGAACCTCATGGGTATCGTCGGAGCCATACTCGGACAGATTCGGCCTGCCAATCCTGCACTTGGGGAGCACTTGCACCAAGACTTCAACGGGGCGATGGAGGACTTCAAGCGGGGCAATTTTGATAGGGCGGGCAAGTGCTTGGGCGCCTTGGTCGAGCGTGTCGAAGAAGCGCTGGGTAACGCTAGCAATAATGTCATCAAGTGCGGCAACTGCGGTGCGGACGTGCCTGCCGGCAAGCGGCGTTGCCCAAAATGTAACGCTGACCAGTGGATCATGGGTCAAGGCGGCGGACGTTACGTTCACACCATGTAGCGATAGGCGATAGCGACGCGGCGAGATCCCACACGGGAGAGAGGGATGAAGGATCCACTGCAACGACGGGAGACCCCATACGAAGTCCTGGGCATTGGGCTGGCG
>DKKJ01000381.1:7100-15638 GCA_002455175.1 Opitutaceae bacterium UBA6669
GTGAGGCGACCGCTGCGTCCTGGATCAAGGCCCTGCGCAGCGGCTTTCCGGATCCCGCGCTGGCGCACGGGTTGGGTATTCTTCATTACTGGTGGGCACTCACCGAAACGGAAAAGCTCGCCGAGTCGCCGATCGCCCAGAACAACTCCGTTTATCTGGAGAACCTCTGGAGGATGGCAATCGGCTGCTGGAGTTCCGCTCTGACCGATCCGGGGTTTTGGCGGGACTGGCCAGGAATTCCAGCGGTGCTGCACGAAGAACTGCGCAGCCAGATTCGCCAACGGCTTTCCNNCCTGGCCCGCAAGTTCCATGAGGCCGGGAATGCTGGGGTTGCCAAGCGTCTGGAACGACTCGACTTGCGCTGTGACGACGAAATCGAAACGGCCAAGGCGATGCTGGCGGCCAAGCTCAATACCAATCGCGGCAACCTCTGCGCCGGGAAGCTGCTGCTGGATCGTCTGGAACTGACCCCCACCGTGTCCAGTTCAGTCGAAAGTGCACTGCAACGCCTGCCTGTCGACCGGAACCTGACGTTCCTGCGCCAAGCGCTGGGAAGCTACAGCGAGATATGGTTTCTCCTGCGGCGAGACCAGTTCGATTTGGCCATGGAAGCCATTGATCGGCTCTCCTCCGAGAAGCGTAAAGCGGGCGAGGTCCGCACCTTGGAGTGCAAAGCGCTTCAGGGACAAGGCAGCCAACTGGCGGCACTCGGGAAGGTAAGCGAGGCGCTGGATCGGTGGGAGTTGGCCTTGGCCAAGGCCGACTCGGGAGAAGAGCGGGAATCCCTTCGTGACAAGATCGAGAAGTCGCTGGGCGAAGTTGCCGCCAAGGTGTCGGGCAAGGACGCTCGGGACTCCGCGATCGATCTCCTCGAACGTGGCGAAACCATGCTGTCGCGTGCGCGTGCGACCACCAGCCCGGATTTCAAGCTCAGGCTCGCCGAGTTGCACTGCGTCCGGGGTATCGAGATCATCAACCAAGCGCAAGAAGAGTTTAACGCGGATCGCGTAGGAAAGGCCCGGGCTGTCAGGCGGATCGACAGCGGTATCGCCGATCTCGCGCGCGCATCTGAGCTGGGCCTGGAGCGCGCCGAGGCGCAGCGGAAGACGGCCCTTGAGATTCGTGAGGCTATGCAGAACTGGGTTCCTCNNCAAGGCCTTGGAGGATTTGCGGCAACGCAGGATTGATGTCCGGCAGGCCATCACCTTGCTTCAAAGGAGCATCACGGAACTTGACCAGTTGGCCAGCGGAGGATTGGATCAAGCTCGGGAGTCCGCCGTAGAGCTTCGCAAGATGATAGGGCAACTGCAGAAGGCGGAGAACGAGCGGAGTGCTCAGCCGGCGAAAAAACGTTTTCCCAACCGACTGGCTGGACTTTCCATTGGAGTCTGGGAAATCATCGGCCTGGTTTCCTTATACGTTTTCGGTCTTGTGGGTGCTGCTGGGTTCGGTGAGAGTGCGGTGCAGTTTTATTTCCTTTGTACTTTCTTCGCAGCTTTTAATCGTACCCAGGGCTTCGCATATATATTCATGGCGTTTTACGCTCTTGTTGGGGTAGGCACCAGCGCCGTTTGGCTATACGAACGGATGGGTAACGCGCTAGAGGATGTCAAAAGGAGTGTGATCTCAGCACCTCAGCAGCAAGCGAGTGCTGTAGAGGCGAAATCTACTCCAAGTCTTACGACGCCCGCCGGAAGACCGGCAGACAAGGATGTCAAATCCTCCGCGACGCCAGTGAAGCCGACTCTCTCGCAGTCGTCTTCCAAGGGACCCCAGCCCTCGTGTCCGGATTTGAAGACCTGGGCAAGAGCAACGGAGTTAGCTGAGCAGTCCAACGTTCTGGGAGGTCTACATCGTTTCTCGGAACTGAGCGCCGATTGCCGAAACAAGGCGCTACTGGCTACCGCCGAGTTGGCGGCATCCTTGCCCTCATTGAAGCCTGAGTTCAGACACTGGGCGACCTTGCTGGCCGCCGCGTCCTTCGAGGCGTTGGGAGACGAGAAGAAGGCACTGGCGCTTTACCAGGTTTTGTCCACGCTCGACGGCGAGCTGAGCGTGACGGGAAGAGTTCGCTCGGTGGAACTTGCCCAATCCGACCGCAAGGCCGTGGAGCAGTTGTACCGGGATCTGCGCGCAGCCCCGATTGTGGAGACGTGGTTCAAGACCCCCGACGGTTGGCAGCGTGCGAGTACACATCGCGCGGCCAACTTAGGTCTTCTCACGGTGCGCGGCGACGATTGGTCGATCAAACAGTTTGAAAGATGGGTTCACTGGTTCACACCGTCACCTCATCCACATCGTTATCTTTTCGTAATGCTCGGGCTCATCCTGATGCTCGTACTCCTGGACTTGCCGCTGGCCATCTGGAGCGAGCGCGTCTCCGCAGTGACAGCGACTCTTCAGCATTCGATAAACAGTATCCAGCAGGCCCACGCAGGGAATCCTTTGGAAGTACAGCGTCGCATCGCGGCGCTGTACGCTCTACATGGTGTGAAACCAGGATTGGGATGTCTTGGGGTGATGGTCGAATGGCTGATGTATGGAGCCGCCCTTTACCTGTTTAGTGACTGGGTGCCTCGCCTCGAACTCGACCAGGCTCGCTTTCTGTGGGTTTCCGACCTCGTCCGACCGGATAACGGAATAGTGTTGATCTGGTGTGCAATAGCCATTCTGGCGGGATACATTACCTTCAAGCGGCGAAACCTTGCGGTAGCAGGGCAACGGTTCGCCGCGGCGTTAGTCCCACTGATGATCGCCGGTCTTGCTTGGTACTACACGTGGCCCGCCTACGGCATGCTCGCGTGGGCCCTCTTACTTCTCAGTTTGGTTCTCTCCCGAGCCATCGTACGCGGCTTCGTCGCTCGGCGAGCCTAGGCTAATGTAAGCCCTACAACATGCGCTTCTTTTCTCTGTTCCATCGGACTATGCCATGACTACCGAAGCCGCCTTGCCTCATCCGCCCTTGGCAAAGGGATTGAGTTGCCCTGTCTGCCCCGCGCACGATATACCTCCAGAATGCCTCGTCTGCGAGAATTGTGGGACCGATCTTTCACCCATTCGCCGGGTATTGGAGTTGGGTTACGTTCACTACAATCGCGCGGTGCAACACCTGGAAACGGGTGATGCCGGGAAGGCCATTAGCGAGTTGTATGGAGCGATAGTCACCGACCCAGCAATGGCTAATGCCAGGTTGCTGCTTGGCAAGCTGCTATGGAAGGCCGGCAACACTGATGAGGCGATTGAGCAATGGCGGGTGGTCGCCCGCGATCATCCGGATGACGAACAGGTCAAGTCGCTTTTGCTGGCCGAAAGGCAAGNNGTAGTGAGGCCAGTGCATTACCGCCAAGTGCTATACAGACAGGGGCTCAATCAGCGCAGAGCAACACTGAAGGAAAGGCGATCATACGAGACTCCGTCGCATTGCCCGAGTCCAGTCTGGGCCACGATTCGGGTTCCGGCGGTACGCAGCCTTCGCTACCGCTCGAACTGGACAGGGTCGCGGAGCGATTGCGTGGACTGGGAAGGCTGAAAGTAGAGGTTGATGGCGCAGCCATTCGAGTCATTCCCCGCGACGGCCTGTTCCCGTTGGGATCCGCGATGCCGAACGGACCGGGCATCGCGCTATTGAAGGAACTCCAGACAACGGTCGATAGCGTGGAGACCCCCTTGACGATCGTCACCACGGGTTTTGCCGATTCCATACCCGTGAAAGTGGGCGGGAGATGGCGGGACAACAAGGAGTTGGCACTCTTCCGGGGAGCTCAAGCCCTGTCCTTGTTGAACACGAACAGCAGTCGGCACCGTTACTTGGCGTCCGCGGCAGGGGACGGCGGAAGCACGTTGTTCGCGCGTGCAGCGGGCGAACAATCGCGCAGCCGGACGGTAATTTTGGAGATTCGGGTGACGCCCGATCTTCGTTAAACGCGGAGAATCTCCGACCATGAGCCAGATTTTTTCCTCCCTTCTCGTCACCGCTGCTGAGGAAGCACGCGCTTCCGGCCATGACGAGATTTCTCCCGCACATTTGCTCATAGCACTTTCGCGGTTCACCGACACGCCGAAACTGCAATCCATAGATCTACCCTGGACCAAGGCGCTTGCTGGCGAGTTCGAGTCTCTTGGTATCGTGCCAAAGATGTTTCGGCGTCGTTTGCGAGCGCTCTTGCCTCCAGGCTCACCCCAACTGGCTGGTGATGTTGTCCACCGTTCGGAAGGTTGCAAAGCAGCCTATACCGCGGCCAAATCCTTGGCAGATGNNTGCCTTGTTCCGGTTACTCGTCGAGGGCAAACTGTCATCCGAGTCGGAAAATCAAGCGGAAGGGGGCGACGCCTCCAAGCGGCAACGGCAGCAAAGTCCTGGCAAGAAACCCTCTGATTCTCCGACGCTAGGCGAGCTTGGCCGGCGCCTGCGGACATTGCGTCGAGAATTGCTGCGTAGCGTGATCGGCCAGGATCATGCTGTACATGGTTTTGTTGCTGGCTTGTTCAATATAGAGATCTTGCGTGACGCCGACTCGGAAAGATGCAAGCCTGCCGGATTGTTCGTGTTTGCCGGTCCTCCTGGCGTCGGCAAGACATTCTTGGCAGAAACCGGCGCCGGATCTTTGGGTCGACCTTTCTTGCGCTTCGATATGTCGGGCTTCGGGCAGGATTATGAAGTCTCCGGCCTGGTTGGTTCTCCACCTATCTACAAGGGTGCCCAAGCCGGTGCTTTGACCGGCTTCGTCAAGGAACATCCCGATGCAGTGGTACTCTTTGATGAAATAGAAAGAGCGCATCCGACAGTAATTCAGCTCTTTCTGCAGATACTAGATGCTGGGCGGCTGCAGGATAAGTTCACCGAGGAGACGGTCCCGTTCAGGGACACCATCATCATTTTTACCACCAATGCCGGAGAAAAGCTGTACAACAACCCGAATGCTTCAGGCATTCATCTTGCGAACGTCGCCTTTCATCGCAACACGATCCTGGACGCTTTGCGCACCGAGGAGGATCCCCGCCGCGGTCGCCCGATCTTCCCGGCAGCGATTTGTTCGCGAATGGCCACTGGCTACCCAATCCTCTTCAACCATCTGGGTATTGACGAGCTCTCCCAGATCGCAGCCAAGGAGTTGCTGCGCGTTTGTGGACTTTTGACGCTACGGCATGGACAACATTATTTAGTTAGCCCAGAGATCGCCCTTGCCTTGGTGATGAGAGAAGGCGCCGGCGCCGATGCGCGTCGGATCAAATCCCAAGCCGAGGTGTTTCTCAAGGAGGAAGTGTTCAAGATTTCCGCGTTGTTCGATGACGACGGAGATTTGGCGAAGATAACGACCGTCGAGGTGCTGCTCGACGACGATGGTGCTGACGAACTCGCCGACAGCCTATTCAGGCAGCGAAGCACGCCGAAAGTGTTGTTCGTCGGCTCGCCCTGGATGGCGCAACAATTCAACATTTTGCTGGCAGACATGCAATGGCANNTGGCATCAGGCAGCCGACATCGACCGTGCATTGGATGTGCTGGCCAAGGAGGAAATCGACTTCGCTCTGCTCGATCTTAATCTGGGAAGGGGCGCTGAGGACACGCTTAAACGAGCGGGTGGTTTCGCTGATGTTACCGGATTAGCCGACACCGTCGTGGCCTTCCGAAGGATGCCGCCAGCTGCGCGTCGACACATGGTCGGGCAGAGGATTCTCGAGCAACTGCGAACCCGTATGCCTGAATTGCCGGTCCTGATTTTCTCGCCAAAGGATGCTCAGCTAGTCGAAGATAACGAAGAGGATGTGGACGACGAGGCGTTGATCGCGGTGGTCCGGAGCGGTGGTGCGCGTGGAGTGGTGCGCTGTGGNNGAACGGCGTTTCGTGAGCAGATCGAGGGAATAGTTTCGCGCTTGCGCCGCGAACGCATGGCCGGCGAACTCTCGCGCCGAAACGAAGTCATTTTTTTCGATACAGCTCCGGTGTTACAAGAGGGCGGGCAACGCTTGAATCTGCGCTGCCGAAACTTCCGCTCGATTCGCGCGCCGCGCAGCGAAGATACCCGAGGTCTGCTCGCCGACGTGGAACGACCGTCAACCCGATTCGACGATGTGGTAGGAGCCGCGAGCGCCAAGGAAGCGCTATTGCTGATCCGCGACTGGCTACGCGCGCCGAAAAAATATGCAGCAATGGGTGTCGAACCGCCGAGAGGAATCCTGCTGAGCGGACCGCCGGGTACGGGAAAGACCATGCTCGCTAGAGCACTGGCCGGGGAGTCTGACTGCGCATTTCTGGTGGAGGCCGCGACCAACTTTGTGACGATGTGGCAAGGGAGTGGACCGGAGAATATTCGCGGGCTTTTTCAGCGCGCCCGTCGCTATGCGCCCAGTATAGTGTTCATCGACGAGATCGACGCCGTCGGTCGAAAGCGCAGCGGCGGAGCCTCCGGGCACGGCGAGGAAATGGCCCTCAACGCACTACTGACAGAAATGGACGGGTTTGCGAAGTCATCCGGCGAAGCCGTCATCGTTCTCGCGGCGACAAATTTGTCGGAATTGCTGGATCCGGCGCTAAAGCGACGCTTCAGCCGGGAAATTGAGGTGGAATTGCCGACACGGCTGGACCGTTCTGGCTATCTTCAACGAAAGTTGGCTGCCAAGACAGGGAACGAGGTATCGCAGGACATGATCGATCGCATTGCCGCACAAAGCCAGGGGCTGTCGATTGCTCATCTCGAACGAATCTTGGCCCAAGCATCGGTGTTGGCCCTCGCCAACCGTGGAATCGTGACCGACGAAGTATTGGCTGAGGCCTTCGAGCGGGTAACCCATGGTGAAGCCAAGCCGGGTAAGGACGCGTCACGAACGGCTCGTCACGAGGCTGGGCATGCTCTCCTGATGTGTCTCATGGGTTCGCCACCGATCTACGTCACAATTGTGGGGCGTGGCAGTTTTGGCGGATATGCCGCGTTCGACACGGATGAGCGTTATGGAGCGCAAACCAAGTTGGAGATAGAGAACCTTATCTGTCAAGCACTCGGTGGGCGCGAGGCGGAACAACTCAGCTACAGAGATAGCACGGGCGAATCTNNTGGTCTGTCGATACGGGATGTCCGAGGAACTTGGCTTAGTGCATATTGAGCCGTCCCGTCCCCTACCGAGCGCGATTGACGAACTGCGTTATCGGGCCGTTCGTCGGATCATCGATAGCCAAAGCGAAAAAGCGGGCCGATTACTCGAGCAACATCAAGCGAGTTTTGAGCGCATAACCGAAGCACTACTAGACCGTGGTCGATTGCTAAAGGCGGAACTGCTAGCCTTGTTGACGGAAGATGAACGTTCCTTGTTATAGCGATACATCCGCCTCGCCCAAAGGGATGAGGCGGATGTAACAAGACGGGGCACAGCCGGAAACCCCTGGACGTTGGGTTCGTATTTCGAGCGGCAGNNATTCGAAGAAGTGAGTCGACTGCGGGGGCGGAACAGAAGCAGACCCAATCCGAAGACGAGGAGCGGAAGCGGGTGCGGTTCATTGACGAGAGCTATCGAATACTGGGTGGTAAAACTGGAAAAGCCCGTAACGTCGAAGCGCTCGTCAAAAAGGCCAATCTCACCGTCGATCAGTCTCCAGGAAGCATCAACGGCGGGACCAACGTGGCCGCTTGCTACCCGTTTCCAGGACTTACTGCACTTCCACCACTTGCATTTAATCCACCTGATATAGGCTTCACCACCGGCCTCCAGCATACTGAGGTCGAGATTGAGATCTAGATCCAGGGCGGTGTCGTTTTCGAGCATGGCGTCCAGGAAGTAGGTCGCTGAGATATCGAAGGTGTTACCGAAGTCTCCCACGGTGGGGACCACAAAGCTGATTGGCGCGTTCACATCGGCAACCAGCTCCTCGCCGGTTTCCAGGCGATACAACACCTTGAAGCCAGGATCGAAGACGAACTTCTGCCTGAGTGCTGCCTCCAGAACCAGATCCAGATCGAGAAGATCGGCATAGACATGTGCTTTGGCGAGACCCAAGTTGATGGTCTTGTCGAAGCCGAGAGGGATGCCGGTTAGCGCAGTAAAAATAGCATCGATGTCTGTTTCAACTGTGGCGAAGGTATCGCTACCAGAGGAAGACAGGCGATTATCATTCTGCAGATGCCCGGTCGTATTGACTATGGGCGCCTTGAGATCAACGTTGACAATGTCGCTGTGCAGGGAATATTTCAGGCGATGATTGTCAATGATGGGCAGCTCGTAAGTGGCGGAGGCACTCGGCCGCCACAGGCTTCCTTTCCAGCCGAACGCCTCTGCACGGAGGTCACCCTTGATGGACAGAGGGAAATCGAGGCCGAAATCTACCTGGGGGCTAAAAGTCTTCATCACGGCGTCGCCGGCGCTCCAACTCGAGCCGATGGTGAAACTATTGCCGCGATGGGCGGTGGCGGGGACATCCACGACAACATGCGTCGGGTAGTCGATGTCTACCTTCCCGGAGGTCGCCAGGAACGACAACTCTACCCCGGCTTTCACGTCCGTATGCAGTTTGAGCGCCAAAGGACCGAAATCGGGGCCGATCGACGC
>DKKJ01000020.1:0-1055 GCA_002455175.1 Opitutaceae bacterium UBA6669
GCTATCAAGCCGCAGTTTCGTCGGCAAAAGAGCAAGGCGCGGCAACGGATGCGATTCGGCCGTTGGAGAGCCAATACCTTTTGCAAACGCGGCAGCGTCTTTTCAGCGATTTACCTTACGGGCAACTTCGAAGGGTCCAATTAGACATCGAGACGGGTTCGGAAGATGGTTCCTTTAGCGACGCCACGCGTGCGGGTGATCGCGTGTTGGCGATTGGTTTACAATGTTNNGGAAAAAGTTCTCTTGGAGGAACTCAATCGCGTCCTTCAAGAGGAAGATCCTGACATCATCGAGGGACATAACCTCTTTAAGTTCGATCTGGATTACCTCCGCGTGCGCTGCCGACGCCACAAGGTCACCTGTGCCTGGGGGCGCTTCGGACAGAAAGCGACCTGGCGGAACAGTCGCCTCAAAGTGGCGGAGCGTTGGATCGACTTTCCTCGATGTGACATCCCTGGAAGAACGGTGGTGGACACCCTCTTGCTCGTACATCTCTACGATATTGGAACGCGCGAGCTGACGTCGTTTGGGTTGAAGGATGTGGCTGTGGACTTTGGGATCACGCCCGAGGACGCAGCGCAGACCGGAGGACGCACCTACCTGCGTGGCTCGTCGATTCAGGAGGCTTACCTTCAGGATCGAGAGCGTTTTCTGGCCTATCTCTCCGACGATCTGCGGGAGACCCGAGGCATTGCAGATCGGCTTTTACCTACTTACTTCGAGCAGGCGAAAACCTTTCCTATTCTCCTTCAAGAGGCGACCCTGCGGGCCACCACTGCGAAAATTGACCTGTTGTTCCTAGAGGAGTATTACCACGCGAAGCAATCGTGTCCAGTGCCTCCAGAAATCCAGCCCTTCGAGGGAGGCTATACTCGGAGCTTTCAAGAAGGCGTCTTCAGACATGTGCTTCATTTTGACGTCGCTTCGCTCTATCCCAGCCTCCTGCTTTCGATCGGACGTAATCCCCAGTCGGATGCTTTGGGCGTATTTATCCCTCTGTTGACTCAGCTGAGAACGTACCGTCTTCGGTTCAAACAACTCGCCCGCACGGCTCC
>DKKJ01000020.1:1080-16162 GCA_002455175.1 Opitutaceae bacterium UBA6669
GCGGATACCGATGGGATCTATTTGTCTTCCGAGCGGTACTACACGGATCCCGACAGTTTACTGACGGCAGTGACGCCTATTTTGCCACCGGGCATCGAACTCGAATATGACGGCCGTTATGAGGCGATGTTCTGCTACAAAGCGAAGAACTACGCGCTGAGAGAAGGAGATTCGATTGTTCTTCGAGGGAGTGCACTCCGCTCGCGTGGGATTGAGCCTTATCTCAAGGAGCTCAGTGATCAAATGATCCGTTTTTTGGTTGGGTTGAGTGACGTGTCTCCATCCGAGTTGATGGAGAGCATGCGGCAGCGAATTGTCGCGCGAGCGATGCCGATTGAGTCCCTGGCGAAAACGGAAAATCTCAGTCAGAGCGTCGACGCCTATGAGCGGTTTGTTGAGNNGAGCGAGTGCAGAAGCGGCGCGCCAGCTTACGCCTCGCCCTCGCATGGGGGATCGCGTGGCGTACTATCTGACCGCTCGAGCGAAGGGACGCTCCAACGATTGGCAGCGCGCTCGACCCCTCGCCCTCTACGACGCCCAGGCGGCTCCGTATGATCCTGATTATTACGTTAAAAAACTAGAGGATTGGTGGGAGCGGTACGGTCCATTTCTCGGAGCGAAACGCCCCCCTGTACAGGACGAGCTTCTGCTCGAGTGATCCTGTAGTATTGGCTTAGCTCTTACGCCGTGGCTGCCTTTTCCGTTCAGCTCCAGGAAAGGTCGGTCTTGGAGAACGGCAGACTGCGGATTCGCTTGCCGATTGCCGCATAGATGGCGTTGCAAACGGCAGGGGCAAGAGGCGGGAGCGCGGGCTCACCGATGCCAGTGGGCTCGTGCTGGGTTAAGTTGAAATGAGTCTCCACGTGAGGAGCTTGGGAAATGCGCAGCAGCGGATACTCGTGGAAATTGCCTTCGACGACGCGCCCCTCTTCGAAGTTAATGGCTTGAAGTCCAGCTGCGCTGATGCCGTCGACGATGGAGCCTTCGACCTGATTATCTGCCCCGCTAGGATTGACGATCTGGGATCCCACGTCTCCGACCACGACAACGCGGTCGACCTTTAACGTGCCGTCGCGTGAGACCGTGACCTCGGCGATATTCGCGAAGTAACCGCGATGACTGAAGTGGAAGGCGATGCCTTGCCCTTTGCCCTTAGGAAGCTTTTTGCCCCAGCCAGCCTTTTCCGCCACCAGTTTGACGACGNNATTGGGTCGTTCGCCGGGAGTTGAAACCATTCCCTTATCTTTCAAAAGGGAGAGACGCAACTCAACGGGATCACGTCCTCCCGCTGCCGCGAGTTCATCCAAGAAGCTTTGGATGACCCACGAGAACACACAGCTTCCAGGGGCGCGCCAGGGGCCCATCGGAATGTTGCATTCTAGCAGCGTCATCTCGGCCTGGTAGTTGGGAAGGAAACGTGCGGGGAACTCGTCGGGGGAGAGGGAGCCCCCGCTACCGGGGCGTCCCTTGGCATTGCCGAAGGTGATGAAGTGGTTCTGCCAAGCGGTGATGTTACCCTTCTCGTCGACTGCCCCCTTGAGAAAATGGAAGCCGCCGGGGCGGAAGTGGTCGTGACGCAGGTCGTCCTCGCGGGTCCAGGTCAGCTTGATCGGAGCCTGGACACGATGGGCGATGGCGGCGGCTTCCACCATAAAGTCGCTGCTGAGGCGCCGGCCAAAACCGCCGCCGATTCGAGTGATATTAACCTTCACCTTGTCCTTGGGAAGGCCGAGCGTCTCGCTGATGAGATCCTGTCCTCCTTGCGGGCGCTGAGTAGGCGCCCAAAGCTCCATGACCCCATCTTTGAACCAAGCGGTGCAGTTTTGAGGTTCCAGGTTGGCGTGGGAAATGAAGGGATACAGATAATCGGCTTCAACGGTCTTCTTGGTTCCGCTGTATCCGGTGGGGAGATCGCCGTCCTTACGGAGCGTCTGTTCGCCGGGTTTACGGCCGAGTTCTTTGGCTTTGGCGACGAAACCTTGCCAGCTCTGCGACGCACCCGGGCCCTCATTCCATTTTACTTTGAGTTGTCGGCGTGCGCTCAATGCCGCCCAAGTCGAATTGGCCACGATGGCCACGCCGGGCATAAGACCGTTGAGGTTAGAAGTACCCTCAATAACAAACGCGTCACGCACTCCAGGGAGAGCTTTGATCGCGGCGAGGTCCACGTTGGCAACTTTGCCTCCGAACACCGGACATTTCTCAAAGACGGCGAAGAGCATTCCAGGAAGGGTCTGATCGATACCGAACAGTGGCTTGCCGGTCACAATTGCGGGATTGTCGACACCGCCGATCCGCTGGCCAATGATCTTAAAGTCCTTGGCGTTCTTGAGTGGTACGGACTTTAAGTCCGGCACGGGCAGTTGGGCTGCCGCATTGGCCAATTCTCCGTAGGTGAGCGCACGCCCAGAGGCAGTGTGACGGACGTGTCCGTCAATCGCTTGGCAATCTGAGGCGGGAACCTTCNNACTGCAGCCTCTACCAACATAATTCGGGCCGCCGCTCCCATTTGCCGCAAGGGCGTATAGCAGCGAGGAGTGGCGGTGCTTCCGCCTGCCACCTGCACGCCATAGATGGAGTTAAGCGGGACAACCTCGACCGTGATTTTCTTCCAGTCGACCTCCAACTCCTCCGCTACCAGCATGGGAAGGGAGAAGCGGACCCCTTGTCCACCCTCGGGCGTGTGTGCCGCGATCAGGATAGCCCCGGTGGGCAGGATGCGGACGAAGGCGTTGAGCGAATCGCCGGCGGCATCAGCAGTTGCCTTCTCCACCTGCGTGGATGTGTCGGCCAGAGCGTCGTCTGTAAAACCGAGGTACGTTCCGAGCGCCAAGCCTCCACCGGCAACGGCGGATAGCTTTAAGAAATTTCGACGGCTGACACGGGGGGAGAGAGTGTTCATGGGCGGAGGGTGAGTCAGAACCTTGTGCCTCGAGAGGCGAGACCGAGGAAACCGGAGATACCGGCGGCGTGCTTGCCATGGTGCCGGTGATTTCGGGGCCGTCAATCCAAGGATCAAGCCAGTCACCCGCCCTTACGCAGTGTGTCACGAAAGCGTCGCTCGCTGGCTTTATCGGGGCTGGGGACGAGGGCACGTCAACGGCTTAGGGTCGAAAGTCAGGGTGGCCTTCCCATTTGTTTTCGCGCTTGTTTCCCGCGGTTTTACTGTCCGACTAGCAAAGGGTCGCGGACGATTGTCTCTAAACTGAAGTGTCCCACCCCCTTTCCCCTCATGCCTAAAAAAATCAATATTGCGATCATCGGTCTTGGGTTTGGTGCCGAGTTTATTCCCATTTATCAGGGCCACCCCAACGCGAACCTCATGGCGGTGTGTCAGCGTGATCCCAAAAAACTGGCGACCATCCAGTCCGCGTTCGATATCGCCAAAGGCTATACCGATTACGACGAGCTCTTGCGTGACCCAGAAATCGATGCCGTCCACATCAACACGCCGATTCCGGACCATGCGGAGCAAACCATCAAAGCGCTTAAGGCTGGAAAGCACGTGGCCTGTACCGTCCCAATGGCCACGTCTATCGAAGACTGTCGCAAGATCGTCGATTTGTGTAAGAAGACGGGGCTTCGTTACATGATGATGGAGACGGTGGTGTATGCTCGTGAGTTCCTTTTTATCAAAGAACGCTACGAGAAAGGGGATTTGGGCAAAATTCAGTTCCTGCAAGCGAGTCACCAGCAGGATATGGATGGTTGGCCGAACTATTGGCCGGGCCTTCCTCCGATGTGGTACGCGACCCATTGCGTCGGTCCCATGCTGGCCTTGACGGACGCGAAAGCGGAGTACGTTTCCTGTTTTGGCTCGGGAACCATCCGGCCGGAGTTGGTCAAGCACTACGGTTCACCGTTTGCGGTGGAAACAGCCCACATCAAATTCAAGGATTCCGATCTCAGCGCCCGAATTATCCGTTCCCTCTTTGATACGGCGCGTCAGTATCGGGAGAGCATTGATGTTTATGGCTCAAAGCAGTCGTTTGAATGGTCGCTGATCGAGCACGAGCCTCATGTTTTGCATACCGCCAAGAAACCCGAACCGAAGATTCCAAAGAAGATCAAGGTTCCTGATTTCGCGAAGCGTCTGCCGGCAGGTATCCGAAAGTTCACGACTAAGGGGGTTTATGATCTCGGTAAGAAGACCCACCTGAGTTTTACGCAGGGAGCTGGGCATGGTGGATCTCACCCTCATTTGGTTCACGAGTTCGTTTCAGCCTTGGTAGAAGGCCGTGAGCCGTATCCGAATGCACCCAAGTCGGCGAACTGGACGTGCGTGGGGTTGTGCGCGCACGAATCAGCCCTGGCCTGTGGTAAGATTGTTAAGCTGCCTTCGTTTACCCTCGCCTAAGTCACTGCTGCGTCGGAAACCATTCGTGCTTTCTGACGCGGTGCGTAGAGTATTCCGCTGAATATTATGGTGATACGTAGCATCATCACCTGGTTGGGGGTCGTGCTGTCAACCGCCGTCCTCTCGCGGGGAGTGGCGGCTCAGGCCGAGGCAGCAGGGGTGCACATTTATTTTATCGCTGGGGAAAAGAGCCACGCACCGGGTGCACACGAGTTTCCCGCGGGAGCCCAACTTCTAGCCGACGCATTGAATGCCTCCGGTCTGCCTTTGCGAGCTACGGTCTCGCTGGGGTGGCCTCAGAATTCACAAGAGGTGGAGGCCGCGCAGGTGCTGGTGCTCTACTCCGACGGACTGGAGAAACACGTTGCTCGGGATCATGTGGAAATTTTAAGACACCGCTTTCTCCAAGGCAAGGGCCTGGCCGTGCTGCATTTCGCGCTTGAGGCTGACGAGGACGATGGGGAGTTGCAGGCTCTGATGATGGAGGCGATTGGTGGACGTTTTGCCGTCGGTTGGTCGGTGAATCCGATCTGGAAGCTGACTGCGGAGCCGGTGGCCTCGCACCCCGCGGCCGTGGGCGTAGAGCCCATCGCGTGCGAGGACGAATGGTATTACCATCTGAAATTTCGTGAACCCAGGAATGGACTGAAACCCCTCTTGCAGGTGATTCCTTCCTTGAGAACCTTGGGAGCCGATGGCCCGCGTTCAGGAAACGCTGCAGTGAGGGCGGCTCTGGAGCGGGGTGAGCTCCAGGTTGTGGCGTGGACTAAAGAGAGTGACACCGGCGCACGAGGGTTCGGATTTACGGGTGGGCACTTCCATCGAAATTGGTATGATGACTCTATGAGAAAACTTGTTTTAAACGCACTCGTATGGACCGCAGGAATCGTACTCCCCCTTCAAGGAGTGGTGTCAGCGGCGCCCACTGCGCCCATCTATGCGACCATTGACGAAGCGATTGCCCGAGGGGATGTCGATGACGTCAAACGGCACCTTGCAACCGACCCCGCACGGGTCAACGGAAGTGCCGAAGCGAAACTCAAGCCGCTGCATCAAGCGATCCTAAGGAGGAAAGGCGAAATCGTGACGGTCCTGCTTGCGGGTGGAGCGAGTGCTACGGCGTTGGACTCGTCGGGCCGCTCACCCTTGCATTTGGCGGTTGAGCGGGGCGACGCTGTCGTGGTGGCAGAGCTTCTCAAAGCCAAAGCGGATCCTACCGTCCGTGATAGTCGCGGATGGACCCCTTTGCATCACGCCGGAGCCAAAAATCAGTTAGAGATTGCTCGCCTGCTCCTCGACGGTGGGACTGATCCCAACATTTTGAGTGAACTGGGTGGAACGCCTCTTCATGAAGCGGCGGTGGGTGGCAGCGTCGCTTTGGTTCAGCTGTTTCTTGATCGCGGAACCGATCTGACAATTCGCTCTAAACCGGGGGTGACTGCGTTGGACATCGCTCGCGAATACAAAAATACCGAGGTGGTTATTTTTCTCGAGAAACGCGTTAAGAAGTAACAGCCGGCCAGCTTCGCGCGCTGGTTGACGAGCACGACTTAATCGTCGAGGCAAAGATCTTGCCTCCAACGCTTGATCTCGTGCTCGATGGCTGCCTCCGTGCCGAGAAGAACGAAGGCAGGGGGAGTATGGCGTAGACGAAAGGCGTGGAGAAATACCTGGATGGCCGCACGCAATTGAGTGGGAGCTCGCGGGTGACGCCACTCTTCGGAAAGGTAATGTTCGCTCCAGCGCCGCGCGGCGAATAAGGCGAGGGTGTCTCGCCATTTGAGCGTTAATCGCAAGGTGTTTCTTTCGTCACGCAGCTTCCTACCCACCGAACTACTCACATGGTGAAAGACGCTACTGCGGAGGACAACGAGGTTGGTTTTTCGAGCAGAGATCGCACGGAAGCAAAGATCGACATCCTCGCACCCGTTGACAAAGCGCTCATCAAACCCTCCCAACTCCTGCCAAAGGCGACGCGAAATAAGCAGGCACGCTCCCGTCACTGCAGGTACCTTCCTCCAGCCACGGAACCACGCAGCCGGACCGCCCGCTGAGATGTCCTGGATGTGTTCTGGTTTGCCCTTTTCGTTGATGGTAATCCCCGCGTGATCAATGCTGCCGTTGTCCACGCGGCGCTGGACGTTGCCCAAAACCCCGGCGGTGGAACCCAAACGTGCGTATTGGCGGAGCAGCGGGCTCAGCCACCCCGGGGTTAATACAAGGTCGTTATTTAAGAGTATCAGGATTTCACCGACCGCGCGGGCGGCCCCCCGATTCACCGATGCGGCAAAACCGCAGTTCTCTAGATTCAAAAGAACATGGACCGACCGATCGGCCAACGATTCCAGCCATGAGCGGGTACCATCGGTACTCCCGTCGTCGACGAAGATAAACTCTGCAGACAGATCGTGGGGTAGGGTGTCCCGCAAGCTCCTAAACATGGCCTGCGTCAGCGACAGGCAGTTGTAGAGCGGAATAACGAAAGAGACCCGCGGGGCGAACGTGCCCACCGGCTCCCCAGGTCCAGGAGCACGCGTTTCTGGGCGTGAGGACCCCGGGGGAGCGGCGTTAGGTTCAGACAAGAGAGTTATTGCAGAAGGCGACGCAGGTATTCCCCGTAGCCTGATTTACCAAGACGCTTGATCTGAGCTTCGAGCGCGGTTCGGCTCAACCAGCCTTGGCGCCAGCCAATTTCTTCCAAGCACGCGATTTTCAAGCCCTGGCGATTTTCAATCACATGGACGAATTGAGCGGCGTCGAGCAGCGAGTCGTGAGTCCCTGTATCCAGCCAAGCGGTACCGCGACCCAGGAGTTCCACCTGGAGAGAATCGCGTTCCAGGTAGCGACGATTCAAATCGGTGATTTCCAACTCCCCGCGGGGAGAGGGCTTGAGCGAGCGAGCGAGAGAAACGACCTCTTGGTCGTAGAAATAAAGCCCAGGGACTGCGTAGTTGGACTTCGGAGACGCCGGTTTTTCTTCAAGAGAGAGAACACGGCCATCTGGAGCGAACTCAACCACCCCGTAAGCCGTGGGATTGGCCACATGATAGCCGAAGACGGTGGCGCCCTGTGTCCGCTCGCTCGCGGTGACCACGGATTTCTGAAAATCGTGTCCGTAGAAAAGATTGTCGCCCAGCACGAGAGCAGAAGGCGTCTTGTCATCAAGGAAACCAACGTCGGCAGCGATCAAGAAGGCTTGAGCCAAACCGTCTGGACTCGGCTGTTCGGCGTAGCTCAGGGTGAGCCCAAATTGCGATCCATCGCCGAGAAGGCGTTTGAATAGGGGAAGATCAAGCGGCGTTGAGATGATCAAAACCTCACGAATCCCCGCCAACATCAAAACGGAGAGCGGGTAGTAGATCATCGGCTTGTCGTACACCGGCATCAGCTGTTTGGAGACAGCGATGGTCAGTGGGTAAAGTCGGGTGCCGGAGCCGCCCGCGAGTACAATACCCTTGCGGGAAGGAGAAGGAGAGTTCGTCACGGGAAAAGATCAGGAGGCGGTGCCGAGGCGCTGGCGTTGGTAGGTTCTGCGGGTGATGTCCGCCGCCCATTCACGATGAGAAAGGTACCAATCCACTGTTTTCTCGATTCCCGTGTCGAAGTTTTCGCGAGGTATCCAGCCCAACTCGCGACGGAGTTTGGTGCTGTCGATGGCGTACCGTCGATCGTGACCAGGGCGATCAGCGACGAAGGCGATTTGTGTGGCGTAGGAAGCACCGTCGGATCGCGGCTGCTTGCGGTCGAGAAGTGCGCAGATGCGTTTTACGATTTCGATATTGGGGCGTTCATTGAGACCTCCCACGTTGTAGGTCTCGCCGATTTTACCCTTCTGCAAAACGAGCCAAATGGCGGTCGCGTGATCTTCGACGTAGAGCCAATCGCGGATCTGCTGGCCATCGCCATAAACTGGCAGCGTTTTTCCGTCCAAGGCGTTGAGGATCACCAGGGGGATGAGCTTTTCCGGAAAATGGTAGGGACCGTAATTGTTCGAACAATTGGTGGTCAGGACCGGGAAGCCGTAGGTGTGATTAAACGAGCGGACCAAATGGTCGCTCGAGGCTTTCGAGGCCGCGTAGGGTGAGTTNNCGACAGTCCTCGTTCCAGGGCGCATCACCAGCGTGCAACGTTCCGTAGACCTCGTCCGTGGAGACGTGGAGGAAACGGAACGCTTCTTTACGAGGCGAGGGGAGGCCCGCCCAGTATCTCCGGGCGGAGTTCAGAAGACGGAGCGTCCCAACTACGTTGGTTTGGATAAAAGGCTCGGGTGAATCGATCGAGCGGTCGACGTGACTCTCCGCCGCAAAATTGACCACGGCGTCGATGGCGTACTTTTTGAAAAGGTCTGAGGTCAACGCTTCATCTCCGATGTCCCCTTGNNGTGAGCACGTCCAAGTTGATCAGCTTGCCTAGCGTGCTGCCGGACTCCGTAAGGCGTTGCCGGATGAAATTGCTGCCGATGAAGCCGCAGCCTCCCGTGACGAGTACGTTCATGATAAGATAGTCGAGTGAATGCTCTTTCGACGCGTCGGGACCTTAGCTGGACTTCCAATTGCGTAGATCACGCGAGATCGCTTCGCGCACCTCCGTCATGACAATCCCAACTGATGCCAACTTGGCCGAGGTCATGACGCAATTGCTGCGAGGGGTTTTCGCGGCGATTTGCATGAACTCATCCTCGTTTTTGAAGAACTGGAAATCTTTGGTCGAGACACCGCTTTGACGGATGAGATCGACGACCTCGCGGGTGGTGACCTGACCCGGGTTGGTCACGTTGTAGAGACCGAAGGGCACGCGCTTTTCCCAGCAAGCAAACGTCGCAGCGACAAACTCATGAAGCTGGGAAATCGAGTTGGTGGCCTCAAGCAATTTGGAATAGCGCATCAACTTCGTGAGATAATTGCGTGGACTGTCGATATGGTCAAAAGGGATACGCAGCCGCCACACGTAGACTTGGGGTTTACCGGCGAGGACTTCCTCACCCAGAGCTTTGGTGCCGCTGTAAAACGAGCAGTTGTTTTGGCGAAACGTGAAATTCGGGGCGTCCGTTTCGGTAAAACCAGTGCCGTCCGATCGAGCGCCCGTGTAGATACATCCACTCGACACGTGTCCCCAAGGAATGCCCGCCGCTTCGCACGCTTGGGCAATCGCTCCGGGGAGGACAGCATTGCCTTGCAAGCAGTCCGCTTTGTGAAGCTCGCAAGCATCTACATTGGGTTTTCCGGTGTAGCCGGCGGCGTTGATGAGAAACTCCGGGCGATCAGCCTTGAGTGCTTCCGTCAGTTTGACTGGGTCGGCATAATCGAGGTCTTTTCTGCGAAGATTCTTGAAGGGAATCCCCTTGCGAGAAAGGAGCTGTTGATAGGCGTGACCGACGTATCCGGAGCCACCGAGCAGATAGATCATAGGCGTCAGTACGGTGGCGCGGCACGAGCCCCGTCACAAGTCGAAATACCCTGGTTTATTGCCGTAGAATTGCTTAAATGGGTGTTGGTAGGTCCGCTACTTGGAGGCAAACAGCTCAAGCGGTTTCCTGCGAAGCCGTTGCTCCCTTGCGTTCCGAGTCGAAGCGCTTCACATCCCGAGGCTCCCGGTTTCCCGAAAGTCGCTTTTGAGGCGTTCTTGCGGCGCAACTGGGACTGACATGGTGCTCTGGATCTATCGGTTGTTGTTTCTGCCGGCAGCTTTGTTGGCTGCTCCCTTTTATCTACTGCGCATGAGGCGCCGTGGCGGCTACGCCCGTCATTTCTCGGACCGCTTCGGGTCGTTTACGCGGGTGCCACCACGGACTTTGGGAAAGAAACGGGTATGGATCCAAGCCGTCAGCGTGGGTGAGATGCTGGCCTTAGGCCCACTCTTGGAGCGCTTAACGGCAACACCCGGAGTCGAGGTGGTACTTACGACGACCACGAGCACGGGCTACGCATTGGCTGAGGAACGTTACGGGCGACGGGTCTGCTTGTTGGGCTATTTTCCGCTGGATACCTGGATGTTTTCGCACCGGGCATGGCGTTTCTTACAGCCCGATCTCGTCGTGATGATGGAGGGTGAATGGTGGGCAGAGCATTTCGCCCAGGCTCGTTCGCGCGGGGTTCCGATTGTCTGTGTGAATGCCCGCTTGAGCGACCGTAGCTTTCGGCGGATGAAACGTATGCGAGCCGTTGTTCTACGGCTGTTTGGACACGTGGATCAAATCCTGGTCGCTTCGCGGCAAGACTGTGAGCGCTTCATAGGACTTGGCTTCGATCCCCAGCGATTGGTGGTAACAGGGAATCTAAAGTTAGATGTGGGTTTCACCCCGTTGACCGCCAATGAGCGCTCCACGCTCATGCCTACCCTCGGATTTCCTGATAACAATCAGATCCTTCTGGGGTCGTCCACGTGGCCAGGAGAAGAGGCGACGTTACTTGCGGTGTTTCAGACTTTGCGCCGGCAGTCGCTGCCTGTGAGTCTTATGCTGGTGCCGCGTCATGCGGAACGCCGTGAGGAGATTCGGTCGCTTCTCGCGCGTTCGGGATTCCGGTACCATCTACGTTCGGAAGGACCCACTCGCCCGGGCTCGATTGACGTGCTTCTGGCCGATACCACCGGAGAGTTGAAAAAATTAACTCAACTTGCTGAGGTCGTGTTTGTTGGGAAGAGTCTTTCCCCTCACTCCGAAGGTCAGACGCCCATCGAAGCAGCGATGGCTGGAAAGCCCATTCTCTTCGGCCCGGGTATGAGTAATTTCCGAACCATAGCGCGCGAATTGGTCGAGGTGAAGGCGGCGCGGGTAGTGACTGGCTCCACTGAGCTGGACGCTGTGGCCACTGCGTTGTTCAAGGATCCGAGATTGCGTGAAAGCATGGGACAAGCGGGTTTGCAGTGGTTCTCTGCCAACCAAGGCGCGTTGGAACGGACGATTCGCCCACTTCTCCAGTTGCTCGAACGAATTTGATGATGATGCCGCGATAAGATATACATTTCGCATGCTCGCTCACAAAATTGTGACGGAACCATGAGATAGAGTGGAGCTTAGCTGCTTTAGTAGGTCGTGTCCTCCGCTTAAAGGTGGGGTCATCCTAAAGGCTTAATCCACGTTGGTGAGCACGTGTCCGGCAAAATTGGGTTGCCGGAGCTTTAGGCAGATTTTAAACGGGTCGTCTTTTAGTTGGATGCAAACGCACGGGCCAAAACGAGTCTACACACCCCGCTCAGTCGAGTTNNCGCCAGTTGGACGAGGGGGCTAGGATCTATCGCCAAGGCGAAGTTCGTGAGTTGGAGCTTACTGATAAAGATGCAATTGTGCATCGTAGAGTCGAAAAGCGAGATGAGTATGCGGTCATTGAATGGGGGCGTGATGGGCTGAGTGTCCGCTCCTCATCCACCGACCTCGACGTTGCTCGTGCCTTGGCAGTGGCAGGTCTACACGAAATTGAAGAGTTAGTGGCCGATGAGGTTTCGCCGCTACCCGGCACGGCGTCAGGAGACACTTCTTCCTCGGTCAACCCGGAGTATGCCGACACAGCTGGAGGAGCGACGGCAGAGGTTTCGTCGCCAACCCCGTCGCCGGCCCCGCTTTCACATGTCGCGAATGGTAACGGAGGCATCGGAACGGGTCTGGCTCGCTCCGGCACCGGGACGTCCTCCGCGACACGCTCCCATGCGATCTCTCCTCCGCGGACAGGGGGGGTGGTGAATGGAGGGCCCTCGCGTCCGTTAGTGTTAGCCTTTCAGACCAAGGTAGAAGGTCTCGTTTTTCAGGCGTTTTGGAAAAACAGTGGCGGCTCCCGCAGCCCAGCGCATGGCGCTGCGGCTCATGCGCCGGGGCACGCTCACNNGTTACCTCGACGGAACGCGCCAAATTGATTGGCCTGGCGGCTTACGCACGCAAGGCCCACTTCACTTACCACGCAGAGAGCGGTATTTACACGTTGGCTTCTGTGGTGGAGATCCCGAACTTTCTCAAGGTCACGTTGCCAGCTTGGAAGCGGCTCTTTTCGGTAGAGTTAGACGATGCTGCGGCCCGGTTGCTCAAAGGGCCGCTCTCAATTGAAATTGAAGCCGTTGCGGAGCGGAAAGGAGCTAAGAGTGATCCTAGCGGCGTTTTGGATCTACGTTGGATTTTTCGAGCCGGTGAGCGTTTTCTGACTGACGAGGAGGTAGCGGTGGTCACACGTAGCGGCTCGAACCCCATGATTCTCCCGAGTCTGGGCATTGTGAGTTTGCCGGTGGAGAAACTCGCTTCGGTCAATGCGTGGAGGAAGAACGTAGCGGACACGCATGCTGACGGCGTCCTTTCCCCGTATTTGATTTTCTCCTTGTTCAACGATTCGAAGATGAAGCTCACGCTGTCGCCCGAATTGGAGACGTGGCGTCAGAAAGTCCTTTCACCCGTGTCGGAATCGATTTCTCTTCCCACCTGGCTGAGGCCGTATCAACGGCGCGGGGTGGAGTGGATGCGTCATTTGGGCGACACCGGTTGTCACGGACTTTTGGCCGATGAAATGGGACTGGGAAAAACCGTGCAGGTGCTTTCTCTGCTTTCGCTTCAAGGAATCGGACAGCGTTCGCACCTCATAGTGTGCCCGGCGAGTGTAGTTCCGGTTTGGAGAGAGGAAATCGCGAAATTCTTCCCTCATCTCCCCGTCGATGTACTTAAGACTGGGAATGACTTTGCGGCCAAAAAAGATCCCGTGATCTGGCTTGCTAGCTACACGCAACTGCGGAAGCACCGGGCGCTTTTGGATACAGCGGGGTTTGGTTACGCGATCTTAGACGAAGGTCAGTTTATCAAGAATCCGGACGCCAAAGTCACCCAGACCTGTTTTGCTATCCGCTCCACTCACCGCGTTGTTTTGACCGGGACTCCGCTGGAGAATCGGCAGCTAGACCTTTGGAGTATTTTNNCGCCTTCGAGTCGTCCTTGAATTCTGATCGTGCCGGAACCTTGGAGCGACTCCGGGTGCAGCTTGCTCCTTTTATTTTGCGTCGGACGAAAAATGAGGTGGCAACTGAGCTTCCGCCAAAGGTGGAGATGGAGTTGATCTGCCCCATGACCGATGTGCAACGGGCAGAGTACGCACGAATCTGCGCGGAGGGTTTACAGCGCCTCGGCGACGACGTGGGAGCGGCGATGCGAGAAAAGAGTTTCGGCTTTCTGGCTTTGCTCACCCGCTTGCGCCAAGTTTGCTGCGATCCCGATATGTTGCCGTGGCTCAAGGCGCCGCTTTCGGATTCCGGGAAAATCAA
This sequence comes from Opitutaceae bacterium UBA6669, assembly GCA_002455175.1. Lineage (GTDB taxonomy): Bacteria > Verrucomicrobiota > Verrucomicrobiia > Opitutales > Opitutaceae > UBA6669. The sequence continues at coordinate 14,669 of DKKJ01000020.1, forward strand.
TTTATTGGTCGAAAAGTTGGCCGAAGTGGTGGGCAGTGGACACAAAGTCGTCATCTTCTCGCAGTTCGTCATGCTGTTGGACCGTGTACGGGCAGCTCTCGCGCAGAGTTTCCCAGATCTCCCGCGTTATGAGCTCACGGGTATGACCCTTGATCGCCAAAAACCGGTGCAGGCTTTTCAGAGCGCTTCCGGTGCCGCGGCGATGCTGGTGTCGTTGAAAGCTGCGGGAACGGGAATCACCCTGCACGCGGCTGACTATGTATTCCTTCTCGATCCCTGGTGGAATCCGGCAGTGGAGGCCCAGGCGGTGGATCGCGTGCACCGTATCGGACAAAAGAGTACGGTTTTTGTCTACCGCATGGTGACCGCCGGAACGATCGAGGCGCGAATCGAGGCACTCAAGGCTTCCAAACGGGATCTTTTCGACAAGTTGGTGGGTGGTTTGGGAGGCGACTTCGATTTGAGTCAGCACTTCACCTCTCTGCACGAGCTGACCCAGCTGACCAGCGCGGCGTCGGAAACGACCGAAGTCCACGTCTGATCTTAGGACGGCGGAGATTTCATGTCATCCGCGGCTTCGCCGTGAAGGTTTTCTTAGCAGCGTCGCGCCTGAGCGCGCGGGCTTAATTAGTCGCCATTGGGTTGTGTTTGTCACTCGGTTGTCACTTTTCGAGCGGTGGAAGTGCCGCAATTGGCATCGTCGTCACATGATCGCCATCAAATCGTAACATTCATCAGCGAGACTTTAGGTGATTCACCTGAGTCCGCCGGAAGACTGGGGGCGGGTGACTCAACTCACCAACCTAGCAATCATGTTATCACTTTTAACCATCGCCAAGCGTGCGAGTTTAGCCGGTTTCCTAGCTACGTCTCTAGCGTCGTTCAGTTACGCGCAGGATAGCGGACCGCTTATCGACCTTTTGGTGCGCAAGGGGATCTTGGACGACCAAGAGGCTGAAGAGCTTCGGACCGAACTGATCAAAGAATTCACGGCTAATTCGTCAGCGGGAAAAATGAACCTGAGTTCATCGCTGACGGAGCTGAAGCTCTCGGGCGATATTCGTCTTCGTCACCAAGTAGAGACGCAAGCAGCTCAGAATGGCACGACTACGACGGAGCGCACACGCGAACGCTTTCGTTTTCGTTTCAATGGAGATGCTCTCCTCCAAAAAGGATGGGGTGCTGGTTTCGCTTTCGAAACAGCCTCAGCGGCCGACTCCGGGAATCAAACATTCCAAGATGGTGGCAATGACTATGCGCTTTATCTCGCGCGCGCTTACCTTTCCTGGCAGCCCAACCAGAATTGGCTGTTTGTCGGAGGTAAACAACGTAACCCCCTTTATGCGACTGATCTGACCTGGGATGCCGACATCAATCCCCAGGGGGCTTCCGAGATCTACAAACACTTCTTCGACGGCAAGGACACCTTAGAGTTTCGCGCTCTTCAATCCATCATGGACGACCGTCCCGAGTCCACCTCTGGACCAGCGGGTC
>DKKJ01000295.1:0-10636 GCA_002455175.1 Opitutaceae bacterium UBA6669
CAGCGTGTCAGCATGCTCGCGCAGGCTCTTTTGCGTCGCGGTGAGGATTTGCTCGCGCGACGATCGATCGAGCGCGATTGCCACGTATTGCGCGATGGTCGTGAGCAGTTCGATCTCCTCAGGCGTGATGGTTTCTCGAGAGAGGCTTCCAAACGAAAGCACGCCTAGTACCTCATCGCGGATCTTAAGAGGAAAACCAGCATAGCAACGAAGGCCTGCTTGCTGGATCGCCGACGCATATGACGGGGCCTGGGTCTGGATGTGGGGAAGGTAAATCACTTGTCCCTGGGAAACACAGCGACCACAGGTGTGTTCGCCGACCCCAAAGGAGGCATAGAGGATTTTCTGCTCCTCGGAAATACCCGCCGCAGANNCTGGAGATAGAAGGTAGTGAAAATGGATCTGGAGGCCTAAGTCGTGGGCGATTTTTGGAAAAATCGCTTCGAGGTCCTTCAGGGGCTCCTCCGACTGGAGTAAGTGGGCGAGTGCCCAGGAAAGAAGGCGTTCGCGACCGTGCTGTCTGCGGAGAATGCCCGCGTGATGGTCGCGTTGACTTACGTCTTCAATGACCGTGATCGTTCCAAGAACCTTGCCGTTTGAAATGAGAGGCGCAATTCGGGCAGTTTGCAGCATGTTCGGCTGCTGCTCGTCCCGGACCATGGTCATGGGAAGCGGGATGAGATAACCATGAAGACCAGATGAAAGAAGGCTGACTTCACCGGCGAGGGCGCGACGGAAGTAGTGGTCCAGCTTCCGTGACATGATCTCTGGGACCACCTCGGCCAGTGGTCGGCCGATCACTTGGGTCGCAGGAAGACTGCTGTGAATTGTTAGCCATCGATTCCAGCCTTGGACCCGCAGATCTAGGTCCGTGGTTAGCACACCAAAGGGTGCAAGCTCCTGCATCCATTCGGAAAGTGCGCCGACAAGCTGACTCGAGGGGCTGCTAGTACTCGACATTGGCGGACTAGGCGACTCCTTGTTCCCAGGACTCAACGCGCTCAAGAAGACAATCGAGGGAAGCCAGCCCTAAAATGATCACCATGTAGCCGCTCACGGCCCCTTCCAGCAATTGAAACCGTGTGTGGATCATCAGCGCATGTTGAACCTCGGAGCTATCTCCCTGCACGGATCGCATGACGTCCTGAATCTTCTCCACCTGCAGTCTCGGCATCGAAAAGGAGATTTGCACTTTCAGGAGATTCCCAAAAACGCCAAGACAGGCGTTAAGCAGGATATTGCCAACTTCCGTAATGATTTCCCGTGCGCCAGCATCCAGTCCGCCAGCTGCGGTGTGTTCATCTGAAATCAGGCGAACGAGTGTTATCGCCGCTTCTTCATCCAAGAGGAGTAAGGAGTTGCCAGCGATCGGTCCGGAGAAGAGCTGGTTGACGCTGGCGACTTCGCCGTAAACCGTTCCTTCCAGCAGAGGTGTCACCTCATCAATTCGATGAACCGATACTCTCGGAACTTGGAGAGTAATGCGGTGCCCTGTAAGCTCGGAAAGTGCCTGGGCAGCACGTCCGTAACCGATATTGATCAGTTCGGAGATTGCGTCGTTTTGGTGAGGGCTCAGCTCCATGGCGATTACGTCTCCAACACACTCGTCACCGTTTCCGAGAGACGTTGTTTGTTGAGGGGCTTATTGAGAAAGGCGCACGCACCTGCATCTTTAGCCTGATCCTGGGTGGACTGTTGAATGTCCGCGGTCACGACGATGACTTTCGCCTCCGGATCGATTTGGCGCAGCTGAATGAGGACATCGAGACCGTAAATGCCATCCATCACCATGTCCAAAAGCACGAGATGGGGTCGGTTGAGAAAGTAGTGCTCAAGCGCCTCTGCGCCCCCGGGAGCTTCCTCTACTTGATGGCCCATTTCTTCGAGAATCCGGCGGGCTGTCCGGCGAGAGAGGCCGGAATCGTCCACGACCAGAATTTTGGCTTTCATAGACGGAGAGTAATCGCTTGTGCCATTTCGTCGAGTGGGATTGCGCCGTCGCTGAGCCCTGCTTCGACGATAGAGCGAGGCATGCCATAGATTACGCAACTGGCTTCAGATTCAGTCAGAACGGTTCCTCCAGCAGATTTGATCCACCCGGCGCCCAATTTCCCATCATCGCCCATACCGGTCATGACGACACCCAGCACCCGTTCACCAAATGTTTCGGCCGCAGATTGGAAGAGGACATCGACAGACGGACGATGGGGTTTTCCAAGGGGCGTAATGCTGAGCTGGATCGCAACAGAACCTGATGCGAGTCGTTTGAAGGTGAGGTGGCGGCCTGCAGGGGCAAGTAGAGCCAGGCCGGGAGCAATAAGGTCCGCATCTTTCGCTTCTCTGACTTTAAGCTGGCAGATTTCAGCGAGTTTCTCTGCGAAAAGCGCGGTGTACCCGACAGGCATATGGAGCACGAAAACGATAGGAACGGGAAAGTTCGCGGTGAACTGAGGCATTAATTTTCGCAGGGCTTGTGGCCCCACTGTGGATACCCCGAGGACAACCACGTCTCGTTTTAGAGGTTGTTGCTCCGAAACTGCGACGTGGGTTGAGGTCTCGCCTTTTGCCTGCGCGGCCATGGGTCTTGAGGGCCTTGTTCCTGCGGCGGTGCGGACTTTTTCCGTCAACTCTGTTTGAATCTCCAAAAGAACTTGAGTGGCAAGGGCCGTGGGCTTCTGAACGACGTCAATCGCTCCGGCAGCGAGCGCTTCGAGTACGCTGTCGGCATCCTGGGGTGAGGCCGTCAAAAGCAGAATGGGAACCGGATCGATCGCCATTTGACGTCGCACAAATTCAACTCCTCCGATTCTCGGCATGGTGAGATCGCAGGTAATGACTGCAGGCTTCAGTTCCCCGGTAAGTAAGAGGGCTTCCTCTCCGTCACGAGCGGCTCCGACAACTTCGATGCCCGGGTCTCGCTCAAGAATTTGCCGGACGATTTTTCGCACGAATGCCGAGTCGTCCACAATAAGAACCCGGATACGTTGAGGAGGGAGGGACATGTGCTTAAGCGATGTCCTTTTTGATGTAAACGAACGCGTCGCCAATCTCTTGGATTTCGAACTTTTGGGTCAGACGAATCAGGGATTCTGATGCTCCGACGAAAAGGTTACCCTTAGCCGGCATGTGCTGGGCGAACAGTGCGACCGTGCGAGAAACAGCCTCAGGCGAAAAATAGATGAAGACGTTCCGACAGAAAATAATCGGTGAGGAGGCGAAGGGAGTGATTTCTGCGGTGTTGGCGAGGTTGGCCCGCTGAAAATCGATAGGATGGAGCAGCTCTGTCCGCAACTTGTTGCCTTGGGGGGTCGATTCGAAGTACCGGGTGCGCAAGAGCGGCGGCAGACTGCGAAAAGAGCGTTCCCGATAAACAGCAGTACGAGCCTTGGCCAAGGCAGATTCGCTCGCATCCGTTGCGTGAATATGGATCGGGCGATAGCCCAACCCTGCTTCATGCAGGGCGATCGAGATGCTGTAAGGTTCCTCCCCAGTCGAACAGGCAGCGCTCCAAATGTGAAGTGGGTTCTGACTGGATTTAAACCATGCCGGCACAATCACCTCGACCAGCGCCTGAAGTTGAGCGGCTTCTCGCCAGAAGAATGTCTCCTGCACGGAAAAGGCATCCATGACCCGCAACCATTCCTCATCCCCTTTTTCTTCATATTTGAGGATGTAGTAGTAGTCCAAATACGAGGGACATTTTCGTGCTTCCACTCGATCGCGAAGTTTGTCCAATAACGTATCAAGTCGGCTGTTATCGAAGTAAATGCCGGCATTCTGATGGATTAGATCACGAAGGAGTTCCGGGACGCCGGTGGGAATAGGGATGGACACGGAGGAGACAACAAACTCAAAAAGAACGCCCGCTGCGCGCGCGAATCTTGGATGGCTTCTCTGTCTCTGTGGGGAGGCGAAATTCTGTTTTGGAAGTAGGAGGATTTACCGGGAGGGCTGCTGATGGTTTTGTCGCGACGTTGTTTTGATGGGCGGACGGTGAAAGTCCGGCCAACGCGGTAAGCAGATTACCCAGGAGAAGCTCTGCCGTTTCCGAGTGTTGTTTGTTGGCTGTGGATATCAGCTTTACCTGCCGTGCCACATTCTCGCTTTGCGAGGTTAAGTCTCGGACGCTTCGGGTCTGCTCCTCGAGTCCGCGTGCAGCTTGTTGCGCTTGACGACCCAGATTCTGCGCTGCGGCGGCGATCTGAGAAGAACCCTGCGCCTGCTCGCTCATCGACCGATTGGTGCCCGCGATGAATGAGTTGAGCCGTGTGGCTTGCTTGGTCACATGCTCGGTGGAAGTTGTTTGTTCTACGAGTGCTCGGGCGGTGGCGACGGCACCGCGTCGCATCGCTTCCACGGATTGAACAATCTGAGTTGCTCCAGACGCTTGCTCCACGGTGGCCTTACGTAGTTGGTTCGCGATCGTGCTGGTGTGCTGGGCTGCCTTGNNGACGACCTCCCGAGCCGCTCGTCCGTGTTCCGACATCGCTTGGGAGACCTCCTTGGAAACTTTTTTCAACTGAACGGAAGAAAGCGCTATGCTAGCTGCAGCCTTCGCCTGCTCCGCCGTCGCAACGGCGACTTGCTTCGATTGTGTTGCCGCCACGGAGATGGCTTCAGAAACGTGTCGACTCCTTACCAGCTGTTCTTCCGAAGCGCGACTAATCTCGCTCACCAGAGTCGCCGTGTCATTTACGCCCTGAAGGATTCGCTTTAAACCACCCAGGCCATTCTCCGACTGTCGCACGCTCTCACTCGCGATCCGAGATCCTTCGTTAGAAACCTCGGTGGCTTCGCGGGTGACGTTTTCTAGTCCGCGCACGATTTTGGCGATATCCGAAGTTGCCTGCGCGCAGCGATCTGCGAGGTTGCGGATTTCTTCTGCAACCACAGCAAAGCCGCGCCCGGCATCCCCCGCGCGGGCGGCTTCGATGGAAGCATTAAGCGAGAGTAAATTTGTCCGTTCCGCGATCGTACTGATCGTATCGACGATGCCGCTGATTTCGGCGGTCTGCACATTCAGGTTGAGCATCGCGGCGGTGGATTGATCCATCGTTTTGGCGATTCGCTCGATTCCGACTATCGACTGTTGTATGACCTGCCCACCCTCGCGAGCATCCGTGGATAACTGCCTCGTCAGCTCGTTCGCTCGTTTGAGCTGGTCGGAAACATGGCGAGTCGAGCGGTCCATTTCACCTGCCGACGAGTGTGCTCCGGCCGCAGCTTCCGTAATGCGTTCGCTATTCTGCGCGACACCTTGAATCGACCGAGCCATTTCTTCGATCGAGACGGTGGTTTCCTGGACGGTAGTGGAAAGCCCTTCTGACATCGCTGCGACCTCCTCGATGGANNCTCATCCGCGTTGCGAGCGACTCCTTGGACTGAGCGCCCCATTTCTTCTGTTGCGCCTGCTGTCTCGGTCAGAGATCTGGAAAGTGCTTCGTTCTCTTTACTTACTTGTTTGATCGAACTGGCGATCTGGGTGAGGGCGCTCGTGAGCTCTTCCGAAGAGAGGGTCATCTCTCTACTGCCTTCGGAGACAGACTTGGTTGCCGTAGAAATGTCCTTGATGGCATTCCCTGTCTCTAGGGCGCCACTGGCAACAGCACTGGCATTTGCAGACACCTGTTCGATGGATACAGCGATCTCGTTGATAGAGGACGTCATCTCCTCGCTGGACAGAGTCAGTGAGTCGGCTTGCGACGCCGTTTCTCGTAGAGACTGGGTCATCGTTTTTGTCTGCTCAAGAAGTTGGCTCAGGTTCTTCTTTCGGCCTGAAAGCGTAAGATCGGAAGCATGGACGTTTTCCTCCGAGAAGGAGGATTTGGAGGGCGTACTGCTACGTTTGGCCATGGTGATAAAAAACGGTGCTTTAAAGTGACGCGGGCGGTTCGGTGGAGAGAAGCGGTGGAATGACCTCTTCAAGTGTAAGTACGCGGGCGAGGTCCAGGAGAAGAACCACCTTGTCGCCGATATTCGCGTGACCGAGCACGTAGTTTCCGTCGATGCCGTGAAGGTTGCCGGCGAGCGGACGAATAGAGCTGTCTGGGATCGAGCGGAATTCGCGGGCACGATCAACAATCAGGGCGACTCGCCTTTGATGAGCCTGGATGAAGATCAAGCGGGTTTGTGGAGTGGCGTNNAGCGGCGGCGAAGATCGAGTGCGGGCAGCACCTCCCCGCGTGAGAAAACGACCCCTGCAACCGCTGCAGCGGTGTTGGGCACCGGCGTCACATGATCGAGTGCCTCGAGATGAAGCACATCTTCGCTGCGGACTCCGTATGAAAAATCCGCAAGCTCGAAAACAATGTAATGACCTGGAGTGCTCATGCAGAGAGAAACGTTCTGTTCGGGGGGTGAGGCCGCTCTGGGTGTGACGAGCCCGCGTAGCCCGAAGTCAATTCAGCAACATCCAATATCAGCAAGGGCTTGCCGTCTCCAAGTTCGGTTGCTCCACCAATGCCTTTCACGCGAACCAAAGGATCGCGGAGAGATCTCACCACGATTTCCCGCTGTCCATGCACTCTATCGACATGGATGGCAGCGAGTCCTTTTTCCGTGATGATAATCAACGCAGTGAGTTCCCTCTGGGGTAATGGAGGTTGGCGGAAGTACTTTCGGAGCGAGATAAGCGGGATCAGATCGCCCCGGTAGGGTAGAAGCATGGTTCCATTGACCTGACGCAATCCGTCGCTTGGGTGCTGAATGATCTCTCGAACGTAGCTGCGAGGAACTGCGTACTGCTGTTGTCCGACCGAAAGGATGATCGCCTCGGTGATCGAAAGCATGACAGGCATGAAGAGCGAGAACTGCGTGCCTTGTCCGCTGCGCGTGGTCAGTCGGAGCGCGCCACCAATCCCTCGAATCGAGTCTCGAACCACCGCCATACCGACGCCTTTCCCTGAAACAAGGTCGGCTTCAGCTCGTGTGGAAAGTCCGGATACGCAAAGCAGGTCGAGCAGATGTTGGTCGTCTACGGGCTCGTTTATCGGAATGCCTAGCGAATGAGCGCGCGCAATGACGCGCTCTCGATCGACTCCTCGTCCATCGTCGCTAAACTCGATCACGATATTTGGGCCCGCCTGGGTCGCACGTATCACGAGGCTGGCTTCGGCGGGCTTGCCTGCACGTTCTCTTTCGGCCGGAAGCTCGATGCCATGGGAAAGTGCATTTCGAATCAGGTGAAGCAGTGGTTCTTTGAGGCGTTCAACCAGATGCTTGTCGATTTCGGTCTGTTGACCTTCGATCTGCAGGTGCACACGTTTCTTCATAGCCGCCGAAAGATCGCGCACTACGAACGGCAGCCGCGTAAAGATTTCGGCGATGGGTACCATCCTGACACGAGTCAGGGCTTCCCTTAGATCACGGAGGGATTTTCCCAAGCGTGTATTGATTTCTTGAAACCGGTTCTTCGTCGAAAAATCAGTTTGTTCGAGTGCATCATCCAGTTTCGACCGTTGGATAACCAGCTCCCCGGTAATCCGCATTAACTCATCGAGTCGGCCCAAATCGACGCGTACCAGATGAGAAGGTGTGATGTGGAGATTCGAGGTGCCTTCGTCTGCAGCGGTGGCCTCAGCGTTGCTATACTGACCCATGTTTCCACCGGACGTGTCCGTAGGTTCTACCGGAGAAAACTCCAGCCCATCGTTTTTCCACAAGGAAAACTGTTCGGGAGAGAGTTCGCTCGCTGCAAGAATGAACTCAAAACGCAGCCCTCCTCCCTTTTCTACCGAGGGTGTAGTTCGCAGGAGTTTTCCAAGCTGGAGCAACCGCGCTTTGACCGAACCCAAATTGAGGCCACGCGCGTCGCCTTCCGCTGTGGGTCGGTAGACGATCCGCCATGAGGTGGGCTGCTCTTTCAGAGGTGACATCGTTGTATCCGTCGATGTCAGTGGCGGGGCGCTGGTCTGCGCATCATTCTCTCCCTTCAGAACAAGGAGCTTTTGCTGAAGGTCATCGCTGGAGGGAAGCGGATGTCCCTGACGATGGTTGCTGATCACCTGCTCAAGACGTTGCGCAGTGGCGTCGAGAAGTGAAAGGGCTTCAGGAGGGGCAGCCGATTTCCTTCTCGCCCAGGGTCGCACGCAATCTTCTGCGGTATGTGCGAGTTGTTCTGCATCGCGTAAGCCTACGATAGCGATGATGCCTTTGAGCGAATGGAGATTCCGGAGAATCACTTCCCAAGCACCTTGAGCTTGCTCAAGGGAAACGCCGGTTGTCGCAATCAGGGAGCTTAATTGGGATCGGATTTGAGTCAGATGATCATCCGACTCAGAATAAAAGTCCTCCAGGAATGTAGGATCGAGAGCGTTGGAATCGCCTTCTATCATGATGTATCGGCGGTAGCTTTTCCTTGATTCTGCGAAAGTCGTTGGATCAAGTCTTCCACGCTGATCGGCTTAACGAAATAGCCGGCAACGCCGTAGGTGATCGCGCGAATCCGGTCTTTCTCATCATCTGATCCGCTCAGAATTGCGATATCAAGCGGGGGTGCCTCGGTCTGCGCACGTATCCAGCCGAGAATTTCAAACCCGCTTTTCACGGGGAGTTTGAGATCGACAAAAATCCGATCGGGAATGGGTTTCTGGGCAGAAAAAACAGCGGAGAGATAGCGGATTGCTTCGCCTCCATCTTTCACATGGTCGACCTGGTAAAGCAGATTGGTTTTCTTCAGAGCACGAAAGAAGAAATACGCATCATCGTCGGAATCCTCCACTAGGAGAATATGAGTAAAGTGGCGGGCGGGACGGTTCATCGATAGACTTACCGAAGGTGGGCGTCGGCGTTCTATGAGGGTCAATCTCAGTGTGATGATTGTCCAGCGCTAAGGGTCTCCCTACTAGACCTAAGGTGAGGCGCTTGCAATTTGTGCCGAAACCTGTGGCTGTGGCCTCTTATGAAACGGGCCCGTTACATCTGGTTCACTCTGTTTGTCACGATCTCTGTGAACGTGGTTTGGGGACACGAACCAGGCCTGAGTACGTCACGGGTAGAGGTGACCGATCAGGTGCTTCGTTTCGAGGTTGCGTTTGCTCCTAGTGACATCCGGACCGTACTCGCCGAAGCAGATCGAAACGAGGTATTTGCTCGCGTGCAGGCTGACCTGGAACGCCATGTCGCTTCCTTTTTCAGATTATATCGAGAAGGCCAACGCCTTTCCGAACCGGCTGCACTCTCGTCAGTTTTTAATGTCGGTGACAATATTGCTTTCCGCTTTGAAATCCCTCGGGGAACGGGCGCGCAGTGGGCTATCCATGTCGAAGGCCTACCTAGCTTGCCCAAAAGGCATCGTCATTACCTGAGCATGGTTACAGATGACGGGGTGTTGCTCGCGGAAAAGCTGTTTGATTCTGCTGACGTTGTTCTTCAGCTCCAGCTTCCACCATCGACTCAGGTATCCAAAACGGCAGACGGATCGCCACGCGCCTTCTCGGTGACAGCTGCGCCAGCTACGCCGCAAGAAGAGTTCAGTCGCACGCGTATGTTCTCGGCATTTTTCAAATTGGGCGTTGAGCATCTCATCACCGGGTTCGACCACCTACTGTTTCTTTTCGGACTTTTGCTCGTGTGTGATCGTTGGAAGCGCATGCTCTTAATCGTGACCAGTTTCACGGTGGGTCATTCCATCACGCTGGCACTGGCCACCCTCAATCTTATCCACCTTGAGGGGAAGTGGGTGGAGGCGGCGATTGCTGCCTCCATCATCTACGTTGGCGTGGAGAATTTAATGCTTAGAGGAACTCAGCCGCCGGCCCGTTGGGTCCTTACCTTGGTTTTCGGTCTCGTACATGGAATGGGCTTTGCCGGTGTACTTCGTGAATTAGGAGTGGGCGAATCCGCAGGCGGCGTTGTGGTTCCGCTGGTAGCGTTCAACCTCGGTGTCGAAGCTGGTCAAATGGTATTGGCGGCATTGGGACTGCCGCTGCTTTGGCAAGCGCGGAAGCACGAAATATTCGTCAGGCGCGGAGTGCCTGGATTGTCTCTTCTGATTGCTGCGGCGGGACTCTACTGGTTAGTTGAGAGGATACTTCTCTAAACACTCACCAGGCATTGGTCCTAGCGGACCCTTTGGGTTGCCGCAACGCCTTCAAAACGCGGATTCGGTAGGTTCGACACCGACGATCTTAATTTCAATCGACCCAATATCTTTCAGTCCCAGGTTTTGGTGATAGATCTCTGTAATTTCCTGGGTGAGGTAACCCTGAATGGCGTCCAGCTTGGCGTTGGGACGGATTTTTAACCGAATTTCCGTGTTGAGCAGTTTTCCCTTCCGAAAAACGTACGCGCGCGCGGAGGCAATTCCTCGGACTTGCTCACAGCAGGCCTCCAACACCCGATGAAGCGCGTGTCGGGAAATTTCTAATTTCCCTTTGCCGTCTTTCGAGAGCACCAACGTCTGTGGTCCCCGGATGACGATCAAGATCACCAGAAGCGCCAAAAGTCCCCAGATGATGCCAATCTGGAGGGGAGAAACGAAAAGAGCGTCGAAAGGAAACACGGGAAAGGTGGAAAAGAGAGTAGGGCCAGCATCCGCGGAGTCACGGACGAGATTCCCTCAATGGGAAATTCTGCGCCGGGAGCGCCTCGACTAGTCGGTTGCCGGAGCTTCGGGCCAGGCGTCGTCCGAACGATC
>DKKJ01000295.1:10674-11168 GCA_002455175.1 Opitutaceae bacterium UBA6669
TTCACGTTTGGAAAAGAGTTCGCTAATCCCATCGACCAGCCCACCTCCGACGGCAGCGACGCCTTTGACCTGGAGGGCAGCCAGCCTCACGATACTCGCGACTACCGTGTGATTAATTTTGATCTCACCCAGCTCTGGTTGGTCGTCAACGCGGGTTGGCGGAATGAATTCAGTCCCTTGCATGGTCAATGAGAGTGCTTTCTTTCGGAAGAGGTTGCAAGAAACCGAAACGAAAACCTCGGAAATACTCGGACGTTGTTTGCAAGGCAGTCGCTTTTACGTGAAGAGATCCGTCGGCGTCCGGGCCATGAACTCTTCCATGTAGGCGGTGGTCGCTTTGCCTTCGATAAAGACCGGATCGCTCATGATTGCCTTGTGCAAAGGAATCGTGGTTTTGATCCCGCGAATCAGGTACTCGCTCAGGGCACGGTACATGCGTTCCAAGGCGGTCTTACGGTTGGGTCCGTAGGAGATGAGCTTGCCGATCATCGAGT
>DKKJ01000295.1:11266-11947 GCA_002455175.1 Opitutaceae bacterium UBA6669
GCCGGATCCTCGGCATTGATGCGACACTCAATCGCGTGCTTTTCAAATTTGATGTCGCCTTGGTCGAAATCGAGTTTTTCGCCGTTCGCGATGCGAATCTGCTGCTTGATCAAATCAATCCCGGTACATTCTTCTGTCACCGGATGCTCCACCTGGATGCGNNTGTTCATCTCGATGAAGTAGAAATTGCCCTTCGCATCAACGAGGAACTCGATGGTACCCGCGTTCTCGTAGTCCGCGGCAGCAGCAGCTTTGACTGCCGCTTTCCCCATGGTTTTGCGCAAGCTGGGCGTCAAAAAGGGAGAAGGAGATTCTTCGATCAGCTTCTGGTGACGACGTTGAACGGAACAGTCGCGCTCGCCCAGATGNNGCGACATGGTATTCCTTGGCGAAAGAGACATCGTTATGGGCGATACGCATGCCACGGCCGCCGCCACCCGCAACCGCTTTGATAATGACCGGATAACCGATTTTTCGGGCGACCTTGACAGCTTCGGTTTCGCTTTCCACCGGCCCATCTGAACCTGGAACGGTGGGGACTCCGGCTTTGCGCACCGTATCTTTAGCGACTGCTTTGTCGCCCATCATCTTGATGCTACGAGACTTGGGGCCGATGAACTTGATATTGCAAGATTCGCACTGTTCAGCGAATTTGGCGTTCTCGGAAAGGAACCCGTAGCC
>DKKJ01000295.1:11969-12150 GCA_002455175.1 Opitutaceae bacterium UBA6669
GCGATTTCGCCACGGTTGGCGATAAGGACCTTTTGTATCATAAGTGAGGGAAAATGAAACCGCTAGCTCACGCCAAGGCCGTCGCAGCGCGGCCACGTCAGCGTATGCTAGCGGTGGATAATGACAGAACCGCTTAGTCTTGTTTTACTTTGAAGAGCCGCTGGCCGTATTCGACCGGCTG
>DKKJ01000275.1 GCA_002455175.1 Opitutaceae bacterium UBA6669
CCACGTGCTCAATCAAGCCCACTTTCTGGAAAGTCCGGAGCGAGTGGATGAGCAGCAGGCGAAGTTTTTCTGGTACTTGGAAGCGGGAGCGCTCGGTCCCAATTTCATTTTTGGCCACTTCATTCAAACCACCCCTGAGATCGTCAAATTGGCGGTAGAGAGCGGAGCAAAAATGAGCTGGCAGCCGACCTCGAATAGTCGACTTGCCTCGGGCGTCGCCGACATCCCCACTTATCTTGCTGCTGGATTGAAGGTGGCCGTGGGACTTGATGATCAATCGTGCACGGATGCCTCGGATCCTTTCCAAAATATGCGTATCGGACTGGCGCTGATTCGGACCAAGTACAAGAGCGCCAAAGCCCTCTCGGTTTACGACATGCTCTACCTGCAGNNAGATCGGAAGCCTCGCCGTCGGAAAGTTTGCCGATTTTCTGGTGGGCGATCCACGGATGCCGGACACGGGTCCGGTACACGACGCCGTGGCGACTTATGTTTACGCCTGCACCTTGAGAAATCTCAGACAAGTCTATGTCGCAGGCGAGTGTGTGGCGGAAGGAGAGCGGATGACACGAGCTGACGAACCCGCGATCCGCAAAGAAGTCGACGCGCGGATCGCTCGACTCGGGCGCGAGTTTGAAGCACTCGAGGCCAAACGTCAGGCGGGGGAGGGGCCAACCCATCCGTTCGCGGTCGCGGTAAGTGCGGTTCCCTCACGGNNCCTTTATGGTCAGGCCCTGGGCGGGTGTTCGATCTGACATCCGATAAAGGTTGACGGTGGCACAAAAAAAACGAGCGACGGGTGTCGCTCGTTTGAATCACACGGGTAAAGCGTGGGGGACTATCCGCTCGGATCGTTTTAGGGACGATACGGAAGATGAAGTACTGCTTTTTCCGGCCAAGGGAAGGGGGCTTCATCCTTGTCGTAGAAAGGCATGAGTCCGAGTTGCTGCAGCACGCCGACGCTGTCGTCGAAGTATTCGGTCCAGAGGACCATCTTGCCATCCTTGATTCGCCCGATCCCGAGCGTGGCTTCCCACTGCCGGAAACCGTCGGCTACGTTGGTCGCTCGATAGAACCATTCCACGGCAAAGTACTCCCCGTCGTACGTGTACCGACGGTTGAAAATCTGCCAGTCAACGGTGAGCGCGGTGTTTTTCCGAACCCGCGCAAGGTAGGCGTCATGCATCAAATTAGAGCGTCCGCCGGGATAAAAACCTTCGTAATCCTTGTGATAATAATTCCACCACGCCTCGCCATAGAGTGGGATCCACTCCGAGGCCAAGTTGGTGATTTTGGTCATGGGTGGGACTTCCTGTTGGGCTGACGCAGGGAGCTGAGCAGCCAGGAATAGTCCGAAGACGCAGGCGAGGAAGCGAGTAGACGTTGTTAGGCGCATGGCGAAAAAAAGAAGTGAGTGATCAGTTAATTTCGTCGGGACGGAGCCAGACCGAGATAGGCCACGGAGAAACGACGCCTTCATCGAGAGGTAGCTCGCCGGTCTTTTGTTTCTCAGGTACGCCAGCATCCCAATATTCGCGGAGTGCGATGATTTTACCTTCCGCAATTTCGAAGATAACCCCCGTGCCGGTGGCGAAACGTTGGTTCGTGGCGCGATCTGTCGCGGCAAACTGATAGATGAAAATGTGTTTCTTCCCATCGCTCACGAAGAGGTCACCGAAATAAATTTTGATGTCCTTCTTTTGAGTAAGATAGGTGTCGAAGGTTTTGAGCAGTCCGGCTTGATCGAATCGACCTCCGGGATAACCAAAGACGATTTTGGGATGAATCAGGGAAGTGAAGGTGGCGCGATCACCCGTTTCCCAACATTTGAGGAAACGTTTGATGGTGTCCTGGGCTGCCGCTTTGTCGGTCGCGGCAAACGAGGACGAAGCGATCATGAGAATCGCACACGCGCAGAGGAAGGAGCGGAGGAGTTGAGGAAGTCGACGAGGACGCATGGTGGTTCGAGGGAAAGGAGACTTACTTGGCAGACGTTGCGGGGTGGGTGAGCTGGGCGAGCGCTTCGATGCGCTCGGCGAGGGCGACGTCGAAGGTGGAGATTTGATTCTTCACGTCGTAGGAGGTGAGGCCGATGCTCACCTTATTGTAGACCGTGACGATTTCCGGGTGGTGATCCATGCGCTCGCAGTCCGGCACGAGGGCGGAGATGAAGGCGATGGCCTCGACGAAATTTTTGCGCACGTAGAGTTTCTTGAGGATGCCGTTTTCGGCTTTCCAACCGGGCAGCTTGGTCAGTGCTTCTTGAATTTGTTCCGGGGTGAGCAGAACGCGCTTCATGTTGATTTTTTCGTACTTCGGGCGGAGCGAGGAAAGGTCGCCTCCCGCTTCAGCCGCTTTTGCCGACGGCGCCGGCGTAGGCGTTCCCAAGACCGACGGATGGGTCTCGCGCAGGAACGTGATCAGCGCACCGAACGTTTCTTCCGTGAAGTGTTCGTGAGGGGGCATCAGCGTATCGGGGAAGAAGTCGTTGGGACGACGGACCATCTTCCGGAAAAAGTCTTCATTATGCGTCGCGTGGGTTTGCAGCAGCAGGAGTGGACGCTGAGACGTGTTGCCGCCCACGCCGCCAGGACCTTCGTGGCAGTTGTTACAGTTCCGGAGGAAAATCTTTCTCCCTTCGTTGGCGGTTGGACTCAGGTTACCCCAGGCGCCTTCGTAGAAAGGAGCGTAGTGCTTCTTGAGGTTGATCGCGCTGATTTCGATCACCTGCGTCGCCGAGATCATTCCCTCGGGAATCACGCCTTTGAAATCAGGATGCGCCTTCGAACTGACATTGACGAAGTAGGGCGCAAAGGCCTCGACGCGACTGAATCTCGGCCAGCCTTGTTCGGGCGTACGACCATCGTAGTAGAGAAGAAGATACGGATCGTACTGCTTGATGAAGTCGATCGGCAGGACCGACTCCCAGCGGTCGGAGCACGTCAGCATGATCGCGTCGGTACCCGGAGGCAGGGGCATCTTTTCAAGCAGAGCCGCCAACGGAAGGACGGTGAGGTCGACCTTGGGAAAGCTGGGGAGAATCCCTTCGTTGATCACCTTTTTCCCGGGAATCTCGGAAAGGGCCTGGCGAGTGAGAAAACGTTTTTCACCCTTGGCTACTCCCGCAAGTGAACCCGCGAACGCCAGATCATCCGCCTGGGTGGGTGTCGCGGTGAGGGGAAGTTGGGCGTGCGCGTTGAAATGAATTCCCAACAACAACCCCCATGCTCCTAGAAACTGGCGGCAAGTGGACGTGAGTGCAGACATGGAGAACAGAGAGCAGGCGCGGTGCGAGCGAACGGGCGAAGGACGTAGGTGCCGAACGTCGTACAAAGATACCAGGTCAGTGGACGCTTTTCACCTACGGCTTGGCTGCGGTCTTGGTGGACGACTCTGCCGTGATGAAAGCCATCAGTGCTTCAAGCTGTGTATCCGTATAGTGGGGGTGCGCCTCCATTTTGGCTCCGGGCATGGTCTTTTGCGGATCACGGACAAAACGCATGAAGTAGTCGCGATTGTAACCCGCATGAGCGGAAACAACCTCGAACGGGCGACCCGATTTCCAACCGCCTAGAGTGGCGCCGGGTGCTTGATGACAGCTGAAACATGAGTTGACCCAAAGCTCCCGCCCTTCGGCCGCACGAGGAGAAAGGGCGCTCCAGCGACACNNGAGAAAAACGGAAAAACGCTGGTCGTAGCGAACCACTTCGATCGCGTTGACGCCCCAGGGTTTTTTATGACCGGCATCCAGCAGCCCGTGGACTTTGGGCACGATTGCCTCGGAAATGCTGATGACGTAAGGACCGGGATTGAACGTGAGCCCTTCCGGGGGCCAGGTGTCGGGACCCTTGCCGTTGATCTCCAACACGACAAAGGGTTTGTACTCTTGGATGAAGCTATCGCGATAGACCGACGCGTA
>DKKJ01000435.1 GCA_002455175.1 Opitutaceae bacterium UBA6669
TTGCCCAGGTGGTGGAATTGGTAGACACGCAGGTCTCAGAAGCCTGTGCCTAACAGCATCCGGGTTCGAGTCCCGGCTTGGGCACCACTTTGGAAAGGAGGATCTTAGGGAGCCGAAAAGGCACATCCTGGGGTCCTCCTTTTGTGTTTGGCAGGGTAGAATGGGCCTTCGCACAACCGGGAAATCCGCCCACATTGAAGACAGGTTTTAAAACGAATTCCGTTCGTTCAGCACCCACGGAGCCACGTCTACTGGCAAATCCGTTATGAGTTTGGAGGCGCGGGACGGAATCGAACCGTCGCTTGTTGCCTTAGGCCGTGTAAGTTGCTGTTTGAGAGGTAAAAGTACTTGGTGAATTTCCTTGAACTTCCTGAATTGTGCTACAGTTTGCTACAGCATGGCATCGGTTTATGCCCGACCTGGGAGCAAGTTTTGGATGGCCCGTTTCAAGACGGCAGACGGTGAGTGGTTAGGGCGTTCCACAAAGCAGACTAACGAAGCGACGGCATTGAAGCTGGCCTTCCTGTGGGAAGGGGCAGGAGCTACCCTTGCCCTCGAAAACCCCACGGGCGCGCAGGTTGACCGCGTGGTGCGGGACCTTTGGGAACGACACACAGGGAAGCGTCTCGAGCTCACGCCGACGGAGACCTTTTTCACAACCTGGTTGGCAAACAGTGCCAAGGGCAGATCAGAACGAACTCTTTTGCGTTACACTAAGGTCGCAGGCGATTTCCTGAAGTGTCTCGGCGAGCGATCGAAACAGGACATCCGGACAGTTTCCGGGCCCGACGTCCAAGGGTTCATCAACAAGGAAGCGTCGAAAGGGAAGGGGAGCACCACGGTCGCACTTAACGCCAAGATCCTGCGAGCAGTCTTCAATACGGCTCTCCGTGGCGGACTCATCGAAAAGAACCCTGCCGCCGTCTTGGAGGTAGCGCCCATTGAGCAGGAAGCCCGCGAACCGTTCACCAACGGCGAAATTGGCGCCCTACTCGCTGCCTCGGCGGGGACNNAAACAGCCATCCTTCTTGGTGCCTATGGTGGTTTGCGGATCGGTGATGCCTGCAACCTGAAATGGGAGGACGTTCACTTGGATTCGAAAATCATCGAGTTCATCCCGCAGAAGACCTCCCGGAAAAAGAAACGGCTTCGCGTGCCGATTCACCCGACCTTGCAGAAGCACCTTGAGGCAATTGCTAGCCGTGATTCCGAGAAGCGAAGCAAGTTTGTGTGTTCCGAGCTCGCCGGTCAGCCCGCGGGCGGTCGCGCTGGTCTCTCCCGTGCCTTCATGGATCTCATGGAGACCGCGGGCGTAGACAACAAGGCGACGAATAAAAAGGAAGGCTTGGGCCGCGCCTTCAGTCGGAAATCATTTCACAGCCTTCGCCACTTCGCCGTCACCACGCTGGCGAACCTCGGAATTGCCCAGGATGTTCGCCAAAAGATCGCCGGCCATGCAGATCAAAAGATGACCGAGCGGTATTCACATCTCCATGACGAGACACTCCGCAAGGCGGTGGATCAGATGCCGGATGTGAGGGGAGGGACCAAGAAATGAGTGGCTCGCCGAGAAAGAAGCCGGAGAAGATTGCGGGTAACGTTGGCCGCCGGGAGCTGTCGAAAAAGGCAGCTCTTTCCAAGGGTGTGTTTGTTGCTACCTTTGCCGCAACAGCCGGTGATGACGCGATCATTTCAATGACCGATCCGGACCCCGCTAAGCGGGCGGCGGCTGATCTGTTTATCGAAACCGTACAATTCGCTCGTCTCGCAAGAGACCTAGCGGAGGCTTACAATCGATCCCCTAGCGACAAAAGTAGAAGTCATTTAAGGGAGAGCTTTTACCCCGCGGAGCACGTAGTCCGGTTTATCTCGAGGATAGTAGGAGAAGGGAAAGGCGAACAGTTCGCGACTGCTTTGGCTAAGGTCTACCGTAACGGCCTCGACAAAAACGACGCATTCCCCGAGCTGCTTCAAATCCCCTATGCGCACGCATCGGCTTTCCGTGAAAAGGGGCGTGCGCCGTTCGTGCATGAAGTTCAGTCCATCCTTCGTGAAGGGGGGCAGGCGATCGACGTTGATACGCTCGGAAAACACCTTCGCTCGCTGGGACTTCCAACCCAAAAGCGTGGTTCGAAAGGGTAATCGGCAATTGTCGCCAACAACGCCCGATTAAAAGTCATCAAAGGGTGAGGTAGTCTAGGGACGTTCGCTTAAGAACGGTCCCAAATGACTATCCAACCAATCACGATCTCAACCGGCGAGATGAAGCCGGAATTTGTACCGGTGCCAAAGCCTGGCACCCGCGATCCGCACACGGGCCTGTCTCGTTCGTATATCTGTCAGCTTATTGCTGAGGGGAAGATTCAGAGCGTGTCTCTGCGCCGTCCCGGACATACTCGCGGCAAGCGCCTGATCCGCTACTCGTCGTTAATCAGCTTCATCAATGCGGCTGGCGGGGAGGTCACAGCATGACCGCCACGACCGACTTCCCTCGTCTAGATGTCGTGAGCCACCTTCCGCTCGTCGCTGACGTTGTGGCCAAGGCAGGTCTGCGAAACGCCGATCTGACCACTCTCCTCAACGAAGTGGCGACCGGCGCCGGCGTGTGCACGTGCTACACGGCGCTTGCTCCGTCGCGCTCAACTTGGCTGATGGCCTTCGTTCTGGATGAAGGCATTCGCCTTATCGCGGTTCAGTCACCGGACAACGATTTCCTGGCTGGCCTTCACTACGACGTTGAAACCTGGGTCGCTGCTGAGCAGCGCGCAGGACGTCAACCCACCAAGCGCGACGTTGTGCGCAATATCCTCGAAGCCGCCTACGGCGATCGAGCATCCGCGGAACTCTCTCGCATGGAAATGGAGGGGCTCCTGTGAGGTGGAATAAGCTCTCGAAATCGACGCGCCGTAAAATCGACCACTTGGCCGAATTGATGCGCGCACGCGATCGGCAACGCCGCCGCACGTTCCCGCTTCCACTGCCCAAAGCATGAACCTCACCGACGCCGAAAAACAGGCGCTCTTGCGAGACATGCGCCGGATGGGTCGACCCAATATGCTGGCGTATCTTGATGCACAACTACGCGGGTGCGCTGAGCGCTACGGAGATCATCCAACCGTCTCAAAATTCAACGCCCTCAAACGCGAGCGTTACACTGCGGCCCGCGAATTCATCGACGGCCAATACGTACCCTTTCCAACACCAAATGAGCGAACCTCCTGAATACGAAAAGGCCCCGGGCGACGACTCCCGAGGCGCTTTTCAAAACAGAAAACCTTACGACCGACCGAAGTTTGACCGTGAAGAAAGCCGCCGTCAACTCGACAGCGCGAAAGAGCGTATAGGAATCTCCGACCTCTGGCGTCACTACGGATTTCCGGGCGAACCTAGGGGATTATGCGCTTCCCCTTTCCGACCTGACAGGAAGCCCTCATTTTCAATTATCAACGACAGAGGTTATCGTGACCATGCGACCGGTGAGACCGGCGACCAGGTAACTTTCATCGAGCAGGCAAGCGGCTGCACAACTGCCGAAGCGATCACCAAACTGATCGAGATTGCAGGGGGAAACCTGGTAGCGTCTTCGCCAGTCGTCTCCCGGGTTGCGAAAGCGCCTACTTCACGGAAACCGCTCAAACTGCCAGACTTTGAAGCCCCGAGCGTCGCAGCGTTGACCCGGATTCAACAGGTTCGCGGCTGGCCTACCTTCGCCGGTCTGGAGCTCGCTCGGATTCGCCGAAACCTCTTTCTCTGTATCGCCGTTGATGACCGCGAGCCTCGAACGGCTTGGGCGCTCACGGACGATGCTCACAAATCTGTTCAGGTTCGCCCGCTCGATGGCTCCGTCTGGAATTGGAGCAAGGCGAAGGCTTGGACGCTCGGCGGAAGTGTAGCGGGATGGCCAATTGGTACCGCAAACATTGGTGACCGTCCAATCGTAGCTTTCTGCGAAGGTGGACCTGATTTTCTCGCTGCGCTGACCTTGGCGTTCCTTCACGGTATTCACGAACGCGTTGCATGCGTCTTCATGCCTGGCGCTACAGCAAGCATCGTTCCTGAGGCCCTCGGTCACTTTGCCGGAAAGCGGGTTCGGATCTTCGAGCACGCCGACAAAGCCGGGGCTGCAGCCGGTCCACGTTGGGCCGAGCAACTTACGGACGGCGGTGCAACGGTGGACGGCTTCATTCTCGAAGCACCGCACAAGGATCTCGCCGACCTGCTTGCTTCGGTTGACGCGGAATCACTCGAGCCCGCGGTCAATATCTTCGCCGGTTTAACGGAGGATTCAAAATGCCGGTGATCGATTACACGAAAAAAGGCGCTGCAGTCTTTCCCGGCGAGAGCCACGACGAGGAGACACCGTCCAATCAATCGCCCTGGCCTCTGCCGGTCCGTGCTTCTGACCTCTGTTCAAAGCCCGCCCCGGCAGTCACACCTCTCATTGACGGACTCCTCGCCGTCGGTGGTACGTCGATACTCTCGGCACCGTCGAAAGGGCGAAAGACATTCACGACCTTCGACATCGCTGTCAGCGTTGCTACGGGCGGCAAGTGGCTGGGAATGGCCTGTCGCCAAGGTGTAGTCATCTATCTCAACTTTGAGCTATCAGAATCGACCGCTCATCGCCGACTCGAAGCAATTTGCCGGGCACGTGGCATCGAAGCGCCTGCGAATCTTCTCATCTGGAATCTGCGTGGACGCGTGGTCAATGCCGAGAGCCTCAGGGAGCATGTTTTGAAACAGGCGAAGGATACGCCTCCAGCTCTCATCATCCTAGATCCGCTTTACAAGATCAGCGCGAACAGTGGCGCGGAGGAGAATAGCAACGACGGGCAAGCCCGGATTCTCAATCAGCTTGAGGACATCGCCAGGGAGGCAGGCTCAGCTCTCCTCATCGTCCACCATTTCGCGAAGGGCGCTAGCTCGGAAAAGAACGCCATTGATCGCGCATCTGGCGCCGGCGCCTTGGCTCGCGCTCCTGACTCCGTCCTGACGCTCACAGAGCACGAGGAAAACGACATGGTTGTACTGGAGGCATCACTCCGCGATTTCGCACCACTACAGCCGCTCTGCCTCCGTTGGTCGTTTCCTGTTTGGTCTGTCGACGGCTCCGCAGATCCGGCGAAGTTGAAAAAGCGGGGCGGCGTTCCCGAGAAATACCCGGCTGCAGAGTTGCAGAAACGTCTCCGAGACGGGATGACAAACCAAGATTGGCTCAAGGCGTCTACGTGGACCGAACCGACCTACCGCAGTAAACGGGACCAGCTCTTGCGTGACAAAAAAGTCTCTCTTCGGAGCGGCTGCTACTACGCCGAAACGCAAGAACCGCAGAAACCGTAGAAACTATGATTCTGCGATTCCTGCACCGCAGACCGCAGAAACCGCAGTATCCCTTTAGGGTACTACGGTTGCTACGGGCTCACGGAAACCCCGGTAAAAAACCAAGGATGCGGGAAGTGAGTTCCTGCGGTCAGNNAGCGGTCACGAAGCCCGAAAAATCCGAACCCAATTTCGCCCCACGACGGGGCAGAAAAACCAAACACCAAAACGATAATGAAAACTGAATCACAAACCCTGAAAGACCTGATTAATCGCGCTGACAGCTTCATCGCTCGACGTGCCGCCCTTGCTGCAGAACGGGAGAAGCTCATTGCCGAGGCGGATCTTACCCTCGATATCCGCATCGGTGAACGCTTGGCAGCAATCGACGCAACCCTGAGCCTGGCCGACCAGCAAGAGAACCGCATCTTGTCTGAGGCCAACGTATGGGGCTCGAAGATGCTCCAAGCCTCGGTCAATATCCAGGTTGAGCACCAGAACGCCGAGGTAGCGGTACGCGAGTCTATCCTTCGCCGCACTCCTGAGGACGCACGAGACGGCTTGGACGTCGTAGCAACGCGGGNNCTACTCGGTGCCCGGCTTTGGGAAGAACCTGGCCGTCACACTGGAGCAACTCCGCGTCATGCATTTAGAGCTCTCGAAGTGTGAAGCCGAGACCGCACGTTGTCGCAACCTCGTGAGAAAGCTAGCCGCCTAACCTGTCGCTGCCCTGTGCCCTCCGTGCCTTTGATTCGTGCCCATGCATACCAGCCTAGCCGCTGGGGCGCTGGACGCGGCCAAGGGCACGGAATGGGCGGCAGTCGATCAATGCACAATAACGCCTTTTATATGCGGTACCCGCCCCCCCTGTAAGGAATCTTTTCCCGCTTCAGCACCCGCAGGGGCCTAAGAAGCNNCATTTTTAAAAAACCACACAACCCGCCCAATACATGCAAACAGTCGTTTTTGATTCTATTAAACAGGCCGCCGGCGCGCTCGACGTACTCGAGGATACTTTGAAGGCAGCCAGAAATCTTGGCTGTCCGGCCTTTGTGCACGGACGCATCAAGGCTGAGCCGCTCTTGAAGTTCATGGAGGAAAACGCAGCCGAGATAAACAAAGAGTGGGAGCGCCTATGTCCTTGGGACGGAGTGCGCTTTTCATTCAGCAAAAAGACCGTGGCTCGGATGCGAAAGGATCTCGCGAAATTTTCCGCAACTGTCGCTCCTGCCAGGCACTTTGTCGGTCGCGAAATNNGGCATTTGCTGCGCACCTCGCAAGCGTGACGCCTGATCTGATTGCCGCAGAGGTCGCCGCAGTGCGTGAACGCATCCTCGCAAATTCGTGAACCCGGTTGACGACCTATCACCTGGAGAAGTGGCGCTGCTTCTCAAGGTTTCAACGAAGACGGTTTTCCGCGCAATCCATCGCGGAGAACTGGCAGCGATCAAATACTCGCCGAAGACAGTGAGAGTCTCGCGGGCCGAAGCATTGGCGTGGCGAGATCGGTGCGCGTGTCCTCGATTGGATCAAAAGGCATCAATTGGTATTCATAGTGCCGTGACGTGTGGCAATCACCACACAGTCTAGGACCATGACACCAACGCAATTTGTAACGGTTCAGCACCTCGCTCGAATCCTAGCGNNAGGCTGTCTCTGATGAGACTGTCCGCAGGCGGATCGTTCAAGCCCTGCTTGTGCCTGACGGCGTCGTGAAAACCTACGCCTCCGACATGCCAGTTTTTCGCGCCGACCGCATGGGCGAAATCTCAGCCGCGTTCAATGGCGGGTCGGGATCAAGCCTAGTGGTTCACGGTATTTACCGAGGCGGGGCGAACAATCCGCCCGCCGCCTAACAGCCAGCTTTAACAACCTGCAACTTCAACATGTCCGCCATCACAGTAAACCTCGGCCCTATCGACGCACTCCGCGCGATGCTGACGACGACCGACCCAATCGCTCGGTCTCGAATCTATAAGGCCGTTTTGCCGATCATCCTCTCTGACGAAAAGCTCAAGGTTGATTCCATCACTTCGATTCTCGCTGCTAACTCGCTGGGGTCGCTAACCGGCGATCTCGTTTCGATGCGCGCTCTGAGTCTCCTCAAGGTCAAATTTCCAGTCCTCACTCGCGTCACCACCGACTTCACGCCCGATCAAGCCAAGCAAGGCCAGGTCGTCAAAACCCGCGTGCTTCATATTCCTGCGTGCACCACGTACAGCGACACGACTGGGTGGGGTTCCTCGGATGCGAGTATGACCGATGTCTCCTTGACGATCGGCCAACCTCGAGGCGTTCAGATTGAGCTTAGCTCAAGTGAGATCGGCAAAACGAACCGCAATCTTTTCGGTGAGCAGGTCGAGGCCATGCTCTACGCGTTGGGCCGGGATCTCGTGGGCGCCGTTTACGCACTCATGACCGAGGCGAATTTCCCTGACGCCCTAACGCTGCCGGTCGCGAACGTATCGCGCGCGACGCTCGTTTCAATCGCTTCCGCGGCCTTGAATAGCCGGGCAGTGCCACAAGCTCGCCGAACGCTTTTGGTCAATCTCGATGCACACGAAAAGCTCCTGAATGACGGGCCGATCGTACAACTTGGGATCCACCAGAAGAACAAGATTTTCTCTGAGAGCGTACTCCCCGAGCTTTCGGGCTTCGAGTGCTTCCGAGCAGTGAACTTGCCTACTACCGGCAACCTNNTCGCGATGCAGTCGTCAGCGATCGTCTTGGCGACGCGCGTTCCTGAGGACTACACGAAGGGAGTTCCAGCCGAAGCGGTGCACGGCGCAACATCGTTGGTGACCGATGAGGATACGGGATTCTCGGTCATGAAAGTTGACTTTGTTGACCACAAACTCGCGAAGGCGTTTAGCCGCATGTCGTGGGCTTATGGATGCGGAGTCGGCCAAGCGGTTGCCGGCCAAATCTTCAAGAGCTCTTAACCCTTTCCGGCGATTAACGCTGGATGTCTCAGCTAGCTGTTAGCCTATTCATNNTCTGGGGGCGGGCTTTGATTTTAGTATGACCGAGATTAAACCAACGATCGTCATCGACTCCCGCGAGCAGACGCCGCTCGTCTTTGGTCAACTGCCTACCGTCACCGCGGGACTTGTCACCGGCGACTATTCGATTGCCGGGCTAGAGGATCATTTCGCGATCGAGCGCAAAACCATCGTCGATCTCGTGGGCTCAGTCATACAAGGCCGTGAGCGATTCGAGCGGGAGCTCTGCCGCATGCGTGGCTACGAGTTCAGGCGCTTACTCATCACCGGAACCCGCGAGGACATTGAGGCAGGCCGCTATTTCTCGAAGGCCAACCCTAAGGCCGTCCTAGCATCGGTGGACGCGTTTGAGGTTCGTTACTCGCTGCCGGTGGTGTGGGAGCCGTCGGAGTCGGAAGCGGCTGCAACGGTTGAGCGCTGGGCGCGGTATTTTGTGCGGGAGGTGGGGAAGAGGGCGACTGCTTCGCTTAATGTAATCCAATGATTACTTGCATTTTCATGCAAAACCCACGTTTTCAACGTGGTCGGATGACAACGGAATTTTTAACCCCTCGGTTTGTTGGCCCAAGGTTTCACTCGGGAACACTTCCTTTGGCAGTCGCGCGCGATCTTGCCGCGTATGAAGACTTAGTTCGAGAACTCGCGAAGAGTCTTTACCTCAAAGAGAACTCGGGACGTCGTAGAGTTCCAAAAGGTTTTGACGCTGCATTTAGCCTTCATCTGCGAGAGATTACTGACGGGAGCTCAAAGCCCCATCTCGTGAGA
Source organism: Opitutaceae bacterium UBA6669 (assembly GCA_002455175.1). Lineage (GTDB taxonomy): Bacteria > Verrucomicrobiota > Verrucomicrobiia > Opitutales > Opitutaceae > UBA6669. The sequence goes on from DKKJ01000435.1 coordinate 9,087, forward strand.
GTGGTAGCTGGAGCTGTCTTGGCGGCAGTAACCGGAGCTGACTATTTCGAACAAGCGCGAGATCTGATCGCAGTCACGGTGACTGCCGTAGCCGACAGCCAACCAATTCCCGAAAGTTTCGACAAAAAACTCCTTAGTCGGTTCAATAACTTTGGCGCCTCACTAAAGGCTGGAGAATACGTGGACTTAGCACCGCCAAGCTTTCCACCCGCTCATCTTACGCTCGAGAGTCGTAAGCGACTCGTTCTCGCAGGTGCGAAGGTATATACGAGGGAATTGGTCGTCACCGGGGAGATCAACGAAGTTGATTTTCGTACTCGAACCTTTCGGATGCGTGAGCTCGACGACAGAACTTTTAGAATAAATTTCGATCCCCAGTATGACGAAATGGTTCGCTCCGCTAACGGCAGAAATCGTGTCGTGGTTCATGTTCGGGCTGTCGGACACTTTGATGCACACGACACCCTAGAAGGCCCGCTGGACATCCAAGAACTTACATTCTTCAATAACCTGGAGCTATTCGGGAAGATTGAAGGGTTGCTCGACTACGCGGCTGAATGCGGGCAAGAATCAACACTCAACGTTACAGGCCTATACGAAGTGGCTGAATTAATATGCGATACTTTCCCGGACGAAGTTCCGCTTCCCCTCGTCGCGCATACTCCCGATTGTAACCTTTTCTTTGAGTGGATCCGGGACACTCATCGAGTCTCCGCTGAGACGAATTTGTCAACAAAAGCGATTACTCTTCAGTACGTCGACCTACAGACGGGCAACAGTGCTGATATGGAAGCCGACTTGAGTAGTGAAGGTCTGGCGAAGTTTTATGAATTCATAGCGAAATGGGTATAGTTGTCATGCATCCAGAATCACAACTGCTACGTCAGATTCATCCCAACCACTTTCAAGAGGGGCGAGTGCTAAGCGTCGCATTTCGACCTAGCAAAAAGGACGAAGGTAAACTTTCGGTATGCGATGGTGAGCTTTGTTCTGCAAAAGACGCTTTCGAGTATCACACTGTTCAGTTAGGACTTGGTTCAGGGGGAACGTGGGGGGTAACCGTAAACGAGGTTACTGCGAGAAAATTGCCCATTGAACCGGATCCACTCCTTGAGAGGCCAAATCCCAAAGGCGGGATGTTTCCGGAGCAGAAAGCGCACGCGCTGATTAATTTTAATGGGCTTCCGCCCAAAGAGCAGGGAGTGGCTTCCTCGTTGTTGGCGCACAGTGCGACTCAAAGAGGTCGCCTCCACCCCAACAGTCATGGTGATGTGATTGCGTTGAGCTAGTCCCGGTGAGCTAAACGAATCAGCCTGCCGCGTATAGTTGGGGAGTTCCCTAACTTGATTCTCCGGTTTCAAACCGGGAAATCAAGAGGCGTCCCGTCTCCCTGGAGGGGATGTCACTACTAGTGACGCCCCCCTTGAGTGTCAGGATTCATGACGACCGTGATTCAATCACGATCGTACCTGCATATAATGCCCGCCAAGGGCCTTACTGATAGTAACCCTTTTCGTCCTTTGCGTTGATGGGTCAAAAGCTTCAGAGGGTCTCAGCCTGCCTCATTTTGCGGCACCCTTGGCCGTGACACAATGTAACGCTCAGGCACTGGCATTTTGTCAGCCTCTGACGTCATTTCAAATGACCTCATCTCCGGCCGTGCGAATTCATCACGCCCAAGGGGGTCGTTTAAACCGACACCCCTTGCACGACGACGGCGCCAATCAGCGTTCAAAATATGAACGCCCGAGCGTGACTATTTGTAACGCTCAAAGGGGGTCCTGCTGTACGGGACTCCCTTTGAGCTTGCCAGCATGACAGAAAGTTACGCTGATGCGCGCATGACGCACACGGTGTCATGGGGAGTAGTATCCCCAGTTACGCTAGCCAGACAATTGCGGCCGCCTC
>DKKJ01000068.1 GCA_002455175.1 Opitutaceae bacterium UBA6669
GTGAGCACGAGTATGGTCCCTTCACCATATACGGGTGCCATAGACTCCCCGGCACCTACCACTGTCGTCCGACCGGGTCCAGATGCTGAAATGCTCTCAGCATCACGCCACGCTTCCAAACGCTGCGAGGACGACACCCCAGCCAGCCGCCCGAAACCGCTCCCGTTTGCGAGGCGTGCTTCGCTTCGACCGGACGACGCCGGTTCGGATGTCGTACAGCCCGAACCCACCACCCCAACAAGTGCCAATCCGAGTATGAATCGGTAGGTTGAGAGAAAGAAGATCACAGTATGGGTCATGGTGCGTCGATGCTTCCTTCCCATACTCGGCACATCTTCGCTCCATCGATTTNNTCGCACCAGAAGACCCGAAATAGAGCATAAGCACTATTCGCCGTCAGCCGGCCTCCTAGTTTTACAAAAAAATCCCTCTGTCTCCGTATGAAACGTCTCGTCATCGTCGAAGATCAAACTGCCATCCGAGAAATGCTCGTGGAAATTCTGCGGACTGACGTGAACTACAAACTCGTCGGTGAGAGCGGGGATGGACAAAGCGCCTACGCCCTCTGCCTGGAAGCCATGCCCGACGTCATCGTGCTCGATGCCAAGCTTCCGGGATTGAACGGGGTCGACCTCCTCCGCCGCCTAGCCAAGCAGCTGCGCAACCTGCGCGTGCTCGTCTTTTCCGGACATGAGAACCCCATGCTCGTGCGCGAAATGCTCGAAGCTGGTTTTCGNNTTAAGACCGCTGGTTTATTCGAATTTAAGAAAGGCTTGGAAACCGTAGCCAATGGAGGGACTTACTTCGGCCCCGCCGTCGCCGCTTTGCTCCGCAACGTGGTCGCCAACCCCTCAGCGAGCGCGTCCAGCGACTTTCTGACCGATCGCGAAAGGGAAATCCTGCAACTCGTGGCCGAAAGCCACAGCACCAAGGAAATCGCTTCCAAGCTCAACATCAGCGTGAAAACAGTGGACAATCATCGCACCAACCTGATGCGGAAGCTCAACCTGCACGACGTGGCCAGTCTCACCCGCTACGCTCTGGAGATCGGTTTAATCGAACCCAAAAAGCCGGTCTAAAATCACGTCTCTCGACGTTTTCTGTCACTCGGCGCTTCAAGTGTGACGCGCCCATGAAGTGAGCGCGTTCGGGTCAGCTCCCAACGCGGNNAACGCGCGTACGGCCTGAGCATAACGCTCCGCCAACACCGTAAGAAGTCGGTCGTCGTCTCCCAAAGGCAGCGTATAGAAGAGCTCCAGTCCTGGATTCTCAGCCTGCGCGGTCACTCCAATTTGCTCGATATCTCCCCCTTTGCCAGCGTGGCGACCGGGAGCCAAGAAGACCAGGCACACCAGCACCTTGCCACGGTTGCAAGGAGGCAGACGCAAACGATCCGCGAGCATAGGGTCATTAAACGCATACGCTGCACCTTCACGTCGCTCCATCGAAGCGGGATAAACCCCCGCCACCTCTCCTTCCAAAGCTTTCGCCAGCATGCGAGCCAAGTGATCGCGCACCGCCGTAACTTCAGGTTGCGGGCTTCCATGATCCACAAGAATCACGTGCGTCTCCGGAGCCAAGTGATCGCGCTTCAGCGCCATTCGCACCTGCCTTGCCAGTGCTTCCGCGACGCGGGTGTCGTGGGGTTGCGAAAGATCGACAAGCGGCGCCNNGCTGGCAAGTAGCGGGTCAGCGCTGCACTGGGTCCGAAGAAGAAAGGCAGCAGCACCGCTTTGTTCCTCCCTTCCGCCACGTGCACTCGGAGTGCAGGCTCCAACAACTCAGCAGCCTGGCCTCCGAGAAGACTTGGATCCACGCCACTGGAGTGCAGCAACGAAACCGGCAGGACCGGTCTCTCCAGTCGGCTCGATAACGCCGCAGCTATTTTTCTTAGCTCCAAGGTCGCTTCTGACCGCAAGGATCCATTATCAAACAGAAAACAGATCGGAAGTGGGGACATGAGGCAATTTTCGAGGTCAGGATAAATGACTTGCCGAGCGAAAACCCTTAACCGATAAGGTCAATCTTCGCCGCCCAACCCATGAATCTCTTTTCGAAGAAACTCACCTACATCCTCCTCGGTGCCGCGCTTGCTTTTGCGGGCTGCAGCAAGAAACCGAAACGCCCGTCCCCCAATGACACTCTCCTTGGTCAAGGCGGCGCCGGCTCGGGCATCGGCGGCTTGGATCCCTCTGCGTCCAACATCGACACTGCCGGTCTGACCGATCCCACCGCGGGCGGATTGTCCGACCGTGGAATGGGAACCGAAATCGGCGACCAGCTTCGCGACCTGTTCCAACCAGTCTACTTCGATTTCGACGCTTCGGCCATCAAGGGATCCGAGCGCTCCAAGCTTCAAGAGGCGCAAGGTTACCTCAACCAACATCCGGAAGCCCGGATCTTGTTGGAAGGCCATTGCGACTGGAAGGGTACTGCAGAGTACAACCTCGGTCTCGGCGACCGCCGCGCCAATGCTGCTAAGCAATACCTCCAATCCCTGGGCGTAGCTCCCACGCGTATCGAAACCCTCTCTAAGGGTGACTTGGATGCCGTGGAAAACGCCAGCGCCGATCAGGCCGCGAAGGATCGCCGGGTCGATCTCGTGATCCTCAAAAAGTAAGTTGGCCTAGCTCTCTCCAAAAGCCCTGCGTTCACCACGCAGGGCTTTTTTATGCCCAGAATTCAGACAAAAGAGAAAGCCGTCCCAAACCATCGCCACTCGGTGGAAAGGCATGGGTGGGAGGGCCCACGGTCTCTCGTGGCCGGGTTTGTCTTCGCAGGCACCACCGTTTACGAGGACCAAGCGGAGTTATGTGCGTCGCGCCGATCCCCAGACGCGAAAGACCGCGTCCTCCCAGTTTCCTTGGGACACTCTGAAATTCCTCAATTTCGTTGAGTGTCGAGATGACGAGACGGCCTCCGAGAGGCGCGGTCCCTCGGGGGACACACCTCTCGCCTGCGCACACGCTCCGACAACTCGGCCTGCGATTAAGACGAGGTCGCCACCGCCTCGAGGATTCGCTCCGAGGCTTGAATACCTTTTTCCATCACACCGAGATGAAAACTCTCATCCGGAGCGTGCAGATTATCCTCAGGAAGGAACAAACCCATCATCACCGAATCCAAACCAAGGATACGCTTGATCTCTCCGATGATCGGGACACTTCCGCCTTCGCGGAGGTAAAGAGGAGGCCGACCAAAAACCTCGCCAATGGCTTTGTCCGTAGCGCGAAAAGCGCGAGCGAGGACCGGCGATTGGTCACGCGGCGTATTGGAACGATCCGGCGGCACCACGACATAGGGCGCACCTTCGTGCTGGTCGACTAGGCGGATCGTGACGTCGTCCGGAGCGCGTTCCCGAACCGTCCGATAGAGCAGCTCGCGGATTTTCTTGGGATTTTGGTTGGGTACCAACCGACAGGAAATTTTCGCGAACGCCTTGCTCGGAATGACCGTTTTTGTGCCCTCGCCCTGATAGCCTCCACCAATGCCGTTAAACTCTAACGTAGGAAGAAAACGGACCGCCTCAAAGGGAGTAAAACCAGGGGGCGTATGGAATTTTTGGATTCCCAAAAACGCCCGATATTTTTCCGGATCGCCCGCAAGTTTGGTCAGTTGTTCACGCTCCCACGGTTCTACGTCCAGCACGTCGTCATAGAACCCAGGAACATTGACCCTGCCATCGGGGGTGTGCAGCGAGGCGCAAATTTCCGACAGAGCTTGAATGGGGTTGCGCAGAACGCCGCCATGTAAACCAGAATGCAGGTCGCCTTTGGCACCGGTGACTTCCAGATCAAACAGCACCAACCCGCGTAGACCACAGGTGATCACCACCTGGTCTTCACTCGGAATTCCCGTGTCGGAGAGCAGCACGAAGTCCGCCTTGAGCTTGTGCTGATAAGCCTGAAGAAACTTGGGGAAACTCGGACTTCCCATTTCCTCCTCACCCTCGATCAAAAACGTGATTTGCAGGGGCAAATCGGGTCGACGCTCCAAGAGCTGCCCCACCGCAGCAATATGAGCCATTAGGGGGCCTTTGTTGTCGGCCGCGCCGCGTGCGTAGAGGCGCCCGTTGCGAATCTGTGGCTCGAAAGGAGCCGAGGTCCACAGATTCAAAGGATCTGCGGGCTGAACATCATAATGCCCATAGATGATCACATGGGGCCAGGAGGGTGATCCGCCCCGGGTCGCCAGAATGATCGGGTGGCGGGGCGTGGAAACAACCTCAACGGTAAACCCAATCGAGNNTCCGCTCTCGCCCCGTCCATTCCTGCTTTAAAGCTGGAGTCGGTGGAGACGCTGGGGTGGCGGACGTACTCTTTTAGTTTTTCTACGGGATCAAACATCGGACCACACTGAGCCAAAAGCCTTGGCGCCGCTAGCCCGAAAAGCGTTCACTGAAAACGTCCTTTGTTAGCCTCGTACACCGACATGTACTGCGGAGCCAATTGCTCGAGGCGACGGATACGCGTGTCGTCCGAGGGGTGAGTGGAAAGAAACTGGGGCGGTTTGCTTTGTCCGGCGCTCTTTGCCGCCATCTTCTTCCAAAATGTAACGGCAGCCCGAGGATCGTAACCTGCCCCCGCCGCAAAACGCAGCCCGATTTCGTCGGCTTCGCTCTCATGGAGACGCGAATACGGCAGCAGCCCTGCGACATTTACCCCTACCCCATAAAGCCCGAGGATGGCCGCACGCTTGTTGGGATCCACATCTTTGATTTGCATGCCGATCTCGGTCAGCGCGGCTCCACCGGCCGCCAGATAGTTTTGCGAGGTCCTTTCTGCACCGTGGCGCGAGCTGACATGGGCGACTTCGTGCCCCATCACCGCAGCCAATTCGTCGTCAGACCCGGCTAGCTTGAGCAGGCCCGTGTACACGCCGACCTTTCCAGCGGGGAGCGCAAAGGCGTTCACTTGGTCAGAATCAAAGACCACAAACTCCCACTGGGCATTCGGAATTTCGCGGCCCACCGACTGCGCAATGCGCTTACCCACCCGTTGAACCTGGGCATTAGCAGCCGGATCTTTGGAGATTTTCTCCTCCTTCTTGATTTGATCGAACGCCGCAAGGCCCATCTGAGCCTCTTCGTTAGGAGAAACCAGCATCACCTGACGCCGGCCGGTTTCAGGAACGGTCGTACAACCGACCAAGAGGGATGTCGCCGCGAGCACCAAAAGGATTCGAAGGTTCATGGTGGAAAGCAAATGGAAGTCAGCCTGCACAGACCTCACTCTGAGGCAATGGTTCACTGTGAGCGACTTCTGAACGCTCACGGCGACGGGCGCCCCAAGAAAACGCGAATGAGCGTCAATTTTCAGGGGTAGGATTCGCCACCCCTTTTCCTACCCAACCGCTCAACTTCGCTCAGTGCTTAAAATGGCGAATACCGGTGAACACCATTGCCATCCCCCGTGCGTCGGCGGCCTGAATGACCTCGTCGTCTCGGACGGATCCACCTGGCTGAATCGCACAAGTAGCGCCGGCATCGGCAGCGGCAATCAAACCGTCCGGGAACGGGAAGAGCGCCTCGCTCGCAACCACGGAGCCACGGAGGTCCAACTTCGCTTCTCCGGCTTTCCACACAGCGATGCGCGAGCTATCGACTCGCGCCATCTGACCGGCGCCGACTCCCAGGGTCTGCTCGCCACGGGTGTAAACGATCGCATTCGATTTCACGTGCTTGCAGACCTTCCAACCGAAAATCATCGAGGCCCACTCGTCAGCGGTCGGTTGGCGTTTGGTCACGACCTTGAAGTCAGCCGCTTTTTCCATACGGCGATCCCTATCCTGCACCAGCACGCCGCCTACAACAGACCGCACCTCTTGAAGGGCGTCCGCACCAATGCCACCCTTGGCCACCATGAGGCGGAGATTTTTCTTTTTCCCAAGAATCGCCATCGCCTCCTCATCAAAACGAGGCGCGATGATCACTTCGGTGAAAATTTCCGCAATGGCACGCGCGACCGCGGCATCCAACGTACGATTGACGATGATGATCCCGCCGAAAGGCGCCTGCCGGTCAGTCGCATAGGCATTTTCCCACGCCCCGATCAACGTATCCGCACTGGCCACACCGCAAGGATTGGTGTGCTTGAGGATGGCGACCGTGGGACGCTCAAACTCACCGATGAGGTAGGTCGCCGACGTGATATCCAAAATATTGTTATAGCTCAGTTCCTTGCCCTGCAGCTGCTGGAAGTGCTCGTGGAAGGTGCCATAGAGGGCAGCTTTTTGGTGTGGATTTTCCCCGTAACGAAGAGCCTGCGCCTTGGTGTACGAAAGCGAGTACTTCGTAGGGAGGCCGCTGAGAGCGTCCGGATCCGGCTCGGCCAGCTGCGCTTCAAGGTACTTGGCGATTGCCGCGTCATACGACGCCGTGCGCTGAAAAACTTTTAACGCTAGAGCGCGACGCAGGGCCTTCAACGCATCGGGTTCCCCCATCGCGCCGAGGACGCGCGGGTAATCCGTCGGATCACACACCACCGTCACGCTATCATGATTCTTCGCGGCACTCCGTAGCATCGAAGGTCCGCCGATATCGATGTTCTCGATCGCCTCCTCAAATTCCACGTGCGCCTTGGCTACGGTTGCTTCGAATGGATACAGGTTCACCACCACCAAATCGATCAGACTGATGTCGTTCTCCCGGGCCTGCGCCAAGTGATCCGGTTTATCGCGCCGGCACAACAGGCCGCCATGAATCTTGGGGTGCAGCGTCTTGACCCGACCTTCCATGATTTCCGGAAATCCTGTGTGGACTCCAACCTCCGTGACGGGCAGACCGCGCTCAGCCAGCAGCTTGGCCGTTCCTCCCGTCGACAACAGGCGATACCCGTGAGTCTTCACCAGCGCAGTGGCGAATTCCACCAAGCCTTGTTTGTCGCTAACAGAGAGCAGGGCCAGTTTTTCCATAGAAGACGGTTCTTTTGCTCCCGCCACGAGCGGCCGGCAAGCCGGAAGAAATGGGCTCACCAGGGAAAGGATTTGCCGCGGGATTGCCTTATCTTCGCCGGTGATTTTGCTTTTCACGTCTCCCTCTCGTTCTTCTCTTCGTTTGCACGTGTCCGCCTCCTCTCCCCTCTCCGGGCTCACCGCCCGACTCGATAAATTGATCTACCACCATGGAGGAGGCAGCCTTCCACCGGATAAGCCTCACGCCTTTGTCTACTTTATCACCATCCATAACGGTTCCGAACGAACCGTCACGCTGCTCGGTCGTAAGTGGGTGCTCGAGCACGTAGATGGACGTCACACCGTGATAGAAGGAGACAAGATTGTCGGCGAAACTCCCCGCTTATCCCCCGGCGAATCCTTTTCCTACAACAGCTACCATGTGACAGGCGAACAGGCCAAGGCCTACGGCAGCTTTCACGGCTTGGACGAGATGGGAGGACGCATCCATGTCGTTTTGCCTCCCTTCGCGATGTCTCCTCCAGAAACCTGAGGAGTTCACGGTCGTGAATCTTCGCTTGCAGCCGTCCACTCCGTCCTTCTCTTTCGCGGGTTCGAAATGAATCTTATCGACCTGAACCGCGAAGGCGGCATCGGCGCTAACTCGCTGTTCATCCAGCTAGGGGATATCCGCATTCTCGTAGATTGCGGTCTGAATCCCAAACTGGTGGGGCGCGCCGCCACTCCCGACCTCGGCAAAATCCGCGATCAGTCGATTGACCTGATCCTGATCACGCATTGCCACCTGGATCACATTGGCAGTCTGCCATTGGCCATGCGAGAGCACCCCAACGCGCCCGTCCTGCTCTCGCAATCGAGTCGCATCCTCATTGAGCGGATGCTCCACAACTCTTCGAGTGTGATGACGCGCCAAAAAGAGGATCAGCAAATCAATGACTATCCCCTTTTTACGCACGAGGAAATTGACCGTTTGAGCAAACGGTTTACCGCGATTCCCTACGGGCAGGTAAAACGCTTTCGCGGTAACAAAGATGAGATCGAGATTATCTTCCATCCAGCCGGGCATGTTGTCGGCGCTGCTGGGATCGAGATTCATCATAAGCACCGCTCCATCTTTATCACCGGAGACGTCCTTTTCGAAGATCAACGCACCCTCCCCGGCGCCAAGTTTCCCGCGGGCCACTTTGATACGGTGATCATGGAGACGACGCGTGGAACGACCGAACGTGCCGTCGATAAAGGCCGGGTGACCGAGTTTGGACGCTTGATCGACAGCATCAATGATACGATCAATCGCGGGGGATCCTACCTCATTCCGGTTTTCGCGCTCGGTCGCATGCAAGAGGTCCTTTCCGTCATGCATGACGCCCGAAAATTCGGGAAGTTGGTCGACTGCCCGATTTTCGCTTCGGGCTTGGGCATGGATCTCGCCGATTATTTTGACGAGATCGCCCGCAAGACCCGGCACGTGAATTTCAACCGGAATATCATTAAGGAGCTAAAGCTAAAGCCTACTCCTCGAAAGTTGAATCCTGGCGAGGATCCTCAACAAAACGGGCTCTACATCATTAGCTCGGGCATGCTGGTCGAGAATACTCCCAGCTACGTACTCGCCAGCGGACTGCTAGGTCATGCGCGCAACTCCATCGGCTTCGTCGGCTACTGCGATCCAGACACTCCCGGTGGCGCATTGCTCGCCTCCAAGCCCGGCGACTCGTTTCTCTTCGAATCGATCCATGTTAAGACAAAGGTCAAAGCACGGGTTGAGCGGTTCGAGTTAAGTGGCCACGCCGATCGCGACGAGCTGCTGCAATTCGCCGTGCAAACCCAGGCACGCAGCGTAGTCCTTACGCACGGCGATCCCGCCGCACGCGCTTGGTTCGTCGAACAGTTGGCCCAAAAGGTACCTCAGACGAAGGTCATCGATCCGGTGCCCCTGCAGTTGTATCAGGTATAAGCCTACCGGACGGGCTTCACTCGCCCGTCCCGACCGCTCCGGCGGCAGTCTGGGGGCAGTCGCTAATGGATGCCCCCAGCCTTCAAATCAACCCGTCACGGCCGCAGCAGCGTCTCCAGTTTCGTGACCATGCTGGCTCCGCCGGCCACGTAGAAGATTCGCCCCATCTTTAGGTCGAACTGCCGCAGGGGAAACACGTCGCCATTGAAATAGACCAAACGTCCGCCGGTTGCCTGGACGAGCGGGACCGCCGCCGCGATGTCCCACACCTTGACATTGTGATCGACAGTGCCTTCGAGAATTCCGGCCGCCACGTAAGCGAGATGCAAGGTGCTGCTCCCTAGGCCACGTAGCTTGAAATTAGCCGCAATGATCTGCGCGTGGGGCGCGAATCGTTTGTCGTAGGGACTGTGAAACCCAATGATGCTCTGCGGGGTGGGGTCTACTGCGGCGAAGCGAACTTCCCGCTCACCATCAAACATTCCCCGTCCCGGCCCGCCATGCATCAAGGTGCGTCGACTGAGGTCATAAATAACACCGTAAACCGGGACGCCATCCTCAAGGAGAGCGAGGGCAATTGCGCAATGGGCGATACCGGTCGCATAGTTATTGGTGCCATCAATGGGATCCAGCACCCATGAGTAGTTGGCCGTCACCGCAATCGGATCAGGTGCATCGGCCAATTCCTCACTGAAGTATTGATCCTGCGGAAACTGTGCGCTCAACGAGCGAAAGATGCCCTCAGAGATCGCGACGTCGACCGGCGTAACCCGTGTCCCATCGCTCTTCCAGCGCGTTTCCGCCCGCCCGAAGTGAGCATGCAGTAAAGCAGTTTGCTCGAGGACTGCCGCCTTGGCAGCGGCGATTCGGTCATTCAGGGCCTGAGGAGAGGACGTGGGCACCTCCTCATCCAAACGGTCGAATACCTCGCGATCAAACCAGAACCCTGCTGCCGCGAACGCCGCCGCACCGCTTAGTCGTAATCGTAAAGCTTTGGATCACGCGTTGGGGGACGCCGCGAGCGAAGNNTTCTTCATCGCCGCCCTCGTCTTCGCCCCCGTCATCTCCACCCATCTGCTCTTCTAGAGTCTCCGGATCCGTCCCTTCTTCCAACTTGCGCACCACTTCTTCCATCTGACCATCAATCTTCTCACCAGAAAGCTCAGCCATCCGCCGCATCATCCGTCCCATCGCTTTTGGATCGTTCTCGTCCACGGAGGAAAACTCACGCTCCATCTCATCCATCGCCGCATCCCGACGCGCATCTAAAGGATCATTCTCGACCGCGCTTTCCGTGTCCGTCGGCTCTTCTGTGCGTCCAGCGATGTTCACTGCAAAGCGGGAGACCACCTTCTGCATCCGAAACTTCGGATTGTCGGGACACTTCGGAACGCGACTTCCCTGCGCCAGTGTCTTGGCATAAAACTGATAAATCCGATGATTGTCCGGGCAATAAAACTCGTAGATCGGCATGGAAAACAGAACGAGTTAAGAGGTCGGGCGTTTTTTGGCAAGCTGATGGCCGTGGGTGACGCGTCCCTGCGCTGCTCCGCGGTTCAATTGGTCTAGAACCGAGGCGAGACGCCGACGCTTCTCCTCTCCCTGGTCAAACATCTCGAGCTGTCGCGCCGCCTCTTCGACGTTGGAGAAGCGCACACTGACCAGACGTAAGGGTCGACGTTGCTTCCATACTTCGCGCAAGAGGGGTTCGACAAACGCATAGAAGGGGGCCTCCAAATCGGTCGCCTCCTCCAGACTGCGACCATGCGTAGCCTGAGTGAAGTCCGGGTAGCGCACCTTCAACGTCATCGTGCGCACGCGTTTCTCATCCTCCCTCACCTTGCTCATCAAATCATCGATCATACCTTTAAGGATGCGGACGATTTCAGAAAACTCGCCGATATTCTCCCCAAAGGTTTCTTGTTGCGAGTAGCTTTTGGCATCCTCCCGTTCGACTTCGACAGATCGGTCATCGATACCACGGGCCCGGTCGAGCACGCCGCGCCAATCCGTACCCAAAGCCGCTTTCAATTGCTCGGGAGTTTTCTCAAACAGATCCTTGATCAAAACGATACCGTGCTCAGCAAGATGCGTCTCTGTTTTGCTCCCGACTCCAGGAAGTTTCCCAATCGACAGGGGCGCGAGAAAGTCCGCCTCCATCCCGGGTGAGACCGTTACGAAACCGCGAGGCTTCCGCAGTTTCGAGGCAATCTGTGCCACGAGCTTGTTCGCGGCGATGCCGAAGGATACCGGCAGCCCCAACTCCTTCCAAAGCCGCGCCTGCAATCCTCGCACAGCCTTTTCCAGTTCGCCTTCCGAGACGTAGCCACACGGACCGAGATCCAGGTAACCTTCATCAATCGAGTTGCGCTGGACCAACGGGGTTAGGGTCTCGCAGAGATCAAACATCTGCCGTGACACCTTGCCATAAAGGCCGGAGGTGTGCGGGATCATGATCAGATCCGGGCAGACCGCCTTGGCTCGCGACGTCGGCATCGGTGTGTAAACTCCACACGCGCGGGCTTCGTAACTCGCAGACGAGATGATGCCCCGCTCCCGTCCGCCGACAGCACATTTCTTACCGCGTAACGAAGGGTCTCGAGCCTGTTCGCAGGAAACAAAAAAGGCNNAGTGGACTCCCGATTAAACCGTCTGATCCGCAGGTGAAGCTTCGGTGTCATCGGCATCGCTGAAATCAGCGATGGGTGCCACCTTGACAAACGAAACCACCGCATGCCCCGCCGCGCGACTCGCGACAAGGGAAACGCTAAACTGAGCCTCCCAATCGTTAAGCGCCTCCGAGTCCACCAATACGTGTGAGATCAACCAGTGTGTATCCGTTTCCTCGATAACATGCGTGTGTTGGGCAGAGCGTCCCTCAGGGTCCAAGCGGAATCGCCCGCGGGCGTCGAAATAGGACGCGAATTGCTGCTCGACTCGGCGAACTTCCGGCAGGAGAGCGAGCGGGTCCTCCACGGGCTCGGGACTGAGGCGTTCGACCGCAGCTTCCCAATCGCGCGCCGCGATGTCCTGCAAGAAACCGAGAAAGGCGGTCCGCACCAGACGCGTGAACGCAACCTTATCTCGTATAATATCGAACGACTCGGGTCGGGCTGGTTTTTCGGCCACATCTTCAGCCACATAGTCCGGATTCTTCATCCGCTCCCACTCTTCCAGTAGGCTAGAATCGATTCCCCGAATCAGCTCAAAAAAATAGGTTTCCATCTCCACCACTTCTTCTGTCTTGGCTGCCGGTGGCACCGTTTGCGCGAGCACTTTGTAGGTCTGGGAAAGATGCCGCAAAAGCAGACCTTCCGAGCGCTCCAAACCATACTCACGAATATAATCTGAAAACGACTGATAGCGCTCAAACATCTCACGGGCGATCGACTTCGGCCGAACATTTTCCTCCTCAACCCACGGGTGCGCCGCTTTGAAGGCGTTGAACGAATCGTAGAGAAACTCACGCAGCGGCTTGGGATGCTCGATCTGCTCGAGCTTCTCCATGCGCTCTTCGTACGAGAGTCCTTCCGCTCGCATCTCGGCCATCTTGTCCGTCTTGGCACGCGCGACTTGCTTGCGGAGGATGGCCTCTGGATCCTCCACAATCGCTTCGCAAAGCGTCAAAACGTCAAAAGGATAATCCTTCGACGCACGATCCAAGAGCGGCAAGGTGTCGATCAAATACAGGGAGAGGGTTTGGTGGAGGGAGAAATCCTCCTGCAGCTCGAGGTTGACGCGCAGCTTCCGGCCATTCGGCTCCGGCGGTATCCATTCGACAATTTTTCTCTCCACCAAGGCGCGAAAGAGCTGGAACGCGCGGCGCTTGAGCTGACGTTTTCGGGCGGCCGTTTCGTGGCAGTCGGAAATGAGCTGCCGCATCGCCCGACACCCGTCGGTCTCGCGACCCAGCATAAGCAGGATCATCCCGTGGGTGACCTCAAACCGTGAAACCAAGGCCTCCGAGGGCGCGGTTTGCAAACGTTCGTAGGTTTTCACGTCCCAACCGACCGATCCTTCCGGAGCACTTTTCTTCACGAGCTTTTTCTGCTTTCGGGGATCACCGGCTGCCTTCTCCGCGGCGCGTTTGTTCTCCACGACATGCTCGGGAGCCTGGGCGACGACAAAGCCCTTGTCATCATACCCCCGTCGCCCTGCCCGACCCGCTACTTGCTTGAAATCACGGACGTTCAAGATGGCGGCTTTTTTCCCGTCATACTTCCAAAGTTGCGTGAAGACGACCGTGCGGATCGGCACGTTGATGCCAACGCCCAGTGTATCCGTTCCACAAATAAGCTTGAGCAGCCCTTTCTGCGCCAGCGATTCGACGAGGATGCGGTACTTCGGCAACAAACCCGCGTGATGCACACCGATCCCATGCCGCAGCCAGCGTTTCACATCCTTGCCGTAAGGGCTATTAAAGCGCACTNNAGCAAAGCGAAAGACTCATCCCATCCTGCGCACCTTCGGAGGCAGATTTCTGGGTGAAGTAAACCAAGTAGACCGGAGACTTTTTCTCCTGCACCAGGTGCTCGACCTGCTCTACTAAAGGCGTTTCTGAATACGTGAATTCCAGTGGGACGGGACGTCGGTCGCTCCGGATAGTGACGCTCGAAGCCCCCGTGAGCCGCTGGAGTTCCCGCTCAAAAAAATCGGTCGAACCTAGCGTAGCCGACATCAAAAGAAACCGGGACTGCGGCATTGTCAGAAGTGGGACCTGCCAAGCCGTACCGCGCTCAGGATCGGAGTAGTAGTGAAACTCGTCCATGATCACGGCGCGAATGTCGCTACGATCTCCTCGGGAGAGCGCTATGTTGGCGAGAATTTCCGCGGTGCAGCAGAGCACCGGAGCCTGTGGGTTCACACTCGCGTCCCCGGTCATCATCCCTACATTGTCCGGCCCAAAATCGCGNNTAAGAACTTCTCATTGACCAGCGCCTTGATGGGACAGGTGTAGATGGACCGTTCTCCGGCGCAGAGCGCTTTGAAGTGAAAGGCCGCCGCGACCAACGATTTCCCTGAACCCGTCGGGGTGGCTAGGATAACATTGCTCCCTGCAAAGAGCTCAAGGATTGCCTCCTCCTGTTCGCCGTAGAGCTCCAGCCCGCGTTGCGCCATCACCGCGAGGAACCTCTCCATGACCTCGTCCGAGGTGGCTCCTTGAGGCAAGGGGGCCAAAACCGGAGGAGTCGAAGAGTGCACTGACGTAGCCATTTCCTAACAAGGACGGTGAACGCTTCGGCTGACAAGCGTGCCCTAGCCTACACCGTCGGAAGTCCTACCCTACCTTAAGGTTGAGTAGATTCCGGGAGCTCGATCCAGAATACGCTCCCGCCTCCAAGACGAGGCTCGTAGCCAATTCTCCCGCCCATGCGTTGCATTGCCACGCGCGCAAAGGCGAGGCCAAGCCCCGTCCCATCATAGCTCTCGGGAGCGTGCAGTCGTGAAAAGGGTTTGAACAACTTGTCCTGCGCCTCGTCTGGAACACCGATACCCTTGTCTTCCACCCGAAGTCTCACCCAGTCGCCGATTTTATGAACTCGGAGGGCGATATGTGGCCGCTGGTGAGGCGCGACAAACTTGGCCGCGTTGTAGAGCAGGTTACCGAGAACCTGGAAAAGCGATGAGTATTGGCCTTTAACTGGGGGATAGTCGTCATCGGTCTCCACCAAGGCACCGCGTTCGGCTAAGAACGTCCGGTAGGTTTCCAAGACTTCTCGAACGAGAGTCGACAAAACGATCCGTTGTACAGGCTGTGGTGACTTCGAGACCTGGACAAATGCCTGGATATCGCGAATCAGTGTGACCAAATGGTTCCCCGAGGCCTCGATCCGCTTGAGGTGCGCTCGAACTTCAGCGGGAAGCGTGTCGCCATGCTCAGCGGAAATCATTCCCGCATAGGTCACAATGCGAAGAAGCGGCGCGCGCAAGTCATGTGAAAGCGAATACGAAAAGACCTCCATCTCCTCTACAACTGCTCTCAACTCAGCGGTGCGCTCAGCCACCATTTCTTCGAGGCGCTGCGCTGCCTTGGCTTTCTCTCCCGCCATCCGCTCCAGTTCGTCCGTCAACGCGATCTGTTCGGCCAGCATCACGCCAAGTAAGCTGTCTTTGGTCACCAAGCCGAAGTAATGCTCTTCGTCATCGTAGACCAAGACGGTCGCACCTGGCTTATCACCCATGATCTGCGCCACGGTAGAAAGCGACGCGGTGGGAAGAACGCGTGGAGGCAACTCCGAGGTTACTAGGTCCGAAAAAATTCGTACGGACGAGGCCGACGCCACCTCCTGTAAACCGACCACGCCGACAATCCGATCATCCTCATCTNNCCACAACGCAATGCGTCGCCTCGCGGTCCTTCAACCGCGACACTACGTCTACAAGCCTCTCTATGCTAGAGACCCGTATCGCACGCGGACTGACAGCGGTGAGCGCGTTGCGCATTCAGAGTTTATCCTCCACGACCATCTCCACGTCGATATCGAGCATGAGAATCTCTCCTTCGGTCATCAACGGCTTCAACCGCGCCAGGATGAAGTCCATCATCTTCGCCTTCGAAACCTTTTTCAGAATGGCCAAGCGCACAAGGGCGTGGCTGACAATTTCGTCCTCTTTGAAGGCGATGAGCTCGAACTTTTCGTTACTCACCAGCTGCAGCGTACGCTGCATGGCATCGGCACCAATGGCGGCGCGCACGCCAATCACTAGGCCATCCTTGATTGGCGGTATATCCAAAGGCTTGATGCGCACTCGAATGTACTGCTCGCGTGTGCCGGACCGAGTAACCGAACTGGAAACGGAGTCGGGGGAAGAGCTCATGGGGGATCTAGTCCGGCGACCTACGGGCTGTGCAAACTCAAAACGCGTTTCGCGCTGATCTCGTTTTCTCGTTGCTGGTTTTTGGGTGCGATACGACGACGTCATAGCCTGGAAAGCGCACGGTAGCACAGGTGGTTCCCCCTCACTATCGGGGGCATGCCCGATCAAATCCGCCAATTTCACCTTCCGGATTGCGGAGGGCTTCCCCGAGTGTCAGTACTGCAATTTCTACTTATGGGACGCCAATGGCTTCATGCGAAACGCGCGATCGTTAACCTCAAGAAGGGGCAGGTCGTCGGCA
>DKKJ01000364.1:0-7412 GCA_002455175.1 Opitutaceae bacterium UBA6669
ACCGCCCGGCGGCGCGTGTTTAGCTCCTTAGCTGTAATCTTTTTCTGTAGTGAAACTCCTGTGACCCTTCCGCTGATCATCTACCGCAGCCTTCGCCAACACGCCCTGTCGACACTGGTCACGGCGGGCAGCATCGCGCTGGCGGCAGGTTTGTTGATGGTGGTCTGGATGGTGAAGGATCAATCGCAGAAAGCGTTTCTCGAGACCAGTACGGGCTTTGACGCGGTCCTGGGAGCGAGAGGGTCGAAGCTTCAACTCGTCCTCAACAGTATCTTTGCNNTGGCCGGAAACCTCAGCGGCGCCGACTATGACCAGATTAAAAAGCATCCGGCGGTGAAAACGGCGATTCCGCTCGCGCTCGGTGACAACTACCAGGGCTACCGCGTGGTGGGAACGGTGGAGGAGCTGTTTACCTCGGTGGAATACGCCAAAGGAAAAAAGTACGCGCTTGAATCAGGTGGGCGCTGGTTTTCGGGTTCTGCGCGTGACGCGGTCATCGGCAGTTTTGCAGCGTCCAAGCTGAAGCTGAAGACGGGAGATACGTTTCGGCCGTATCACGGTCTCGTGTTCGATCCCAATAATCAGCACGAGGAAGTTTACACGATCGTAGGCGTGCTGGCTCCCACCAATACGCCTGCCGATAAGGTCATCTGGATTCCCCTCTCGGGTATTCAGAATATGAAAGGCCACGATCCGCGCACGGCGACCGACGTGAGTGCCGTACTGATCCAACTCCGTGCGCCTACGGCGGGCTTCATGTTGGACATGATGTACAACAAGCAGGGCAATCGACTCACCTTTGCCTATCCGATTGCCGCGATCATATCGGACCTCTTTGGAAAGATTGGTTGGTTCGATCGAGTTTTGGCCCTGGTGGCGTATCTCGTAGGGGTCGTCGCCGCCGCGAGTGTACTCGCAAGCATCTACGCCTCCATGAGCGCTCGTCGTCGCGACTTGGCGATCTTGCGCGCGCTCGGCGCTAAACGCAGCACGATCTTCTCCGCGGTGGTGGGTGAGGCTGCTGCGATTGGTGCGCTGGGTGCAGTCCTTGGTTTTGCATTCTACTTTGGCCTTTTGACGGCAGTGGCAGGCATCATTCGGGCTCAGACCGGAGTGGTGATCGACGTCACTGCGTATCATGACATCCTCTGGATCGCTCCCGCTGCGATGATTGGACTTTGTGCGTTGGGCGGCGTTGTTCCTGCAGTGAAGGCCTACCGCGTGCCCGTGGCAGAGACCCTGACGCCCACGTCCTAACGGGTTCTTATCCCAATTTCACGGGGTGTAGACGGCGTCGTCTTCGGTGTAGAGTTTGCGGTCTGGCCCCGCTGAGCGTAGCTCCATGCGCGAGCGGCTAAGTTGGTGGAAAAAGAAGGGGGTTCCCCATCGATCGAGCAATTCACCGTTGGCGCTCAGGGCGGGATGTGAGCGCGGAATCAACGCGAGGTGGTGAAGATTCGCGCCGGTGAAAGCAGCCGTGATCTCCTGATTACTGCCCACGGGATTTCCTTCCTTGGGGTAGGTTGTCTGCCAAGAAAAGAAGAGGTCGTTCAGCAGACGCAGATCGTCCTGAACGGTGAGTCCACGGGCATTCAATTTTTCGATACCTTCGAACGTGGCGTCGTCTCCACCGCCTGAGGTGGCAAGGCGAGGAACGCTGTCCGGCGGAAGTGTCGCCGTGGGCGAGACGGGAGGCGGAGTGCGAGTGGGTTGAGCGAGACGCTCCGCGGAAGCAGGCGGAGGGGAGGGACGTAGGAGAAACCAGAGCCCTAGGGCCAAGCAGCCGATCGCTAAACACCAGAGGAGAGGGCGTGTTTTCATCAGGATCGGAAAAGGATGTTGTGGAAGATCAGGCCGGAAGGCTGTCGCAGATCATTGTCAATCGGAGAAAAGACATGGGAGGGTCCACGGTCCCTCGTGGCCGGGTTTGTTTCTGCAGGCATCGCGTTTACGTGGACCAGCAGGCGTTGTGTGCAGCATGCGATCTCCGGACGCGAGAGACCGCGTCCCTCCNNGCGAGAGACCGCGTCCCTCCCAGAGTCCTCAAAGAAACGCGATGTTTTCGTGCGCAAAGCGGCCAGCGTTTGGAAGGATGATGGGGAGATCGGTAGCGCTGACGCCAAACCAACGCGCTAGCGTGGTGCTGTACTCATCGACGCTGGTGGACGGAATCCACTGACCGCGGCTGCCGGTATCTTGGGAGCCACGGAGAGTCAGGTCGGGCATGCGGCCGTAGACGTTGCCGCCCTTGACGGCGCCGCCGACGATGAGGTGGTGGCTGCCCCAACCGTGGTCCGAGCCATCACCGTTGGTGTTGTAAGTGCGCCCGAAGTCCGAGGCGGTGAAGGTGGTGACGGCGTCGGCGACACCCATTTCCGTGGTAGCGTCGTAGAAGGCCTTGAGCGAATTGGATACATCTCCGAGAAGGTTGGCGTGGGCACCCGTCGCGGTGTTGCCGGCCACGACCTGGCTGTCGTGAAGATCCCATCCTCCGATACGCGCGAAGAAGATCTGTCGCTTGAGCCCCAATTGAGCGCGGGCGGAAATGAGACGAGCGATCACGCGCAATTGCTGGCCCAAGCTGGAGGTAGGGAACGCGGCGTAGGTGTTGGGAAAGGCGGAGTTGGCGCCCGTCGTGTTGCTGCCCAGAATCGTGGCGAGGAGAGCGCTGTCGGCGATGGCGTTCGTGGTCATGTCACCAAAAGCCGCCTCGAATAAATTGGACTGCGGGGCGGCGAGGAGATCATTCATCGCCTTGGTGCGAATAGCCGAGGCCGAGGTGCCGGTGGGATTGGCGGAGCCGCTGAGAGCGATGGCACCGCTGGTGGAGACGGCGTACTGCGAAACGCTCCGACCGACTTGGAACGAGTTTTGGCCGTTCAAACTGATCGACATCGAGATGTTGTTGTTCTCGTTCAAGGCTGTCATCAGATCGGCGAGCCGTCCGCCCCATCCCGTGCTGAACGGTTTGTCCGCGAGACTACTTTGCCATTCTACTTGTTGGTCTTCGTGGGAGAAGAGCTGAGGCGGCAAGGGGACAGAACGCGCTGAATACTGAGCCTTGGTGGTCGGGTAGAGCAAGGTTCCGACGTTCGCGAGAATCGCGGCTTTACCGTTTCCGTAGAGTTGATGAAACGCCNNCCCCAAGTACGACCATCCGACGCAGTTGTGCTGATGGGGAGGGCGGCACCCGACGGAAGCGCGAGGGCGGTCCGCGCGGCCGCGTAGGCGGCGAAGCCAGCGGAGTCCGTGGGAACGATCAGATTATTAGCGTCGTTTCCGCCCGCGAGGAAGAGACAGACTAGAGCTTTATAGTCGCCCGCTTCGTTGGCGGTCGACGGAAGCTGCGGGCCGTTGCCTGGTTGCGCGAGCGCACCTAAGACCCGCAATTGAGCCAGCGCGGAGAGCATTCCAGTGGCGCCCACCGCGGCGCAGCACGCGCCGAGGAACTTGCGGCGGGAATGGCTTTCAGTGGGGGAGGAGGCGGTNNGAATCACGGTTGAATAGCGCCCTCAGGCGTGGAGATGAGCAGATAAGTCGCGCTGCGCACGCGCTCCGTCGGAGTCGTGCTGCGAGGAAGTTCGTTGAGAGCGGAGACAATGCGGGCTCGGGTCCCTTCGGATGTAGCGCCTCCGGCGAAAAGGAGGTCCAGGTGGTTGACGAGGGCCGCCGGATCGTCGACGAGTGCGAGCAACGCGGTGAAATCCATGTACACCGTGGTACTGTTGCTCATGTCAGTCGGTTTGTTGGCGTACAGGTAGCTGTAAAGGTAATTGGTGATCGTGATCGCTGTCGTGTCCGTGAGGATCTTGAATTCCGGTGCATAGAGACCCGACGCCGCGAGCGGTCCAGGTTGCACGTAATTCGGCTCAAAAAAGTTAAAGACCGTCGGGGCGCTCAACGCCATTTGCGAGAGCTGCGCGTTTGAGTTGGTGAGGAGAATGCGGCCGGAGTTGGTCGATCCATTGAGGGCACGGAAGAGCGCCGTCGTCCGGAGCATNNAATTTTCCGAAAGTAGCGGTTGTCGCTACGTCGCGCGACCGCGCCTCGTAGTCGGTCAGAAGCGCGCGTACGACCGCGCCTAAGTCTCCGCGGACGCCGGCCCCGTTGTTGGCAAAGACTTGGGTAACGCGGTACACGTAAGCTGGGCTCGGGTTGGCGGTGACGAGCCGTTGGATCAACTGACGGCAGATGAACGGTCCTGTGTTCGGATGATGGAACAATGTATCCAGAGTGTCATTGAGATCAGCCAGACCGCCCTGGTTGGCGGGAAGCACTTTTCCGGTCACGATGGTCTTGACCCCGTCATCGTGAAACGCGGGGAAAAGTCGCATTGGATTGAGGTAGTCGGTCGGGTTAGCATTTCCGCCACCTCCGGTGAATGACGGGCTGGCGGCAGCGCTTTGGGCGAAGCCCCACCCGGTGAAAACCTTGGCGGTCTCTGAGATGGTGGTTTGATCGTAGGTGGGAATCGGAAGGCCGCGAGGATCTAGGCGCAGCGTCCCATCGGGATTCAGTTCATTCAGACCGATAGAGAACAACTGCATCACTTCGCGGGCGTAGTTTTCGTCAGGCAGAGCCGACGAGGTCGCCTTGCGGTTGCGCAGGTGGGTGAGGTACATGCCCATCATGGGGCTCAGCGACACATCTTGCAGCAGTTGGCGGAAGTTGCCGAATGCTCCCTTGGCGAGAAGATCATAATAGTTGGCCGCACCTTCCTGCCAACCATTCACGCTGCCAGCTTGGTCGGAGATAACGAAGATTTGGGAGAGCGCGAATGCTACCCGTTGACGGAGCTGATCCTCTCCCTGGAGCGAAATTTTCCACCAGGCGTTCAGGCGGTGTTGCTGGCCGGCACGACGATAGAGTTTGGTGACCGAATCCTGATCGATGCCACCGTTGTTGTTGGCGGCAAAATCCGCCGCGACAAAGGCGCGGTGAGAAGACGCTGGTTTGTTGATCTGATCGCTAATCCAGCCGTTGTACCCCAAGGTTTGTACTCGTTCAATTTCTGCAGAGGTCGCTCCGAAGGTGGACTGAATCAGAAAGCGGGCTGCTTCAGCCGCGGAGGGGTTTCCCAAATTTGCCGCAGGGCTCGGGGGTGGGGGCGTGAAAACAAGTGAACCCGAACTGCGGACGAAGGCTCCGGCCAGTTCTCCCCCAGGGTAGTCCACCGTCTCAATACTAACGAAAACCCGGCCTTCTTTGATCGCTTGGACGATTTCCGCGACCGTGAAGTCACCGGTGTCACGGAAGTTCCACCGCACTCCAGAAGCTTGTCCGGTGGGGATGCGGAAAAGCGAACTAGCACCACTGTCGTNNTTTGTGGAGAGCTGAGAGACGCGAAAGAGAGGCTGACCAGGGCAAACGTTTCATCGGAACTGACCTGAAGGCTGGCAGCACCATACGCTACGGATTGGACCCCGCTCGTGGCGGGTCTGAGGCTAGAGACGTACAGACTGCCCGAGTTATAAAAGATGATAACACTCGCGGCGGCGTTGGTGCCGAGGCCGTAGGTGCCGCTTTCGGTTAAAGTGAGTGTGACCGCTTTGTTGGGGGACGAGGACGCCCCTGCCGACGTGATGGCGCGGATCGACAGAGAAACACTGCTAGCGCCCGCGGGAATCGTGATCGTTGCAGGGACGCTCTGAAAGTCGGTGCCGTTNNCCTGTACGAGAGGGTGAGCGGTTGTGTCGTGGGTCCTGTACGCGTGAACGTGAAGACACCCGGACTGCCACCACTGGTATCGGTGGAGGCGGAGGTGGCTAAGACGCTTACTGAGGGAAGCGTGATGGGTGTCAGATCGTAGGCTTCGACCAAGGCGACACCAGATGCCCCGTTCACGCCGGTGACTTGGATCGTGTAGGCTCCAGGAGCAAGGTCCACCACCACGGCGGCATCTCGGCTTTGTGGAGAGTCGAAAGGAAAAGCTCCAGAGGCGGTCGAAGCGGCGGCGACGGTAGCACCTAGTCCATGGTCGGCCCAATTGTCATTCGTGGCCACTTGAACATTCTTCGAGTCGATGATGGTGAGGATAGGATCGGAAAGCACACCGCTTACTTGAAACCGTTCTAGCGAGGGACCGGCAGCGCGCACCAGAAGTCGACGCACACCGCTACCGGGGCCAACCACTAAACCCGAGATGAGCAGGTTGGCGCCACTTTGCACTTGGGCGCGTGACGAGAGATTGAGGAGTTGGCCTGCACCGGTGACATCGTAGACCTCGACGAGAGCGATGCCAGAGGAGGTTCCGGCTCCACTCACCTTGGCCGTGTAAAGTCCAGGCGAGAGCGTGGCGATGAGCGCAGCGTCTTGGCTGCCGCTCGACACGAAACGAAACGCACCGACCGAATCAAAGTGGGCGTTGCTGGCGACGGAGCCACCCGCCGAGGTGTTCCAGTTATCGTTCTCCAGCACCTTGGTGCCGTTGCGCTCGAACAGCTCGAGGCGCGGATTGGCGAGAACTTGACCGCTGGTCAGCCCAAAGCCGGGCTGAGCGAGACTGGGTCCCACCGCGCGGATCAGAACTTGTTTGGGGGCACCCTCGCTGACAACAAAACCAGCGATAAGCACGTTGCTGTCACCCGGACTGATGCGGGCGCGCGAGGACAGATTGATCAGCCGCTGGTCGTATTGAGCGGCTGGAGACAAACAGACGGCTGAGGCGATGACAGTCAGGAGCTGTATCCATCGGCCCAGACGTTTCAGGAGACTCTTCATAGGGTGATACGGGCGACGATCGTGGCAAATCGAGTCTGCCTTTTCGGTGCCGAGCAGCAATGGGAAACCCGCGTTTGCAGATGCACCCCACGACCGAGGAAGATGCCGACAACTCACTAAAAAGGACTTCCGACGAAGAAATCCCTAATTTCAGGATATCGCTGTTGAGTTGCGTTCGCTCTCCCGCAGCGATGGAAAACGCGCGAGTCCCGATGGAGTGCGGGATTAAGCGCTTTTCGGATTTGTAAAGATTTTCTGGTGACAGGCGTCGGACAACGACTTGGGAGGGACGGACGGTTGTCAAAAGCGTGTGAGCAGTCTCAGCCGAGGGTGCTCGCCCTGANNCTGAGGAAAAGCCCCTAGTCTCTTGTTTGGCAACCGCGACCCATGAGCGGCTCTGGCAGCGCCTGGTTAGCGCTTGCGTGAGCCGCCATCGCGATTGCCGGAGTTGCTTCCCCCAGCATGGAGCAGGGTGCCGCCAAGCACGCCGATAGCGAAAACCGCGAAGAAGATCACGGCAGCGGATGCGCGAACTGGACGGCCCAGCACCAAAGGAAATCGAAAGTCGATGGAGTGGGTGTTCTCTTTGCCGACGTAGATCACGACGAACAAAAGGAGCAGGAAAAGAAACGTGCGCAGGAGCGTCTTGGTGTTCATGGAGGCTGGCGATACGAGGAGGAAGAGTGTCGGGC
>DKKJ01000364.1:7474-16217 GCA_002455175.1 Opitutaceae bacterium UBA6669
TTCGTTTTTTCAGGGAGTAACGGCTAATCCACCGACGTTGATGTTTGTGCCGGTGAATACGCGCGAGGGGAAAAAGAAAGACACGGTCCGCAATTTGGAGCAGGTGGGCGAGTTTGTGGTATCGCTCTGTTCATTTGCGCTCGCTGAAAAGATGAATGCGACTGCGGCGCTTTTGCCNNAGTGTACCCTTGAGCGGTTCGTTCACATAGGGGAAGGGCCGCTGGCCGCGAATGTCGTCTTTGGCTCGATCCGCCGCGCGCACATTCGGGATGACGTGCTCGATAGCCAGGGACATGTGGACGCCGCGAAACTTGATGCGATCGGACGCATGGGGGGAGATTGCTACACGCGGACTCGTGAGACGTTTGATCTCAAGCGGCCTGACCGGTGACCAGCGTGCGCACGTGATGAGTGGCTCGTGAGGTCCCTAGAGGCGATAAGCCCGTGGCGTTCGGTCTTTTGCCTTCTGCTGGCCAGATTTTTCGCTAAGCTCTGGTGTGACGATGATCCTCGATACTGCGGCGCCCATGGCGCTCCACCGTTTTAAGCCCGAGTCATTCAAGGGTGCGCCCGGGTTTTACCGCGTGGCGCAAACGGTGGGAGGCAGTTGGTGGCTGCTTGACCCCCAGAGTCGGCCCGTCTTTGCGGCGGCGCTGATGGAGGGCGACGAGCAGGAACCCTCAGAGCTACAGGCGCGTGAGTGGGGTTTCTGCGCGCGTGTGCGCGGGAAAGAGCGACGAGAGGAGGCGGTATCGCTTTCGATCCCGCGAGTGGTTACTCTCCATTTAAGCGAGGGAGGTCCTGTGATTCATTCCGGAGGGGCGCGCCTGCCTGATGTGTTTGATCCGCGTTGGCGCCACCACGCCCAAGAGCGAGCTCAGCGGGGGTGTGCTCCCTGGTTGGAGGATCCTGACATCATCGGTTGGCGGTCGGATGATTCGCTCGACTGGGCATGGTCGGAGCCGGAAAGACGGCCCACCTTGTTACAACTTTGTCTGAGCCTTGAGCCGAGCCATGCTGCTTACCATGCCGCGTGGGAATTTGTGTTGGCCTTGCATGAAGGAAGCTTTGAACGGATGGCTGCCGCTTGGCAGGTGCCTTTGACCAACAAGGAAATGCTTCGATCGTGGACGCAGGAAGAGCGCGGAATCGATTCGCCTGGATACCAAGCGGATCACCGCCTGTGGTCCGAGCAATTCATCCGGCGCTACTGCGCGAGTGTCGGGACTCTCCTACGGGACCTCGTACCGGCTCATTTGAGATTCGGGCCGCTTTCGGGAAAAGGACCGGAGCCGGAGTTGTTGGCGAATCACGTCACTCTCGCCTTCGACGTGCGTTCGGTACGTTGGGTCCCCGGAGCAACGCCAGTGGCCGAATCGGTGGATGGACCGGTTTGGAGAGAAGGATTTACTTGGGCGACGGAAAAGCTCTATGGCCCTGAGCCTGGACCCGACGATCTGCCGGATGCCACACGAGTGGAGCGGATGTTGCGACGTGGACGAATGGAGTTTGCTCGGCTCGTACAGGACCGATCCACCATTGGATGGACGTGGGCGCCGTCAGATGAGCCTCTGTTGGCCAAAGCGCCCTTTTCCTCGCGCCTGCTGCGTTCCGATGGAACGCCCGCGTATGAACACACGGATCAGTTGACCCATCTCAACGTGCGTGCAGCGGAGCGGCGGGATCTCCTGGGGTGAACCCGAAACCCTCACTCCGAGCTTGCTCCAAGCAGGCTGGGGCAGCGTCATGAACGGTTTGCTTCGACTATGACCTCGCACGATCTGAATACTTTCCTCAAACCGCGGGTCCGCACGGTGCGGGATTGGCCGAAGCCGGGAGTGAACTTTCGGGACGTCACGACGTTGTTTCACGATCCGGAAGCCTTTCGGGTGATGGTGGAGGCGTTCTGGCTCGATTGCACTCGGTTGCGCGTCGATCTGATTGCGGCCGTGGATGCCCGCGGGTTTATCATCGGAGGGGCTCTCGCCTATCAGCTGCACAAGCCTTTCGTCTTAGTTCGAAAGAAAGGCAAACTGCCCTACAAAACCGTCTCCGAAGATTACAAGCTGGAGTACGGCACCGCAGCCGTGGAGATCCATGCTGACGCCTGTAAACCCGGAGATCGAATTCTGATTGTGGATGACCTCATCGCCACGGGCGGCACGTTGATCGCGGCGGCGAAACTCTTCCGTGTGCTGCATGGCGAGGTGGTCGGTGTGGCGGCCATTATTGATCTCCCAGAACTTGGCGGCTCGCAGCGCCTGCGTGAAATCGGACTCCGTGTGCATGCCCTCTGCGAATTCAGCGAGAACGAATAACTTCCTTTTTATCCCATGAAACTGACCATCTGGTGCAATGGAGTGTTTTCTCCAGAAGCCACGCGGCTTCTCAAAGAAGGCACACGAGCCCATAACTTTATCCAAGCGGGCGCCGCCTCCGCTTCTGTTCTGACCGCTGGGACGCGAGACCCGGAGATCGCCTCGGCAGATATCGCGTTTGGTCAACCTGCGCTCGAGGATTGTTTGGAAAATAAAAAACTGCGCTGGGTAGAAGTGAGCAGTGCGGGGTACACCCGCTATGAGAATGCGCAGTTTATGGAAACGTTCCGTAGTCGCGGCGCGGTTTTCACCAATATGTCAGCCGTGTTCTCCGATTCTTGCGCGCAGCATGCCCTGGCGATGATTTTGTCGCTGGCCCGGCAGCTTCTGCCCTCTCATCGCGACCAGCTGACGGATCGGGGCTGGCACTACACGGAGCGCCGCTACAGCTCAGTGTTATTGACGGGCCAGAGTATACTGCTTCTTGGATACGGTGCGATTGGCCGCCGCCTGGCAGAGTTGCTGGCGCCTTTTGGTATGAAAGTGTATGCGATTCGCCGACAGGTGCGGAGCGAACGCGGGTTGACGATCCTGCCCGAAGAACAATTGACCGCAATCCTTCCACAGATGGACCATGTGGTGAACATCTTGCNNGAGAACGACGCGACACGTAATTACGTGAACGCGCGCCGTCTGGAGGCATTTAAACCTGGCGCCATTTTCTATAACATCGGCCGAGGCACGACTGTGGATCAAGGAGCGTTGCTTGACGCCCTCACGAGCGGGAAGTTGGGAGCGGCTTATTTGGACGTGACCGATCCGGAGCCCCTTCCGCCGGAACATCCACTCTGGACCGCCCCCAACTGTTACATCACCCCGCACACCGCGGGGGGACGCCGCGACCAAGATGAAGCGATCGTCCTTCATTTCCTCGCTAATCTCGCGGCCTTCGAACGAGGAGAGACGATGACTGACCGAATAATCTGACCAGCGTGGGCTACGGGGAACGCGGTAGCGGGCAAAATGAAACGTTTGCCCGCTTTTCGCTAACGAAGACCCAGCGTGAGTGGATGTCCCACTAAGTCGAGCGCGTGACCCTCGTCAGTGGCGGTCCGTACAGGAAGGTGCAAACTTATCCGNNCAGACGACCTGGCTGAGTAGTGGAAAAACGGGGATCCGGCTTCAGGCGCGGTAGCGCCGCGTCATTGCTGTGTAGGGGAAATATTTCCCTGGACAGACCGTGTGATTACGGTCGACCCACCGGTGGACGGTGAAGGCGGGGCGGATGCCCAGAGGGGCGCTGCTCCGCAGCCAATCTACCAGAGCGGTGAACGAAGCGAGTTGCTTCTTGGATACGAGACGTTTCTCAAAGTTACCCACCAAGCAAATGCCGATCCCGTGTTCGTTGTAGGTCTCGCTACGGACGTGTCCTCCGTGAATTTGACGCAGCCAACGAGGACCGATTTCAATTTCGCCTTCGCCGGAGTCTCGACCGTTTCCGATGACAAAGTGATAGGCCAGGCCATTCTCGTATCCACGCCGGCGATGCTCGCGATCGTAGATTTTGCCACTTCCTCTCTCGATACCGCTGTGATGAGCAACGATGAACTTCCACCGCTTGGGAGTGATCGACAAAGCGCGTGTCGCCGCGATGACGGGGGAGAGGACTGAGGGCGTTGCGCTTGCGACGACGGCGCGATCACTTGCGCCGGGGATTACCAATTTTTGGCCGATGATGATCGTGGTGTTTTTGAGTCGGTTGCGGGCGCGCAAGGCCGCCACCGTGACACCGTAAGTCCGAGCAATTGCGTCGAGTGTGTCGCCTCGTACCACGGTGTGCACCCGGTCGCTTTTGCCGCGCACTCGGGCGAGCAGCGTCGACGTGAGCCAAGGGCTTCCCGCGAGAGAAGCCATGGCCGCGTAAAAGAACTGTCGTCGCGTGGGCACAGGTTACCTTACCAGGCTCGTCAACCCCCGGAGCCTTCGGTGGAGGTGAGGCGATCACGGAGGGATTCCACCGCAGTAAGAAGCGGTTCCATCGGCGCTTCTGGATCTTGGAAGAATTTTTCTACCGCTTTCGCGGATTCGCCCCAATGCGGAGTGAGTGGAGCGGGCAGCACGTTGTCGTTGCGCGGTGGATTCAACCGAGTGCGAGCCGCGAGTGCTTGGTTGGCAAAGTAAATGGCTTTACGGAGAGCGTTGCGGGCTTCTTCGGCGAAGCCAGCATCATCATTAGAGAGAAGACGGGCCAGTTTAAGCTGGCGAGTGGTTTGCTCTAAATGGCGTTGGAGTTGGGCGCGTTCGGCGGCATTGAGCGACGGTAGCGGTGAGGTGGCGGCCTCTAGAGTGCGCACAGACTTTACAGCGCGTTGCACCAATCCGCTGGCCTCAAGGCGCTCCAACGCCTCCGCCGTGGCACGATCGATCACTTCCAATCGCGGGGCACGTGGACCTAACGATTGAAAAATCGATTGATAGAGGGATGAGAGCTGGGCTTTGGCTGCGTCCAGTTCCCCGGAGACCACGGCAAAGAGCGTCGCAGTCGCGGTGCCAGCAGGATGGCGTTCCTCGCACGTAACGAGAGTTGAGCCGAGTAAGGCGTGGGCGCGTTCGCCAAAAAGTCGCGGCAGGTCGGGGGGAGTGGCGGAGCGGGCGCCCGAAGCAGGGAGCAAGGTTTGCAGGCGTTCCACGAGGGCTTGGCTGCCACCGCGTAGAGGGATGCGCGCGAGGTTTTCTTTGGGGTCGAGGACGCCATCGGCCAGGCCTTGCTTCATCGCCAGTGTCGTCAGCATGCGATGCTCGATCGTGTGCTCAGCGACCAAATTGATCACCGTGACCGGACGCGATTGGTGCTTTCTCCAGGCTCGCGCCACTCGCTGTTCATAGCGAGCGGGATTCCACGGCAGGTCGCAGTTGATGACGACGCTAGCATTCTGCAGGTTGAGGCCGACACCTCCGGTTTCCGAGCAAAGGAAAACGCGGCATTCAGGATCGTTTTTAAACCGGTGCACTTCGGTTCGCCGGGTGGCCTGGGGGACGCTTCCGGTGTGAAACGCGTGAGGAATTTTCCGGCGGTCTAGCAAGTGACCGACTAATTCGAGCATCCGTAGCCATTCGGAGAAGATCAAAATTTTGACCCCTTCTTCGGCGAGAGCGGCGGTGACCACTTCTTCAAGTTCGCGCAGTTTGGGACATTCCTCTCTGTCCTCGTCGGCCCCGGTAAGGATGAAAGGTGTGTCGCAGATCATGCGAAGCATGGCGAGTTCACGCATGAGCTTTTCCTGCTCCCGCGGTTGCAAAGCGCGTCGTTGCGCAGTGGTCACCAGTGTAGCGACCTGTTGTTCGTGTTCGGCGTAGACGCGCTTCTGTTTTTCGGAGAGGGCTACGTAGCGCTGGTGGTCATGCCGACTGGGAAGTTCATTTTCCACATCGGCTTTTCGACGCCGGAGCATCATCGGGCGGAGTGTGAAGCGTAGCTTGTCGAGATTGCGGTAGGCGGTGGGACGTCCGCGATCGTCGAATTCGTAGTATTCCCGATTAAACCTGAAGAGCGGACCCAACACGGTAGGATCTAGGAAATCGATGATAGAGTAGAGTTCCTCGATGCGATTTTCGATCGGCGTGCCCGTGAGGACGAATGCATAGCGGCTGCGCAGGCGCTTGATTGACTGGGCGGTTTGCGAGTTCCAAGTCTTGATGCGCTGAGCCTCATCCAAGATGACGATATCTGGTCTCACCTTGGTATTGAGTTCCTGGATATCAAGACGTGCTTGTTCATAGTTGACTAGGGTAAAAAAAGGAGGGCGTTCGTAGGCGGCCAAACGGGCGGAGCGGGAGCCCTGGATAATTTGGCAAGGGAGTGGGGTGAAGCGTTGAATTTGTTCCTCCCACTCGCCCTTTAGGGACGCAGGTGTGACAATAAGAACACGCCGCGCTTGCCCTAGCCGGTGCAGCAGGGCGCACGCAGCGATGGCTTGAATGGTTTTGCCCAGTCCCATCTCGTCCGCCAGGAGTGCGCGTTCGGTGAACGCCAGATGCAGCATGCCCTCGCGTTGGTATGGGAAGAGGGGGACACTCGTTTCGCTCAGAGGGTAGGCTCCGGCGTGAACTTTTTGTTCGTACTCGCGGCGTAGCCGGAGACGCTCCGAGGCACGCCGTCGACTGTCCAACCATGGAGCGACCTCTTGAGAGAGACGCAGGTAGGGCAAGGGGTGTAGGGCGAGATCGGCCACCAACTGGCCGGCTTGGCCTGCGTCGCGCAGACGGCCTTCGGACGTGAAGGACTGCCGCAACCGGGGAGGAAGACGTTCCAATCCTTGTTCCACCCGCAGCGTTTGATGGATAGGATCGGGCACCACTTCGATGCGCGGAGAGCCCGTTTGACGAGCCTGCGCGAAGGCGGCGGGTTCGGTGGCCTGGGNNGTCGTAGGAGAATCCGCTCGGAGAGTGTACGCGGAAGTTTCCGAAAATCGGCTGGTCCGGGGAGCGGTTTTCGATCCGGGGTGCTTCGTCTCGCGCGCGTTGGCGGCGGCGTTCGATCTCGTCCTGATCCGTCGTGCGCCAGTCTTGGGAAGGAGGCGGTTGGCCAGTCTGCGGGGACATGCGTCTCGCACCGTTCGGCCGAGCGTGCCGGGGGTCAAGCGCACTCCCGCCTTTCTCTAGTAAAAGTTGTGATCTTGCGATTGATGTCGTGGCGGCGCACCGGGCGTGTGATTTGCATTCGCCAAGCGCCTCAGCATGCGGTGAAACTGCCGGTTTTCCGTGAGCACTTCTCTTACCGACGCCACCGCCCCCCTTCCCAATGTCTCTACTGAACGCTATGCGTCGCCTGCGCTCCGCCAGATTTGGTCACCGGCGGGACGCATCGCGATCGAGCGTGATTACTGGATCGCAGTGATGAAAGCGCAGCGGGAGCTCGGTGTCTCCNNATTCCGGCGGCGGCGATCGCGAAGTACGAGCGGGTAAAAGACCAGATCGATTTGGCGAGCATTGATGCTCGTGAACGGGCTTCGCTTCATGACGTGAAAGCGAGGATCGAAGAGTTCAACGGGCTAGCAGGGCATGAGTACCTCCACTTGGGTTTAACCAGTCGGGATCTTACGGAAAACGTGGAGCAGCTTCAGTTGGTGCGTTCGCTGGAAGTCTTCAGAATGAAAACCGCGGCGGCCTTGCTGGCGCTGGCTCGTCGCGCGAAAGAGTTTCGCCTGGTTTTGCTCACCGGGCGTACGCATAACGTGCCGGCGCAGCCCACCACGCTGGGGAAGCGGTTTGCGATGTTTGGTCAGGAGTTGCTGCAGGCCTACACGCGGTTGGACGAGTTGTTTGCCCGCTATCCGGTGCGCGGACTCAAAGGTGCGGTCGGAACTCAGCTCGATCAACTCACGTTGCTAGGTGGCCAGGCGGCCAAAGTCGATCGCTTGGAAAAACGGGTTCTCGCTCACCTGGGATTCAAGCAGGCCCTTTCCTCGGTCGGACAGGTGTATCCACGCAGTTTGGACTTTGAGGTTGTTTCAGCTCTCCAGCAAGTAGGGGCGGCGGGAGCGAGCTTCGNNCAGTGGAATGAAGGTGATGTCTCATGCTCGGTGGTTCGCCGCGTGGCGCTCCCGGACGCTTGCTTTGCCCTGGACGGACTCTTGGAAACGCTCCTGACCGTCTTGAATCAAATGGACGTTTTCACCGCTGCCATTGCGGCGGAAAACTCCCGTCAGCTTCCCTTCCTGGCCACCACGACCATCATGATGGAAGCGGTCAAGGCGGGAGCAGGACGCGAAACGGCCCATGCGGCTATCAAGGAGNNGCGACAGCCCGCGCCATCCGCACGGGCGAGGGGGATACCTCCCTGATAGATCGCCTCGCGAGTGATGCTCGCCTGGGATTGAGCCAGGCCCATCTTGCTCGTGTGCTTTCAGATACAAAACGCTTCGTGGGAGCTGCTCCCGCCCAAGTGGACGCTTTCGTGCGAACGGTGGCAGCGGTGACCCGAAAGGTAAAAGGCGCGTCCACCTATCAGCCTGGCAAGCTCCTCTAGCTTATTGATAGCCGCCGTTTGCTCGCAAAGTGTCGGCATCAGTGACGCCGAGCGAGTGCGCGCGCTCCGGTTTGGGTTCGTCGTACCGTGATTTCCCCTAAATCCCTGCATCTTTCTCGCCGGGGGAAATTTGGGTTTGCCAGTGAACGTAGCGGAACGCTTTGATAGTCCTTCACGTTCCGTCCAATCCTTTTCAAAAATCCACTGCTATGGCTGAAGAACTCGTAGGAAACGTCTTGGTGGGCCAATCCGGAGGCCCCACTACCGTCATCAATGCCAGCGTCGCCGGCGTCGTCTCCGAGGCGCTGAACCACGAGTGCATCGAGGAAGTCTATGGCGCGCTGAACGGCGTGCTGGGTATCTTGCAAGAGGACCTGATCGATCTGGCGGCCGAATC
>DKKJ01000364.1:16261-16771 GCA_002455175.1 Opitutaceae bacterium UBA6669
CCGAAGACGATCGACAACGATCTGGTGGTCACCGACCACTGCCCGGGCTACGGTTCGGTCATCAAATACATTTCCACGACCGTTCGTGAAATCGCCTGCGACAATGCCGCGATGGGTCAGCACGACCTGGTGCAGATCGTCGAAGTCATGGCTCGCAATGCCGGCTGGATCGCCGCCGGTGCCGCACTGGCCAAGCGTCGCGACCATCCGCACGATCCTCCCCACATCATCCTCCTGCCGGAAGTGGCCTTCTCGAACGAGAAGTTCATCNNTTCCTGCAGAGTCTCGTCGAAGAAGGCATTCCGGGTGTCAAGGCCCGCACGGTCAAGCTGGGCATGGCTCAGCGCTCTGCCTCCCACCTCTCGTCCAAGACGGACAACGATGAAGCCTTCCTCGCCGGCCAGGCCGCGGTGCAGGCCGCGGTGGACGGCGAAACCGACAAGATGGTGACGTTGATCCGCGGTGACGGCGACCACTACACGGTCGAAACCGGTCTGGCTCCCCTCAGCG
>DKKJ01000053.1 GCA_002455175.1 Opitutaceae bacterium UBA6669
GTTTGCAGCACCTCGCTCAGCCAGTCCGCCGATTCTGCACCGCACTCTTCCGCTTGAAGGCCGTGACTTCCCCACACGCTGACCCCCATCAACGGCGCCCCGGATACACGCCAAGGCACGCGATGCTCCGCGCCGCCTTCCGCTGATAATATCAAATGCTCCTCGGTAATCGCGGTAGCCACCTGTGCCATACGCGGCAGGGTTCGCTGGCTCAGAAAGCGACCGCTCTCGTCGACTACCATGAAGCGCCGATCGTGGACCAAACCCAACGCGTCCACGCGGGACTGCTCCAGGGAAACTCCTTGCAGCGACTTAACCGGATAGATGAACAGACCCGTGAGCTTCACGGTGCTCGGTAGCCAGCAATCGCTAGGAGTGGTCGTTCCCAGCTCATCCTACTCGGCTTTCAGGTCTTTTTTGAGCTCAGCGAGCGCTGCTCGCTCCTCGGGCTTCTTCAGGCCGTCGGCCTTCATGACATCGCTCGCAATCTGCAGAGCAAACGTACGATGCGCAGGATTCGTGAGTCGTTCGGCAATGCTTTCAAACAACGCCTGCCGAAGGGAGGCATCGTTCAGAGCGGCTCGANNACGACTTTCCCTCGTAGTACTCATAAGAGACCTTGGGATCCCAATCCAAGGTGCGCGCGACCGCCTCAATCGCCTCGTCTTCCGCCACAGAGATGTGTCGATCCGCGTACATGCAGTAGTGCAGGATGTCCACAAGGGCCTCTCTCGCCGGTTGCGTAAAACCATCCTTGGGTGCCGAAGAACTTCGAAAGAGCGTGCGGAAGGGCATAGCGCAGAATGGCATCATTTCAGGCGTGAAAATCAATCCTCCAAACCGTCGACGTCATCCGATCTCCGCTCCGCGACGCTAGGGTTAGCTCAAGGCGGTTTTCCGACGACATCGCTACTTCGCTTTTCTTCACCGTCCAGTTCGATGAACTAATAAATCATTGTTGAATAATATTTTATACAATCCTGCAACTTTTCACCCGGATCTGTGTTTTCAAAGTAACACATCGATTCTTCCCATGAAGACCTCCTCACTCATCGCTCTTCTCGCTAGCGCCGCCCTCGTGGGTTTCGGCCTTACTGCCATCGGCCTCGCCGCAGATGCTTTTGGCCTCGCTGCGTTCAGCGGCACCATGATCGCACTGCTTCTGCTAGCGGCCGTCCGAGACTACGCTCCCCGCGCTCGCCGCTTCGAACTGAAGCGCGTGCCTACCGCGACGTCTCGTTCCGCTGCCACTCGCCGCAGCGCACGTTTTCCTTTGGCGGCTTAACTTTGGCTCAACGGCAGCGTCGTTCGTTCCCTGCCGCTGAACCTGGGCCGCTCCGCCGGAAACGGTGGAGCGGCTTTTCTATGACTCCAGTCCTCTCACAGACCCATCATGACGAGCATGCACGAAATCGACTATCGGATCTACGGTGACGACCTCCAGTTTGTGGAGATTGAACTCGATCCCGGTGAAGCCACGGTCGC
Source organism: Opitutaceae bacterium UBA6669 (assembly GCA_002455175.1). Lineage (GTDB taxonomy): Bacteria > Verrucomicrobiota > Verrucomicrobiia > Opitutales > Opitutaceae > UBA6669. The sequence continues at coordinate 1,486 of DKKJ01000053.1, forward strand.
CGAGGCCGGCGGCATGATGTACATGGAGGAAGGCATCGCCATGGAGACGATCTTCGGCGATGGCTCCGCCCAGACTCGCGGTTTTATGGGCGCGCTCCTCGGCGCGGGAAAGCGTCTGCTCACGGGTGAGTCTTTGTTTATGACGGTGTTTCACAACCAAAGCGGCGTGAAGCGTCGGGTGTCCTTCGGAGCCCCTTATCCCGGCAAGATCGTCCCCGTGCACTTACGTGACGTCGGCGGAGAACTCATCGCTCAAAAGGACTCCTTCCTCTGCGCTGCGAAAGGCGTGAGCCTTTCCATAGCGTTTCAAAAACGTCTCGGCGCAGGACTGTTTGGAGGTGAGGGTTTCATCATGCAGCGCCTGCAAGGTGATGGCCTCGCCTTTCTCCACGCGGGAGGCACGCTGCACGAGCGCACCCTGGCTCCAGGCGAAGTGCTTCGTGTGGATACCGGCTGTCTCGCCGCATTCCAGCCCAGTGTCGCCTACGACATCCAGTTGGTCGGCGGAATCAAAACGGCCCTGTTTGGAGGCGAAGGGCTTTTCTTTGCCACACTCCGAGGTCCAGGAAAAGTCTGGCTGCAATCTCTACCCTTTTCCCGCTTGGCCGGGCGGATTGTTGCCGCGGCTCCCCAAACCGGACGTGGTGGACGCGAGGAAGGTTCAGTACTGGGAGGGCTGGGCCGCATGCTGGATGGCGATAATCGCTAGTCGCCAAACCACGTGTGGTTTGCCAAGCTGGGTCCACGATGAAAATTCCCTTTGCTTACGGTGCCGCTATGGCCATATGCGGACTGGCGCTGACGTTGGTGCAGTACGTCCTTGGATTCCACTCTGAGATTGCCAAGTTTGGGACCGCCCAGCGCATCGGACTGTTTGGCGGAATCTTGATCATGGTCGGCGGCATCGTTGCGGCTATGATCGCAGTTCGCGCCAAATCGCCCGATCGCTCCTTAAGTTACGGAAAAGCCGTGGGCACGGGAACGTTGACCTGCTTTTTCTCCGGAGTCCTCAGCGCGATTTTCACGTACGTCTACGGCACGGTCATCAATCCAGAGTTCCATGAGCTCCTTTATCAGACGNNAGCAGGTGGAGGCGGCCAGCAAGATGCTCCACTTCTTCACCGGTCCAATTTGGTCCTCAGCCATGGCCCTCGTCATGTCGCCTATCGTGGGAGTGCTCGCTTCATTGGTCCTAGCGATTTTCTTCAAGCGGAGCCCAACGCCTCCGCCGGTGCAGGTGGCCTAGAATGGACCGCTGCGGCGGCCCGCTTACTCGCGCTTCAACTCACGACGCATGAGAGCGGACAGCGCGTCTGCCGGAGATTTGTTTTCGTACAGGATGCGGTACACCTCGGTGAGAATCGGGGCGCTAATGCCGCGATCCTGGCACAGTCCGTAGAAGGACTCGGTCGTGCGATAACCCTCCACGACCGACTTTNNAAATTGCTCGCCGAAACCGCGGTTGCGACTCCAGGAAGCGGTGCACGTAGCCACCAAATCGCCGAAGCCGCTCAGGCCATAGAACGTCTCTGGAAGCGCGCCCAACGCCGTTCCGAGACGGACCATTTCAGCCAATGCGCGCGTGAGCAAAGCCGCTTTGGCATTGTCGCCCAACTTCAGGCCATCACAGCAGCCAGCGGCAACCGCGTAGATATTCTTCAAACACCCGCCAATCTCGACCCCAGCCAAGTCTCCGCTGGTGTAAACGCGCAGAGCCTTGCTGCTAATTTCCGCCTGCACTTGTCCCAAGAGGGGATCTGCCGGGTCCGCCGACGCCAACACCATCGCCGCAGGCAACCCTGAAGCGACTTCTGCCGCATTGGTAGGACCTGCAAGTGCACCGACGGCATAGCCTGGGATCAGCGATGTAATCACCTCGGAAAGCCTGAGGTGACGACCTCGCTCCAACCCTTTGGAAAGACTGACGATCAACTTAAGCTGCGTGGCGAGTCCCAGGTGGGCGCGGATTCGCTCACAGGTTTCGCGCATCGACTGAGACGGACAAGCGAGAAGCACCACCTCCGCCTCCATCAGCAGGGGTGTAAGTTCGTGACCAATCTGCAAACTCGGCGGCAACATCACCCCGGGGAGGTATTCGGTGTTTTCCCGCTGCGACGAGAGCTTGATCGCCTGCTCAAAACGTCGGGGAGCCAGGGATACCGTGTGCCCACAGCGTGAGAGGTGGACGGCGAAAGCCGTTCCCCAAGCACCCGCACCAATCACCAGAAAATTCATGCCACGAGTAAAACGGATGTCCGAGTCCGGTGATAGCCAAATCGAAACNNTCCACCCACGTCAGCAAACCGGCGCGCGAAGCTGGGCACATATCCCGGCGTAAGCCCGAGCAAGTCGGTATAGACCAAAATCTGCCCATCCACCTGTGGACCGGCTCCGATTCCTACCGTCGGCACCGACACCTGTGCGGTGATCTCACCGGCCACGCGCTCCTCGACCATCTCGAGCAGCAGGGAAAAACAGCCTGCGTCCACCAACGCGCGGGCATCGGCCTTCAACTGCGTCGCCTCCTCCACCTGCGCTCCANNCGTGGATACGCTGCGGTTGTAAACCGACGTGACCCCATACCGGAACTCCCGCACCCACCAAGCGCGCGATCAGAGGGGCCAGCGCAGCGGTCGCCTCGATTTTCACCGCTGCTGCCCCCGCGCCTTGCATCAGACGCTGGCACGCAACCAGCACGCGCTCGTAGTCGAAATGCGCTTCTCCAAACGGCAGGTCTGCTACCACCAGCGCCTTCGGGCGGGCTCGAACCACGGCTGCCGTGTGGTGAAGCATCATGTCTAGCGTGACCGGTACCGTTGTGTCGAAACCCAACAATGCATTACCGACCGAGTCGCCCACTAAAATGAGATCCACCCCAGCGTGATCCGCCAAACGGGCCACGAGCGCATCGTACGCCGTCACCGCCACAATGGGGCGCTCGCCTTTTAGCTTCCTTAAGGTGTGGGTGGTGATGGAGTTCACGATCCTGCCAACAAACGCGGTTCGAGGACAACGGCAATGGTAGACCGGAGAAGCCGCTCCCGATCGCCGAATATGAATCGCCCCAAGCGCTAAGGAGCGTCTCAGGAATGACGCTCCATTTATTTACTTCAAAAAGGGTGGAACGCGTTCACCTGCAATCATCACCTCGAAGGTTTCCCGCGGGCGAATCAGCTCGTAGATGCTCCCCTTCACGAGCACTTCGGCAGCCAAGGGTCGGCTATTATACCGACTCGCCATCGTGAAGCCGTAAGCCCCGGCGCTGAGCACAGCGACGTACTCTCCCTCGCCCACCTGTTGAAGCTGCCGGTCTTTGGCAAAGCAATCCCCGCTCTCGCAAACCGGACCTACCACATCCGCGACCAAGGCAGGGCGGGAGGTGTCACGATGCAACGGAACGATCTCATGGTAGGCATCATACATTGCGGGGCGGACCAAATCGTTCATGGCCGCGTCGACGATCAGGAAATTTTTGTTCTGCCCGCGCTTCAGGTACTCCACCCGTGAAAGCAACACGCCGGCGTTACCCACTAAAAATCGGCCCGGTTCCAGCAGGACCTTCACTCCAAGCGGCTTAAGCAATGGCACCAACGCAGCACCATACGCTTCCGGCGTCAGCGGTCGTTGCGCTGCAGACTGAGCGTCCCACCATTCCGTTGCACCACTTGCCAATGCCTCGCGGTACACGACACCCATCCCGCCTCCGCTCGAAAAATACTCGAGGCCGTACTTGGTTTTCAAATCCAAGATCAGAGGCGTCAGCTTCTTGATCGCTTCTACAAAAGGGCCCACGTCGGTGAGCTGCGAACCGAGGTGAATCTGTATCCCTTTGATCTGGAGGTTGGGGTACTTGGCGGCTGCCTCGTAGGCCAAGGGAGCCACTTTGAGCGGCACTCCAAATTTGTTATCTGATTTGCCTGTCGTAATCTTGGCGTGCGTGTGGGCATCCACGTCCGGATTCACCCGAATCGCGATCGGCGCCCGGACTCCGGCTTTCCCGGCCACGTGATTGATGCGCGCCATCTCCGGCTCGCTCTCCACATGGAAGGCGTAGATTTTTTCTTTCAGCGCCAACGCGATCTCTTCCTCCGTTTTTCCCACGCCCGCAAAAACACTGGTGCTCACGTCCGCTCCTGCCGCGAGTACCCGGCGGAGTTCCCCACCACTGACCACATCAAACGCCGCACCCAGATTCGCGAGATGACGGAGAATCGCGAGGGTGGAATTTGCCTTCATCGCGTAGCAAATGTGGGCGTCGACCCCATCGAGGCTTTTTTTCAGGCGCGTATAATTGTCAGCGATTGTCCCGGCACTATAAACGTACGTAGGTGTCCCGTAAAGACGGGCAACCTCGGCAAGATCGACGGACTCGCACTGAAGGTTGTGACCGACGTAGCGGAAATGATGCATAGGGAGTGAAGATCAGACAAAAGCGAGCCNNGCGTTTCACCTTGAAAAAACCAATCTAAATTTAACCAGTGTTCTCTGTGTTACGCAGCCTTCTGAATTCCCTCTTTCATCGCCCGACCTACCGGTTTGGGAAAGTGGACAATTCACGGATCCGCCGCACCACCCTGCGCAACGCACAGTTTGTCAGTTTTATGTCACAACAGGGTCTCGGTCGTTTGCGTGACCCCGATGCGCATGACTCGCGTCTTCGCCGTCAGAAGTACTTGCGCGCAATCATGGTCAGTCTCGCTGTTTGCGCCGTAGTTTGGATCGGCGTAGAGAGTGCCAAAGCACTTTCGATGTTCTGAACCAAGTGCTCTGCAGTTCGGATGCAGAACAAATGAGGGGCTTCCCTCATGAACCGTTTGCAGAAGCTTGCGGAGGAAAGCCTCTCTCGTGCAGGATCATTTCATGCGACGGTCCTTTTTCCTTCCTCTCCTCGTCTTAAGCGGCTTGGCCATGTTGCTTGCCGGCTGTGGTTCGGGCACAAAGCTCGGCGGCGTCGCGGTCACGGCGATCTCTATCCGTACGGCAACTCCGGCCACGCCTCAGCCTCAGGCGATCCTGAACCTGCGTTTCACCAATGAAAACGTAGTTCCTGTCGGGCTTTCCGGCGGACGTCACCGGCTTTTCATCAATGGTAAGGCCGCTGGCCAAGCGCTTAGCCGTGAGCCGTTGGGATTGCCGCAATTAAGCACCGCCACCCAGGAAGTGACCGTCACGTTGGAGCCCGGCTTCCTCGCGAGCATCGCTGGGACCTCCCAGGCTTCTTATCGTTTGGAGAGCGTTCTCTTCGTTACGGCTGGAGAAGAGCGCATGGACATCAAAACCCAGAGTCAGGGTGCGATCGACGTCAGCGCACTACGCTGAGGAGTGACCCGAGCCACTGGGCACAATGCCCGTCGCTCGCGAAACGGTGCCAAGGCACCTGCGCCTGGAACGCGGTGCCTAAGATGTCGTCGCGTTCACCTCAACCTGCGCCACCGCCTGTATTGCTCGAAGAGGCCTTGAACGCTCCGCGGAAACTGGCCGAAAGGTAGTCGCGATTGAGCCGGGCAATAAAATCGTGGCTGATCAGCTTCGGGCAGGCCGCGCTGCACTNNCTTGGCCGCAACAAAAAGCATGGCGGAGCGATTCTTACAGGCCGCCACGCAAGCACCGCAGCCGATGCACGCCGCTGCATCCATAGCCAACTCCGCGTTTGCTTTCGGAACTGGAATGGCGTTCGCATCGGGCGCTGCGCCTGTACGGACGGAGATAAATCCGCCTGCCTGCTGGATCTTGTCGAAGGCTCCGCGATCCGAGACCAAGTCTTTGATGATCGGAAACGGTTCAGCGCGGAAGGGCTCGACCACAATGACAGCTCCATCTTGAAAACTGCGCACGTAGGTTTGGCAGCTGGCCACACCTTGATGCGGGCCATGCGGCTTGCCATCGATCATCAACGAACAGGTTCCACAAATCCCTTCGCGACAGTCGTGCGCAAAGGCAATGGGCTCCTCGCCTTTCCGGGTCAGCTCGTCGTTGACGACGTCGAGCAACTCCAGAAACGACATGTTCGGGTTGAGATTCGTGGCCGGATAATCGACGAAACGGCCAGACTGCGCAGGACCTGCCTGACGCCACACACGGAGCGTCACGGAAATGGTTTTGGTGGAAGCGTCGGCAACCATGATGAAAGGGCGTTGAGGGTGGACGAAGCGTCCGGATTACTTGTAGTTGCGGACGCTCATCTTCACGAATTCGTAGTTGAGCGGTTCCGTATTGCGGAGAGGTGTCTGCCCCAGGCCCTGGAACTCCCAGGCCGCCACATGGGCGAACTTTTCGTCATCACGTTTGCATTCACCATCCGGATACTGGTACTCCTCGCGGAAGTGTCCGCCGCAGCTTTCTTCACGGGTGAGCGCATCGAGACACATGAGCTCGCCCAATTCGATGAAGTCGGCCACGCGCCCGGCGTTTTCGAGCGACTGATTAAGGGTGTCTGCAGAGCCAGGGACTTTGACATTCGCCCAGAACTCTTCGCGTAGCTTTGGAATTTCCTTCAGCGCAGCCTGCAAACCTTCCTTGGTCCGGGCCATGCCACAGTACTGCCACATAATTTGCCCGAGGCGCTTGTGGAAATAACTGACCGGCTGAGTCCCCTTAGAGCTAAGAAGCCGTTGATTGATACCTCGCACGTTTTCTTCCGCCTGCTTAAATTCCGGAGCATCCGGGGACGGCCGGGAGCCAGGTTTTTGAGAAGCGAGATAGTCACCAATCGTGTACGGAATGACGAAATAACCGTCAGCCAGACCCTGCATCAGCGCGGAGGCGCCCAGGCGGTTGGCACCGTGGTCCGAGAAATTGGCTTCACCCAAAACGAACAGCCCCGGGACGTTCGACATCAGGTTGTAGTCCACCCAGAGGCCGCCCATCGTGTAATGCGGCGCCGGGTAGATCCGCATCGGGTTCTCGTACGGGTTCTCGCCGGCGATTTTCTCGTACATGTCGAAGAGGTTGCCGTACTTCGCCGCGATGGCCGCCTTGCCGACGCGCGCGATGGCATCTCGAAAATCGAGATAAACGGCGTAGCCCGTGTGGCCCACGCCGAGGCCCTCGTCGCACACGTACTTGGCGTTACGGCTCGCGACGTCGCGCGGGACCATGTTGCCAAAGGTCGGGTACTTCTCTTCGAGGTAGTAGTAGCGCTCGCTGTCGGGGATGGCGGCCGGGGCCCGCTTGTCGCCCTTCTTCTTCGGCACCCACACGCGGCCGTCGTTGCGCAGCGACTCGCTCATCAGCGTGAGCTTGCTCTGCAGGTCGCCGTGGACCGGGATACACGTCGGGTGGATCTGCGTGAACGCCGGGTTCGCGAAGAAGGCGCCCTTCTTGTGCGCGCGCCACGTCGCCGTGACGTTGCACTTCATCGCGTTGGTCGAGAGGAAGTAGACGTTCGAGTAGCCGCCGGTCGCGAGCACCACCGCGTCGGCGGTCAGCGCCTCGAGCTTGCCGGTGTTGAGGTCGCGGACCACGACGCCGCGCGCCTCGCCGTCGATCGTGATGATGTCGACGACGTCCTTGTACGCGAGCAGCTTGGCAGCACCCGTGTCGACCTGGCGCATGAGACCGGCGACCGCGCCGTACAGCAGCTGCTGGCCGGTCTGGCCGCGCGCGTAGAAGGTGCGCGAGACGAGCACGCCGCCGAAGGTGCGGTTGCTGAGCGTGCCGCCGTACTCGCGGGCGAACGGGACGCCCTGCGCGACGCACTGGTCGATGATGTTCACGCTGACCTCGGCCAGCCGGTAGACGTTGTCCTCGCGGCTGCGGTAGTCGCCGCCCTTGACGGTG
>DKKJ01000161.1 GCA_002455175.1 Opitutaceae bacterium UBA6669
GATCTCCAAGGCCACGATTGGGGTTCGGCTGACCGACAAAACCCTCTTTACTCAATTTCACGCCTTCATCGGCACCTTTGCCTACACCAGTCCGGAGCAGATGGAGATGAGTGGGCTAGATGTAGATACACGCAGCGATATCTACAGCCTCGGAGTCCTGCTCTATGAGTTGCTCACCAGCCGCACTCCGTACGATCCCGACACGCTGGCAAAGTCGGGCCTCGAAGAGACGCGTCGCATGGCCCGCGAAGTCGATCCGCCGCGGCCGTCGCATCGGCTTACCACCTTGTCCGAAGACGACCGAACATCCGCNNCGCCGCGCAGCAGCGTGGCACCGACGCCGGCAAACTTTCTCTTTTACTGCGCGGTGACCTCGATTGGGTGGTGATGCATGCGCTGGAGAAGGACCGTACCCGGCGCTACGAAACACCGTCCGCGTTCGCGGCCGATGTCCTGCGTTACCTGGCCAACGAGCCGGTCCTCGCGCGGCCGCCAAGCAATGCCTACCGCGCGCGGAAATTTGTGCGGCGTCACAAGGTCGGCTTTTTCGCTACGATAGCCGTGGCGGCTTCCCTGATCGGCGGCTTGATCACGGCGTCGGTCTCGCTCGTGCGCGAACGTGCTGCGCGCGCGGACGCCGTTCTGGCGAAGCAGGCGGAAGCCACGCTCCGCCATCAAGCCGAGGTCTCCCGCGCCGAGGAAGTGAAGCGCGCGGCGCGCACTTCACTCGAGCTAGCCAATCGCAATCTCTCCGATGGTTTGATCGCTGAGGGCCTCGCCTACCTGGTTCACGCGGCACGGAGCAACCCGTTAAACCCCATCCTGGCGCCGCGTCTCGCGTCGGTGCTCGCTTCGCACAATTTCATCCTTCCGGAGGGCGCGCCCTTTGAATGCGGCTCGCGCGTAGTCGGAGTACGTTATGCGCTCGACGGGCGGACATTCATGGCGGGAACGGAGGACGGAACGATGCGCGTCTTCGACAGTGCGACGGGACGCATGCTACGCGAATTTCGAGTGGGGCAATCCGCGTGCTGGATCACCGGATCGTTGTTTGCGCGCAACAATGATGCGGTCTTCGGAATTCGTTTTCTCGGGAACAAGCTGGCGGTGTTTGACGCCACCACCGGCCGCCAGCGAGGAGCGTCGATTCAGCTCGACCCCGCGGTGACCCCGAGCCGCGATGCGACCGGCTTGAGCCCGGATGGACGGTGGGTTTTCGCCTATGCGCCCGGAGTGGCGAAGTTCTGGCTGTGGGATGCCGCCACGGGCGAGCAGCGTCTGGTCCAATCGCTGGATCCGAAGGACTACTCGGATTTCGATTTCAGCGCAGACGGACGCCAACTCAGCATCACAGGAGGAGACAAAGTGCGCCTTTGGTCCCTACCCGAGNNGGACGTTTTTCCCCCGATAACCGCCACTTGGCGATTCTCGACTCAGCCACGGGTATTCAACTGCGTGATACCATCACGGGCACGGCCTCTGGACCTCGGATCGACGCCGAGACCGGATGGGTTAAAGCGTGGGAATTTTCTCCGGATGGCCGCTTGCTCCATGTGGGCGAAAAAACCTCTGAGCTCCGGGACCTGGTCAGCGGGCAGCTCACATCGTTACCGTTTTCCTCGCGGGATGGATTCACCTTTGATCGGTCATTCTCCCGCGATGGCTCCCTCCTGCTCGTCACCTCCAGCCGGGAAACCCTTGCAAGTCTGTGGAATACTCGTACGGGCAGGAAGACCGCCGAGTTTACCTTGCGACTGCCTTCCAACATTCGCGGAGCCCTGAGACCCGATGGCGCGCAAATCGTCATCGGCACGGCCGAAGGAGCGATTCATCGCCTGCGCGTGGGACAAAGCACCGCTCAGCCGCTGGTCTTGCCACGTCCGAAGCTGGCGCTACCGCTGGCGTTCCTGCCGGAATCGCCCACGCGACTCCTTTGGTTCAACAGCGATCGCGCCCAGGTGCTGGATGTGGCGACGGGCCGAAAAGCGGCCGAGGACCTTTCGTTCCCGCGCAAACTTACAGACGCGGCAGCCGAGCGATTCGGCAAATCACCGTTGCGCTCCGATCTCCGGTTTCTCGTCATACGCAACGGACCTGGATGGGAAGCGTGGGAACTCCTGCCGGAGGGAGGCGTCAAGGTCGTGTCGTTGCGGGACAATCCACCGCCCAATGGCATTGTCACGTTCAGCCCCGCATCGGATGTGGCGGCGATCAATGACAACCTCAAAATTCGCGTGTGGGATCTTCGCACCGGTGCAAGCGTGGGACCCTCGATTGATCCCGGCTGGCCGCTCTGGTCGCACAGCGTCAACTTCAGCCCAGACGGCCGTCGCTTGGGAGCGGCGTATATCCTGGGTGCTCCGGTAATTTGGGACGTGGCCACGGGCCGACCCGTGAGTGAAACGTTTCTGGATTATCCAGAACGAACATTGTCAGCCGTGCAGTTCAGCCCGGATGGCACCAAGATTGGTACCGCCGATCTGCGGGGAGAGGCGCGCCTCTGGAANNGACATGCTCGCCAGTGCGGTTTTTTCTCCCGACGGACGCTATTTCGTCACTCGCAGCTCCGCCGAGGCACGGGTTTGGGAGGTGAAGACCGGGACGCTCGTGGGAGAACCGATTGCTCCGCTGGCGAGCGGACAGATTCTACGCTTCAGCTCGGACGCACGCCGTTTTACCACAGAGTCACAGAATGGCGACGCGCGCGTCTTCGACGTTCGTACAGCGCAGGCGCTGACGGAGTCGATGGACCATGGAGCGATGCGCAGCTCCGCGGGTTACTTCAGCCCCGATGGCCGGTTTTTGCGGACGGAGACCGCGTCAGATGTTCGCATCTGGGCGGTGCCTCCGACGCTCCCCGACGGTACGCCGCCCCCCGAGTGGCTGCTGCAGCCCGCCACCGCCTGTGCCGGAAAAGTCGTGAATGACCAAGGCCAACTCACCGACGTCACAGATACCGCTGCCACAATGGAAAACCTGCGTGCGCAGATCCAGGCGCTCCCCAAAGATACGCCGCTGGCAGATTGGGCGCGGTGGATAGTGAGTGAGCGAGCGGACCGGTCGATCGCCCCGGGATTCACCCTCTCATCCACAGAAGCCGAGGAACTCACCGCCCGTTTTGCGGCAGCGGCGAAGGCACCATGAGTAACGACTCCACGTTTCCGGCACCCACCGCCTTCCGTAGTGCGTTTCCCACCACGCATTGGACGGTCGTGCTGAGAGCGGGAGAAGGATCGGACACCCAGGCGCGCGCGGCACTGGAGTCGCTCTGCTCCCAGTATTGGTATCCGCTCTATGCCTTTGTCCGAAGACAGGGCCGCACACGCCACGAAGCGGAGGACTGCACGCAGGAGTTTTTTGCCCGCCTACTCGCTGGCTCGACGGTGGCACATGCACGACCTGAGCGGGGGCGCTTCCGTACTTTTCTCCTCGCAGCGCTGCGCAACTTTCTCACGAACGAATGGCACCGCGCACGCGCCGAAAAGCGTGGCGGTGGGCAGACGCTATTCTCGCTCGATCTCGAAAGCGCCGATAAGCGTTTTGCACATGAACCCGTGGACCCGGGACTGACTCCGGAACAGGCGTATGATCGGAGTTGGGCAATCGGCTTGATCGATGCAGCCATCGCGGATTTGCGCGAGGAGTACAGCAAAAGCGGTCGCGGTGTACAGTTCGCAGCGCTCCAGCCGCTCGTGTGGGGCAACCCGGCGAACGAGTCACTTGCTGAACCCGCCGCACGCATCGGGATGAATGCACATGCGTTTACCGTCGCACTATACCGCCTGCGTCGCCGCTTCGGCGAACGCTTGCGCGCCGTGGTGGTCGAAACCGTGGCGGATGCGAAAGACGTCGATGGCGAACTACGGCACCTCATCGCCGCCGTGAGCACGCACTCCTGATCCGTCGAGGACGAGGCACGGCGCGAACGCGACCGTGCAGAGCCGCGTGCGAAGGAGGAGCACAGCGGACGCGCACGCAAGCGAAGCCGAAATCACACTTTTCGGCAGAGGCCTGTGATTTTCGCATACGAAAATCTGTAAGCAAGTGCGGGCATAGCTTGTTTCCCGGGAGCGTCATCCTGCCCGCGCTCTTTGCTACGGACCGGGGGATGTGAGTGTTTAAACCAAGAACGATCATGCCGCTCTCACCCATCAGCAGTCACTACGCGAATCTAAAGAAAGCCGGGCTGGATCTAGGCGCTCCACAAGGCGGAGAACAAGACGCCGGCTTTGGCGGCAAGTTTCAGGTCTACGCCCAGGGAAGAATTTACTGGCACAAGAAAACGGGTGCGCACGAGCTGACCGGGCGGATCCTGGCGAGGTACCTCCAAGCGGGCGGACCCGCGGAGAACGCGGCGACAGGCGCGCGAGAACTCGGCTTTCCCAAAGCTAAACACCGACGCACACTCGATGGGCAGTTTGCGGCCGCAGAGTTCGAATGGGGAACCATCAGCAATGTGGCTGGAACGCCATTAGTCACGGTCTTTGGCAAGGTGTTCGATCGCTGGGTAAGCCTTGATCGGGAGCTAGGAGTGCTTGGACATCCTCTCTCTGACATCCAAGTCGTGGAGGGCGGTCAGGTGGCGTGGTTTGAACGCGGACTCATTTGGTGCAGCACTGATGGCCAGGTCCTTGTCGGCACTCTCGATCCTGCTCTGCCCGGTAAGCCGCTGATCGTCGACCCCATCGCGATCTCTTTGAACTGGCTCACCTTCTCTGGTGCCGTGGGCGTATTGGACACACACGCGGGGCTTTTGGCGGGACTGACAACGGGTCGTTATGGTTTTCATCCGGTGGGGGGAGGTGATCCCGTGGTGCTAACGGTAATCCTGGGAGGTGCCAATGCTGACGGTACCCGCCTTGCCACGCTGTCGGCAGGTCCAAAAAGAAAGAGAAACTTTGCGGCGGATTATTCCGTTGTTCCGCGCAAACCGAAGTTGAAACACCGCCAGCTCTACAGCCTGGCATTTTTGGCCTCTGGAATGGAGCCGAGAGCCATCGCGCCTCACTGTCTGTATGCGCGTAACGACTGGGTCGATTTTGGAATCGCACACATCACCGATTTGCACGTAAGTCGTCGCATTGAGAGCTACCGTCAGACATTGCGAGAAACGGGCACACCGGAAAGCGACATTGCCCTGCTCAATCATTTCAATGACGACTTCCGCGCTTTCATTCGGTACGCCAACCACCTCCACGCGAAGGGGCTACTCGATGCGATCATCGCGACAGGAGATCTGGTCGACTATGTGCGTGAGGTAAATGACCACGAGAAAGGGCCAGGCAATTTTGGTCTGTTCGAAGCTATTTTGCGGGGGAAAAGCGAATCGCCGGATCGCGAGAGTCCTCCGCCCGAGGCGCTCCGCGTTCCCATCTTCACTAGCCTCGGCAACCACGATTATCGCGGGATGCCTTATCCGCTGGGTTGGGATATCAAGGTGACCACCGGTGATGCGGCCAGCTCCATCCTGGGAGAACTTTGGGATAAAGCCGGAGAGGCAGTGGGGTCGGCCATCGACGCGTTTTCTGGGGTGATCAAGAGAATCCCTGGACTTGGTTTATTGCCAACCGATCCGATCGAACTTCTTTCCAGCCTCAAGGACACGATGTGGAATCACACCGGCCTCAACACGACTCACGAGGAAGCGAAGAAACTGATGGGCCTCACGAAGGATGGTAAAACCTTCTGCATTCCAAGGCTTCGTCCTAAAACGGCCGCTCGATCAGTCCAAGTCGACAGTGCGATGAAAAATCGCACGCATTACTATTTCCGCAGGATCAATCGGGATCCTTCCTACGTCATTACCCTCGGCGCCAACCGGATCGTCATGCTCGACACCCGCTGGGACTCTGGGATCACCAGCGAACTTACTCGGGTCGCCGCCACCAAATTTGGCTTCGGCAACGAGAGCGAGGTTAATTTTGTGGACGGACATCCCGACAGCGTAGGCCCCACAAAGGCGGACCTGCAGCTCATCCGCCAGGCGGTCGCCGCCACCAGGGTGTAGGCCGCTGCTTCTTCCCAGTTCATGTGCTTNNGGGCGGTCGCCGCCACAGATGGAAAAGGAATCGTGCTCGTTGGTATGCACGCGCCACCGCTGAATCCGGCGGGCGCCGACATGGCCAACTGCCTGCGCGAGACGGCGCACCCTACGACCGACTCGCTGCAAGTCACGGGATGGCTGTTCCGGCATAGCGGTAAAATGGCTCTTCTCGCGAAGGATCCATATCGCAAACACAAAGTCGACAAACTGCATCCCGGCTGGCTTCGCACAGGTACCGCCCATTTTCACGAAGGCGCAATCGAAGACATGCTCGATGAAGGAATCTCGACGGGATCACAAGAAGAGCTTGCAACTCTCCTTGCAGGGAAAGAGGGACGCCCTGTGACCTTGGTACTCTGTGGCCACGGGCATTTCCGGACAGAGTTTCGGCTTCGATGGGATGCGACCAAAAAGCGTTTGAACACGTTCACCGATTACTACCTCGCCAACCCGGAGAGATACTATCGTTGCTCGTAGGTTGAAAAGCCGCAGTGGTGGTATCCGAATGCCACTCACGTTTACCTGTTGCGAGTGAAAGAAGGTGCCCCAGCGGCGGGAAGCGTGGTGAAGATTACTGATGAGCAACCCGGTGCGGTCTGGAAGGACCTCTCTGAACTTCAAGTTGCTCCGTACGCAAACCCGCTGGATAAAACCAACGATCCTACCGCCTGGTGGCAGTCGCATGCACCGCTGATTGTGCAAACCGCCGCATTGGGCCCCTGTAGTAATACCCGCAAGGATACCGAAATCAATTCGACCGCCCCGAGCCCAAATTTCCAGGGCTGCCGGATAATCACCGTGCGAAAGAATGTGATCCAACGAGTCGACTACGTCGCAGCGGCAGATCTTTTGAAGCAGCAGTACCCGCTGGCTTGGGAGGGAACGGTTGTTCCCGTTCCCGTGATATCGGAGCCTGCTGTAGCTGGTGCACAAGCAGATTTAGTCGGAGCGGCGCCAGCAATTCCCGCCAATACGCCGGTGTACGGATTTCAGACGCAGACCCCGGATGTCCTGGTGAAGTTTTTCGGCAAGCAGGTGAAGAAAGAAAAGTTCAAGTGGCGTCGCCAGGGGACTCTTCGCTGAATATGACATCACTAGATCAAGGCGTCTGGGAAGAGCCACTGGGGCGCGTGTTGCGTCGCGCGATTCACCAGACGCTAACGGCGCGCGCGCAGAGACAGCGACCATTCATCGAATCACACTTTCCGCGCATGCCTGTGATTTTTTCGGGCCAAAATCTGTAAGGAGGTGCGGGCATCATTTGTTTCCCGGAAGCGTCATTTGCCCGCGCTCTTCGCCACGGACCGGGAAACTCAGCCAAGTGGAATACCGCAGCCATGAACACCTCCTGCACCGTTTATTTGACCACGCTCGCGCGCTTCGTCGCTGCGGCGTTTTTGTTGAGCACCGCCACACGCAGCATATTTGCCGACGTCGTCACCGACTGGAACGCCACCTATGAAGCGGCGGTTCGCAATCCCACCCCCTCAGCCCCAGTGCTGGCCCGCAGCGCGGCGATTGTTCATGTCGCGATCTTCGACGCGGTGAACGGTATTGCGAAAAAATATACACCTGTTCGGGTGACGGATACAGCACCCGCCGGCGCACGTGCGGAAGCAGCGGCTGCACAGGCAGCGTACACGACATTGCTCAGTCTGTTTCCGAGCAAGCAGTCGCTATTAGACGCGCAGCTCGCCGCATCGCTCGCGCAGCTTACGAGCTCCGGTGCGACCAGCCAGTCGATCACAATCGGCCGGGCTTGGGGTGAAACCGTCGCCCAACAGATTCTGGCCTGGCGGGCCACCGATGGATTTTCGCAAGTCCTCACCTACCCCGGGAGCACAGCCTCAGGTTATTGGCGTCACGCCCCACTCGGATCCGCTCCTGCGGGCGGGTTGAGCTTAAGTGTGACGACCCCCTTCGCTCTCACGAATCTGGCCGCGTTTGATCCCGGTCCACCTTACGGTTTTGCTGATCGCGCGACCGCGATGGCCACCGCCGCCTATGCGGCGGACGTCAACGAAGTAAAGGCGCGGGGCGGCATGGTGAGCTCGGTGCGCACGCAGGCGCAGACAGATTTGGCCATGTTTATTCATATCGCCGATTCGGCGGACATCAACGCGATCATCCGCAGAGTGATTCCGGCCAATGCGCAGCTCGTCGACAACGCCCGAACCTTTGCACTGATCAACATTGCGGGGATGGACGCGTTTATCGTCTGTTTCCAGGCAAAGTATAAGTACGGACTCTGGCGCCCGCTTCAGGCCATCAACTATGCCGACTTAGACGGCAACGCCGCTACAGTAGCTGATCCCACCTGGGCGCCGATCGCCGCGACGCCTTCACACCCCGAGTACCTCTCCGGGCACGGAAGTGTTTCAGGCGGGATGCTGGGCATGGCCGCTGCGCTCCTCGGTGACGCCACCTCCTTTACACTCAGCACCAGCAATGCGGGCGCTCCGGCGATTACACCTACATTTTCCCGCTTCTCTGCCTATTGCGAAGCGATCACCGAAGCGCGTATCAACGCCGGTTTTCACTTCCGCACCGCCTGCACCCTCGCTCAAGCGAGCGGCTTCGCTGTGGCCGACCAGATCGTAAAAAATGCCTTGCTTCCTTTGCCAGGCCACGGCTTCGCAAATCTCTCCGTCCGCGGCAGCGTACGCAGGGATCAGGAAACACTAATCGCCGGTTTGGTTATCAGCTCCGGCTCACGGCAAGTGCTGGTGCGAGGGGTCGGCCCTGGGCTCCAGACCTTCGGAGTGAGCAGTCCTGTCGCGGATCCATCCATCGCAGTGTACGATAGCAACGGAACGCTGATCGCGCAGAACGATAACTGGGCTTCAGGTAACGCGACGATGACCGCCGCGCTCACCGCAGCTACAAATAAAGTCGGCGCCTTTTCACTGGGAGCAAACTCCTTCGACGCAGCGTTGCTCACCACGCTTGGACCCGGAGCGTACACGATCCACGTCAACGCTCCCGCAGGCACGAGTGGAGTCGCGCTGATCGAAGCCTACGAAGTGCCCTGACTAACAGTCTGCAAAAGTGCGGATCGCCCGCGTATGAAGTACCGACCTTGGGCGGTAGCGGTTCATTCATAACAACCGGACCGCTTAAAAGCGGTACTCCATGCGCGTGGCTAGCAGGTAAAGCGTGAGATGGAAAGGCGATGTGACGCGATGTGTGAACCCTGGGCATGATGAGGAGGCCGTCTCCCAACATCGCTGCTCCGCTAAAAACCATAGGAGGGCACACGGTCCCTCGTGGCCGGGTTTGTCCTCGAACGCACCGCGTGTTTAGGTGGACTAGCCGGCGTTGTATGCATCACGCGAGCCCGGGCGCGACAGACCGCGTCCCTCCCGGGTTTCTGACGTTCGTTGAGCGCCTAGGTTCTGAGCCATCGCCTTTCCGATCGTGACTTTACAAATAGCCCGCTTCATGATCGGGACAACCCCTCGTTCACGAACCGTCATGAACTTCTCTTCAATAGTGTTTTGCTTGGTTCGCGGTCCCCTCCTGGCCGCTTTTGTCATGCTCAGTGCTACTGGTGGCCAACTGTCTGCGGCGTCTTCTAAGGATCCTTCGGACGCTCAGGTGGAGATAGATGTGCGGTCCTACGTCGACGAGCGGTGGGAGGGTGTACGTAAGCGGGGTCCTATCGAGCACGGTAAGGTTTACCTAATTGCTTCCGTGAACGAATCACCTTCCGCCCAAAAGCTACTACAGCCGGTAGACAACGAGGGGTTACTGCGTCAGTTCCGGCAGACGCTGACGTCCCATGGTTTCCGTGAAGCTTTGGAAGGCGACACGCCGGATGTCGTTTTGACCGTGCTTTATGGCCGCGGTTTTGTTCGTAACCCCTACCTGGCCAATATCGATGGTGACATTGACGCTCCCAGCATCGTGCCCACCCCTGCGGAAAGCCTGCGAGCGGCGGCGATCAAGCCCAGTCTCTACCAAGATCGGCTATGGGGTCGTTATGAGCAAAAGGTGATCAAGGCCCAAAAGGAAAAGCTTTTCATCCGCGTGACCGCCTGGAAATTCCCGGACCACGCGCAAGAAAAACCCGTTGAGCTGTGGAAGACCACGATGGTGGTCGATGAACCCGATCAAAATGATTTGAATCAGCTCTACCCACAGATGCTCGCCGCTGGCGCAAGCTTCTTCGACCGCCCCATGAAAACGGAGGAAGTCACCGTTTCCAAACCTCTGAAAGAGGGCAATGTCGAAGTCGGCCCGGTGAAAGTCATCGAGTAGGCTCTGAAGAAAAAAGAGCCCGGTGACGTCGGTGAGCTTGGAGCTCGGGCTTTAGCGTGTTCGAGGATGGATCGCACCCAAGGTGCGGGAATAACTCCGTCCTGAGCGTACGGATAACCGTTTTCAAGACTGCCATTTCCAGGCAGAGTTTCGGACGGCCTAAAGGCCGAACTCCAAACTCGGACGCGGAATTCTCGGATCGCCTGAAGGGGAAGTCGAAAGTTTGTATTTCCTTCTCCGTTTTCACCGCTTTAGCTCGCGGCAGGTGAGGGGTTCCGTTTGCACGCAAGTCCGCGGCGGGTGGTCATTCTTACCCTGGAATTCCTCGTATGATGTCCTTTGCCTTTCGCCCTGGTTTTTGGCGTGGCGCTTTCGTCGGGCTGGTTCTGACCAGTTCGGCGGTCGCCGCCCGCACGTTTGATTTTTTCGTTTCCTCCACGTACGACGGGAGTGATTTGATCGGATCGAAAGTCGACAAAACCAGCGGTATTTTTCGCCACGATCCTGCAAACGGATGGGTCCACCTGCCGCCGAGCGATGGCAGCCTGACTTCGGTCGCTTTCGATCCGCGTGACCATCAAGTGATTTACACTGCGGGCGGCAACGGGTGCTGGCGTTCATTGGACGGTGGCAGTACCTGGCAATTGAATACCGGATGGGAGATGACCGAGGGACGTGATGTGGTGGTCGATCCGAACGCGCCGGATCACATTTACCTCGCCTTGGTCAGCGGAATTGCCGTCTCCACTGATCGCGGGCAGACTTGGACGCGCGCGGTGAACGGACTGCCTTCCCGGGGCAAGTTCACGCAGACCATCGCGGTGGACCGCACGCGGAAAGGCCGAGTGATCGCAGGATGCGAGACGGGCATCTACCTGACGCAGGATGGCGCAAAACGTTGGAAGCGGGTACTCGCCACGCGTGGCACAGTCAACACGGTGCAGCAGTCCTGGCACGACCCCAAGGTCTGGGTAGCGGTAACGCAGGAGGACGGCGCTTGGGCGTCGCAGGACAGCGGAAACTCGTGGAAACAGTTCCCGACGGTTCCTACCTCGCATGCCTTGTACAACATCACGCTGGATCCCACCCATCCGCAGCGCCTGGCGATTGGAGGGTGGGGACATGGGGTGCTCGTGACTGAGGATGGAGGAAAGTCCTGGCAGANNCTGTGGCGTGTGGGCATCGAACCGGAAACGGGCCAGTTGTTTGCCAACGTGGCCAGAGAAGCACTCTTTGTTTCAGATGACTTTGGGCGCACCTGGAAACGCAGCGCGTTTGAGGGTTCGCGTATCAATGCATTCATTACCGTGCCGACGGCGGGCACTTCGAAAGTAGGGGTCAAATGAGCTA
>DKKJ01000363.1 GCA_002455175.1 Opitutaceae bacterium UBA6669
TCGGTGGAATGTCGGGGGCGGTGGGCGGGATGGTCTTGGCGCTGATTGTCGGAGAGGTCCTGCAACGCACCGGCAGCTACACGATTCTTTGGATCATGGCGGCCTCGGCTTATCTTTTGGCGCTGCTGATCATCCATATTCTGGTGCCTCGGATGGCGCCGGCTAAGATTACCGCGTCGTAACGTTATCTCCGCCAGTATGAAGCCGAGCATGTGTCAAATCGGTCCTTCGGTGGAAGGGCGAGGGACGATTATGCGAGGCTTTCGCTGGCTGGGGCTGGTNNACCCACCACGTGGTACGCTTCGGATGAGGCAGTGAAAATCGGGGAGGCCGTTTTGACTTACCAGACTCCTTCGGGTGGCTGGCCTAAGAATTGGGAGATGAGCCGTCCTGAAGACGACTCCTTCCGCCAACTCAGAGAGGCGGAGCGCGCTCCGACTATCGATAATGGTGCGACTACAACGCAGATTCGGTTTCTGGCCCTGGTGGCCGAGGCTCGGGCTGAGCCTCGTTTTACGGAGGCCGTGGCGCGTGGGATCGACTACCTTTTCGCGGCTCAGTATGCGAATGGCGGGTGGCCCCAGTTTTTCCCACTAAGGACGGGGTATTACACGCACATCACGTTCAATGATAACGCGATGGTGAACGTGCTCAGCCTCCTTCGGGACGTTGCGCGAGGAGAGACCCCGTTTACGACCCTAGATGCTTCCCGACGCGCCCGGGCAAGTCGTGCAGTGGAGCGAGGTATCGTCTGTATCCTACGGTGTCAGATCGAGACGGATGGCGTGAAGACGGTATGGTGCGCGCAGCATGACGAGACCACGTTGGCGCCGGCGGCGGCGCGGAAATTTGAGCCGGCCTGCCTCACCGGGGGTGAGAGCGTGGGAATTGTGCGGTTTCTGATGCAGCAGCCGAACCCCTCGCCGGAAATGATCCGTTCCGTGCAGGCGGCGGTGGCTTGGTTCGAACGGGTTAAGTTGACTGGCGTGCGGTGGGATCGCGTTCCGGCGCCCGGAATGCCTAAAGGAGTAGATGCCGTTCTGGTGGAGGATCCTAAAGCGGATCCGCTCTGGGCACGCTTCTATGAAATCGGTACCAATCGCCCCCTGTTCATGGGGCGAGATGCTGTGGTGAGGTACTCGGTGGCGGAAATCGAGCATGAACGCCGCATTGGCTATGCGTGGTACGTGACCTCACCGCGGACGTTGCTGGAACGGGAGTATCCTCGTTGGGCTAAGCAGTGGGTTGGTTCTTCTCACTAGGAGGCGGTGGCTGCCATGAGCCGTGGTGAGGTAAGCGGGATGGGCATGGTTGCGGCGAACTAAAGAGAGGAGATGGCGTGGCGGTTTCATTTTGCTATGGGCCTGGGAACCCGGCTTGTTCCGGCCATGCTTGCCCCGATTGTCCCTACCTCATGGTTGCGCTTGGCAGTCTGTTTTGCGATCTGTGCGACCGGAACGATGGTGGGCGCTGGGCCTTCTGTCCCAGACACGGATTGGCCCGAATACCTGGGGGGCCCGGACCGCAGTCACTACTCACCGCTCGCGCAGATCACGACCGAAAATGTCCAAGAGCTGACGGTAGCCTGGAGCTACGCTACGGGAGACCTAGGCCAGGTGCAATGCAACCCCCTGGTTGTCGATGGCGTTTTGTATGGTGTGACTGCCACCAACGTCCTTTTTGCCTTGGACGCGGGAACTGGGCGGGAGCGGTGGCGGTTTTCTCCGGCGGGAGCGGCGAAGACAGCGCGCACGATGCGAGGGGTGGCCTTTTGGAGCCGTGGGTCGGATCGGCGTATTCTCTACAGCAGTGAGGATCGCTTGTACGCGGTGGACGCGGAGAGTGGCCAGTTGAAGACCACTTTCGGCGAAGGCGGCTCGGTGAGTCTCAAGGCCGCGCTGGGCCCGCAGGCAGCAAAGAAATTTGTGGGGACGACCACACCGGGAACCATCTTTGAGGATCTGATTGTTATGCCGACGCGGGTGGGAGAAGGCGAAGGTGCGGCGCCGGGGCATATCCAGGCGTTCCATGTCGTAACCGGGAAGTTGGTCTGGGTTTTTCATACGTTGCCTCGTGAGGGCGAGTTTGGTCGAGACACGTGGCCGGCGGATGCGTTTGAACACGAGCAGATTGGGGGAGCCAACTCGTGGGCGGGCATGGCAGTGGACCGTGAGCGCGGTATTCTCTATGTACCGACAGGATCTGCATCCCCTGATTTTTGGGGTGGCGATCGAGAAGGGGAAAACCTCTTCGCGAACTGCTTGCTGGCTTTAGACGCCAGGACGGGAAAACGCCTTTGGCATTTTCAGTTCGTCCATCACGACATTTGGGATCGGGATCTTCCCGCTCCTCCTAATCTCGTGACTGTACGCCGGGATGGGAAAGAGATCGCAGCTGTGGCCCAGGTGACCAAGAGCGGTCACGTCTTCGTGTTTGATCGNNCTTGATCGCGTGACGGGACAACCCCTGTTTCCCATTGATGAAGTGCCTGTCCCTGCGTCTGAGCTGCCGGGGGAAAAAGCTTGGCCAACTCAACCCGTGCCTCGCTTACCAGCGCCGTTTGCGCGCCAGACGCTCGACGAATCTGACCTCAATCCGAAGGCCAAGAATTACGACGAGCTGTTGGCGGAGTTTCGACGTCTTCGCCGCGGTGCCTTCATGCCTTTTGATCATCGCCAAGGCACGCTGATCTTTCCCGGTTTTGACGGTGCGGCGGAGTGGGGCGGCGCGGCAGTGGATCCCGCGGGTGTCCTCTATGTGAACTCGAATGAAATGGCGTGGATCGGTCGCCTGAGCGAGGCGCCCAGTGAGGCTCAGCTGGCAGAAGCATCTCCAGGACGTCGTGTTTATTTGAACACGTGTGTGGCCTGTCATGGTCCGGACTTGCAGGGAAATCCTGCGAGTGGTTTTCCCGAATTGAAGGCGCTCTCCTCACGGCGCACGCGGAGTGAAGTGACAGAGGTGATTCTGCGAGGAAAAGGGATGATGCCAGGTTTTGGGCATTTACCCCTGTCGCAGCGTGAAGCCTTGTTGGGCTACTTGCTGGGAGATGAGAAAGTCGAAGCCCCGGACAGCGTGGTGACGGGCGAACGTGGTGGCGGACCCGCATCGACGGGATCGACTTCGGCAACCCGGAAAGTCCCTTACAAGTTTGGAGGTTATGTGAAATTTTTGGATCAAGAAGGATATCCGGCGATTCGTCCACCGTGGGGGACTCTGACCGCGATCGACTTGAACACGGGAGAGCATCGTTGGCAGGTGACGTTGGGCAATTTTCAGGCGCTTGCCTCGGAGGGGACACCTCCTACAGGCACCGAGAACTACGGAGGTCCCGTGATCACCGCCGGCAATGTACTCTTTATTGCCGCCACGAAAGATGGACGCTTCCGAGCCTTTGACCGACGGGATGGGCGTCTGCTTTGGGAAACCGTTTTGCCTGCGGCAGGCTTTGCCACGCCCACCACGTATGCCATCGGGGGGCGTCAGTACGTGGTCATTGCTTGCGGAGGCGGAAAACTAGGCGTGGAAAAAGGCGACCGTTATGTCGCTTTTGCGCTGCCGCGGACGGTCGAGGCTACGGGATCCTTTTGAGCGTCTCAAAAGGCGAAGAGATGCGCTCACATCCGCATTTTCGCGTTTTCCGTCTAGTGTGCGGTGTATCCGCCGTCTACCGGAAGATTCACTCCGGTGACATAACGTGCGGCATCACTGAGCAGAAAAATGACCGGCCCGCCGAGGTCATCGTCGTCGGCCATGCGGCGTAGGAACGTAGACTGGCTGTAGCGCTCCACGAAAAGCGGATCCTGCCCGCTGAAAAATCCACCAGGAGACAGGCAATTGACGCGTACACCTTTTGGACCGTAGTGTGCGGCGAAATAGCGGGTGAGGTTCACCATCCCGCTCTTGTGAAAAAAGTAGTCGGGAATTGGATGCGTAGGCAGGCCCTCGTATAGGGGGAGGTGTGGACCGACCATTCCTTGAATGGAACCAATGTTGACGATACTGGCCGATCCCTGCGTCGCCATGACGTCAGCAAAAGCTCGGGTGATGGCGAAGAGACCCGTCGCGTTGACCTTCATGGACGCCTCCCAGTCGGAAAGCGGTGCATCCAGGGATTTCATGGGCCGCGCCACAGCGTTGTTGACCAAGCCGTCCACGCGACCGAATTGTTTCACGACCGCATCACGCAAGGCCAGGATCGAACGCTCGTCACCTTGATCGAGAGCGTAGCAGTGCAGATCGTGACCCAAAGCCCGCTCTTCGTCCACGACGGACTGCAGCGCTTCTACTTGGCGTGAGGCCAGAATGAGAGTAGCTCCCGCTTCGGCGAGTTGATGAGCTAATCCGCGACCGTAGAGACCAGCACCGCCGGTGAGCACTACGATTTTTCCTTTTAGCGAGAATCCGTGGGCGGGGCGGGACGACGATGGAGATGCACTCATAAAAGTTGGCGAAGGCCGGTCTCCCAGGATTGGAGGGCGGCGAGGTTGAAGCGAAGCGTCTGCACGCCTTCTTCAAGACTGCAAACTGCGGTGTCTTTGCCTTCGCATCCGTCGAGAAAAGCGTGGGCCTGGGCGATATACATGTCGTCACGTGNNCAAACCGACTCGCCGAGTGCCAAGGTTCCCCAGCGTTGCGCGTGCATCTCCACGCGAACGGACCCTTTATCCATATGGAAGTCCCAGCGTGTTTCGTTCGCGGAGCCGAACTGATTGAGTGAATAACTGACCATCACCGACCCGTTCCGCGCCGTGGCGTTGACCGTGTCCTCGACAGTAACCCCCTCGAGAACCTTGTGGTCTGCGTCACAAAAAACCTGTGACGTAGGCCGACCCAACATCCATTCGACCACGTTGACGAGGTGAGTCAGCGCATCCTGGATGGCGCCACCGCCCTGCGCCCGATCGCGGTAGTAAATCTCGCGATAAGCAGGACGCGACGTGGGGAAGTGGTGCGCGGACGTGACCGTGACTTGGCGCACGGAACCGAACGCACCTGATCCCAGCCAGCGGCGGGNNATCCTTTCCAGATCGGTTTCGGGTAGCGATGAGCTCTTCAATCCCATCGCAGGTTGTGGACAAAGGTTTTTCGATGAGTACGTGTTTGCCCGCCCGTAGGCACTGCAACGCCATGTCCACATGAAGCGGTGCAGGCGTCGCGATGACGACAGCGTCGATCCGGGCGTCAGCGAGACCCTCTTGCCACGAGTCGACGGTAGTGACCTGGTAGCGCGACGTCATCTGCGCGCGAATTTCAGGACGATTGTCACACGCTATCAACTCCGCGCGACCGGTAGCCAAAAACGTTCGCAGGTGTCGCTCGCCGATCGAGCCGCACCCAATGACCAGGATGAGTGGACGGGTAAGGGACATAGTGGAAAACCAAGTCCAGCGGAGGCGTCGCGGCTGCCGGCTTCGAGTGCCGATAACTGGTCATTCTTGGTGGCCAGACGGCGAGGGCAGGGGCTGAGGGGCGAAAAGCTGAAAAGTGGAAACGCGGAAATTTCGAACTACCGAGAGGAAAGGCCCTTCGAGCGATAAAAATCATGTAAATAGCTTGATGACATAGATTAGAGATGTTTTATCTTTAGCTTTCACATGCAGTCTCGCTGTATCATCGCTGGGAGATTGATAGTCCCGACGCGATCATGGCTCCTGGCCCCTCGCTGCCGGCGAATGGGTCGAGCGACTTAACTACCACTCAGGCAGTCGGAGACGCTTGGCTGGTCGCTGTGACGTCCGTGGCGATGTGGGCTCCCAGCGCTTTGATTCCGGGAACGTAACTGCCTGACATAACCCCTGCGTCCCCAGTTCGATCTGCACTGGGTGACGTCGGGACCTCACCTCTTCACGTTCGACCCCCGTTTGACGCATCCGTGAGTTCTCAGTGAGGGCGAGAGGGTATTTTCTCGCGGATGGGCGTCTGACCTTGGGGGCTTTCTGAGTCGAGCTACGTGAGGATGTCGGTCAGCACATGGCCATGCACGTCGGTCAAGCGGCGATCGATTCCGTTGTGACGGACCGAGAGTCGAGTGTGGTCGATGCCTAGGAGATGAAGGAGCGTGGCATGAATGTCGTAGACCTCGGTGACTTTTTTGCGGTCCAAGGGCTTGTAGCCCCATTGATCGCTCTCGCCCGCGACGATTCCGCCTTTGATCCCTGCGCCGCAGAGCCAATTGGTGAAGACGTAGGGATTGTGATCCCGGCCCACGCCACCTTGCGAGGACGGCATGCGGCCAAACTCCGTGGTCCAGAGCACGATGGTGTCGTCGAGGAGACCGCGTTGTTTGAGGTCTTCCAGCAAAGCGGCCGTTCCTCGGGCCATGCCCATGGCCAAGGGGCCGTGATCACGGAGAATATTTTCGTGGGAGTCCCAGTTGCGACGAGGGAACCCATTGTCGTTGCCGCTCCAAATCTGCACGTAGCGGACACCTCGTTCGAGAAGGCGACGTGCCGTTAGGCATTTTCGACCAAACGCGTCCATTTCCTCTTCGGCATTGATACCCTTCGGCCACTGTTTCCGGCTGTCGTTGATACCGTAGCGCTCCCGAATAGCCGCAGGTTCCTGGCTGAGATCTAAGGCCCCGGGAGCCGCGAGCTGCATCTTGGCCGCGAGCTCGTAGCCACGAATCCGTGCTTCAAGTCGAGCATCCGACCCGCGTCCGGCGGCGTGGGCGCGATTCAGTTGATCAAGAACACTCAGCCCCGCTTTTTCGCTTTCCGAGGTAATGAAGTCATTCTTAGCCGCGAATAAATCTGAGATCGGTACTTCGGAACCTGGATAGATCACCGTTCCCTGGTGCTGGGACGGGAGGAAGGCAGTGTCCCAATTTTTTGGTCCGTTGGAGGCGAAACCGCGATGGTCGGGAAGCACCACGAACGTGGGTAAATTGTCGTTCAAACTGCCGAGGCCATAACTCACCCAGCAACCGGCGCCGGGAAATCCGGGAGTTTGGAAGCCGGTGGTCTGCAACAAGGTGCCGGCACTGTGCACCCCCGATTTTCCGACCATATTGTGAATGAAGGCGATGTCGTCGACGCAGGCTCCGAGTGGAGCGACCACCTCACTCAATTGCTTGCCGCATTGGCCATAAGGCTTGAAGTCCCACACCGGTCGCAACCATGGGCCGAGGCCATCCTGAAAGGTTTCCACCTTTTCACCGAAGTCGGAAGCTTGGCCATGCCGTTTGATCAACTCGGGTTTAAAATCGAAAAGATCAATGTGGCTCGCGGCGCCGGCCATGAATAGTTGGATCACTCGTTTGGCTTTGGCGGGGTGATGGAGGATGCCTTGCGTGGGCGCGGTGAGTTGGGCGAGGACCTCATTGCTGAGCAAATTGGTGAGGGCGACGCCGCCGAGACCTCCCCCGAATCTCCACAAAAACTCTCGTCGAGAGAGTGGCGGGGGCGGAGTTGAACGATGAAACGGAGAGTTGTTCTTGAACATGGCCGGTGGGGTCAGTCGACGAAGGCGAATTCGTTCAGGTTGAGGATGAGTCGGCAGGCATTAGCCCAGCCGTAGGTCGTAGCGTAGTTGCTCAGCTGGGTGAGTTCGGTGCTGGTAGGATCTCGGCCTAACGTGAGTTGGAAAGCGCGGGTGATGCGGTCGGTCGGTGTGGACGCTTCTTTCTGTAGACGGGCCGCGAACTGCTCGCTCATTGCGATGACGAAGCGGTTGTTCATCATGGCCAGTGCTTGGAGTGCACCCATGCTTTCGTTGCGTTTTTCTACGCTCAAGGATGGGTCCGCACAATCGAGAGCTCCGAGGAAGGGTTGCGGCTGCGAGCGGACGATCATGCGGTAAACCGTACGTCGGTGCGAACGCGGATCATTCGGGTCATAGCTGCCATAGCGATAATGCGGAGAATGCGCCGGCTGTTCGACAACGAAGTCCTGGAAGCTGGGGCCACCCATGGTGAGGTCGAGTTTCCCGGTGACCAGCAGCATCGAGTCTCGCACGGCTTCTGCCTCCAAGCGCCGCGGGTTCATGCGCCAGAGAAACCGGTTATCGGCATCGACCGCCATGGCGGCTTCGGTGGCGGGAGTGAGTGAAGAGATCTGGCGGTAGGCGGCGCTGGTGACAATCAGTCGGCTCAAGGCCTTGAAGGACTGGCCACCGTCGCGGAATTCGACGGCCAGCCAGTCGAGGAGCTCGGGATGGCTGGGTGTTTGCCCCATGCGACCAAAGTCGTTGGGCGTATCCACAATCGCGCGACCGAAATGGTATTGCCAGATGCGATTGACGATGGAGCGCCAAGTGAGTGGGTTCGCCGGGTCTGTCAGCCAACGGGCTAAAGCGGCGCGACGTTCGCCCTCGGGAGCATCCTCGGGTACAGCGAATTCAGCGGAGGCTCCGGACGTGAGGGCAACCGCTCCCGCGTGAGCGCGTTTTTTGGGGCTGTTGACGTCGCCTCGATGGAGCACGAAAATCTCGCGGGGTTTGCCTCCATTGGCGCCCGTGCCGACGAAGGTGCCTTCGCCCCGATGGATTCCACCTGCGTAGACCACTGCCTGCTCGGGCAATGTCGCTAGTTCCTTTTCGATGCCAGCCAGCTTTTGTCGGGCCTTGTCGCGGAGACGTTTTTGCTCTGGCTCCATGGCCTCCTCGATTGCTTGCGTGCGAGCGGCATTCGCGGCGACGATCTGCGCTTGGCGGGCCGGCATGGCTTCCGGGGTGACGCCGTCGACGAGATTTTCGAGCGTCCAGCGAGGGGCGAGGAAGTCCTCCACGTCGGGTGCGGAAACGATAGCACCCGTGGCTGCATTCACGCCGTCGGAGTTCCAAATCTTCAGTTCGGCTAGCGCGAAGAGGTAGTCGTTACGGACTTTGGGCAGAACGGTAGCGGTGAAACGTACGTAGCGAGCAGTTTGGTCGATTGACCAGGAAAGCGGCTCCACTCCGGGCGTGGGAAAGTCCTCGCTGGTGTGATCAACGAGGCGCGTGACCTTGGTTTTGAAGGCAGGATCGTCGGAGGCCTCGATCTTGAAGCGTACGGGAAAGCCACGGGCATCGCGCGGTTTGCGCGGGTCGCCTTGGGCTGGGAAAAGTTCGAGCCGGCGGAGAGCGACGGACTGCTTCAGATCGATCTGGACCCAACGGGACACATTGGGCTCAGGGGCGGCGGGGCTTTGGTAGCCGTAGAAGTTGGTCTTTTCCGCTTGGGCGGTTTCGAGGGCTTTGATCTCCGCGTCGAGCTTGGATACGGAGGATCCGGCGTTGCGTGCGCCGAGCGTTTCCCACGTGGCGAGTTGTTCGAGTAGGCGCGCTTTCGAAGCTTCCAGTTCGGCGCGTTGCCATCCTGTGGATGGATCCAGGTCGTAGCGCTTGTCGGTGCGATCGAGGGCGGCGAAGACCGCCTGCATACCGTAATAGGTTTCCTGGGTGGCGAAGCGGTCGAATTTATGATCGTGGCAGCGCGCACACTGCAGCGTGGTGCTGACGAAGGTGTTCATCGTCGATGCCACCATGTCATCGCGATCGAGGTTACGGGCGATTTTGCCGTCGGTTTTGGATTCGGCGACTTCGGCGTGTCCAATGAAATCCCAGGGACCGGCAGCGATGAAGCCAAGCGCTTCTACCCCGTCGCGTGTGTACGGATACAAGACGTCTCCCGCAATTTGTTCCCGCACAAAGCGATTGTAGGGTTTATCCTCGTTGAAGGCGCGGATGACGTAGTCGCGGTAGGGCCAGGCATTGGGGCGAGGCTTGTCTTTGTCGTAACCGTGAGTTTCGCCGTAGTGAGCGATGTCGAGCCAGTGTCGCCCCCATCGTTCCCCATAACGGGGTGACGCGAGGTAGGCGTCCACCCGCTTTTCGTAGGCATGAGGGTCGGGATCGGCGAGGAAAGCGGCCATTTCTTCAGGAGAAGGTGGGAGCCCGGTCAGGTCGTAACTCAGTCGCCGCAAGAGCGTGCGACGATCCGCCTCAGGGGAGGGGGCGAGTTTTTGTACAGTGAGGGTGTGACGCAGAAAACGATCGAGTGGGTGGGTGATCCCGTCGACGTCCGGCACGGCGGGTTTGACCAAGGGCTTGAGTGACCACCAGTCGAGAGGATCCGTTTTGTTGGCGGGTGTGAGACCGTCGGTCGGCCAGACCGCGCCTTGATCGATCCACGCGCGAAGGATGCCGATTTCTTCCGCGGTGAGGGGCGTGCCCTTCTGCGGCATTTTCAGTTCGGGATGAACCTGGGCGACGAATTGAATGAGCGGGCTCTCCGCGCCTTTGCCGGGAAGAATGTTTGGTCCGTAGGAATCTCCCTCATGGAGGGCGCTCTGCGGATCATCGGCGCGCCATCCGCCCTTTTGTTTATCAGGCCCGTGGCAGTCCAGACAGTGCGCTGTGAAAATCGGTTGGACGTCGGCGACGAAAGAGACGGGCCGGGTAGCGGCGGGAGGTATCCGTGAAAGATCTACAGCCCAAGCGCTGGAGAGTGCAGCGCAGGAAAAAACCGAGCTGAGCAAGGCGATGCTGGGGTAGATTCGACAAAGGCCACGTGAAGCCATAGTCGACATAAAACGACCTCTTTGCTCAGGTGCAATTCGAGCCTTCACCGAGGAGAAAAATGAAACGGCGACAGATTAGCATCTTCTGTCGGCGAGGAACGTACGCACCGCGACATCCGGGAGTGGATTTTCGAGCCTGAGGCCCACAGAGGGGGCGCGCATCCAAATGGGGATTTAATTAACTTATTCCCGGTAAGCGGCTTAATCGAAGCCCAGTTTTGCGAGACAGCATTGTAATATGGAGGCATGTCAGGAAAGGCACCCGGCCCTGCCGCACCGCCAATTCTAATGCCGCGACAAAATCTTTCCGAGAAGGAAGCAGGATCGGTACAGGTGTGACCTTATTCTCGGTTACAGTTTGATTTCGTCGGCGTGATGAAGAGCCCAGCGCGCATGACATGCCAGGCAGGCCTGCGTTTATCGGACGATTTGCCCAGCGATAGGATGAAAGGGATGACTGTGCTCAAGCCTTGCCTGGGCATCTTCCTCCCAGTGAAATGCCTTTCCATGTCCTCCGGAGACCTCGTAATCGGATTCGATGCTGATGACACGTTGTGGCACAACGAAACGTTGTTTGAGAACGTTCATGTGCGCTACCGCACGCTGTTGTCGCGGTTTCATGATGCGGAGACGGTGGACCGGACTTTGTTCGCGACGGAGATGCGCAATCTCGAGCGTTACGGGTATGGAGTAAAAGGGTTCATGCTGTCGGCGATCGAAACCGCGATTCATCTGACGGACGGGCAGATCAGTGCGAACGAGATCCAGCAACTGATTAATTTGGGCCAGGACATGCTGGCGCATCCGGTGGAGCTGCTCGATGGGGTGCGCGAGACGCTCACCCTCCTCGCCGCGGCGCACCGGTTGATCGTGATCACGAAGGGCGACCTGCGCGACCAGGAGCGCAAGCTGGCGAAGTCCGGGCTCGGCGACCATTTCGCCCGCGTGGAGATCCTGTCCGAGAAGGATGCGGCGAGTTACGGCCGGATCTTCCACCGGCATGCGATCGATCCGCGGCGCTTCCTGATGGTGGGCAACTCGCTCAAGTCGGAC
>DKKJ01000387.1 GCA_002455175.1 Opitutaceae bacterium UBA6669
CTCCCGAATGCGTGAAGGAGGTCAGGTCCGGGAAAACTCGCTTGCATGCAGGGGCGGGTTTTCTTTAGCTATCATGTCCCAGGTCAGGGGACGGGGAAACCAGTAGCCGGCTCCATTTATCGAGACCGTCCAAAAATGTGGAGGGGTTTTCCCTCGGTCGGCGTTTGAACAGATGAAGGACCGCTGTAGGTCCGAACTCAAATGAACCAAACTCATCAAAACTCCCATGAAACTGATCCATGCTCTCCTCACCGTCATCGTCCTTGCCGGAATCGCCGCAGGACTCGCTCTCGCTGGAACCGCCCAAAAGCCGGACAAATCCGCCCAAGGGTGTTGTGCGGCCGAAGCCTGCTGCGACACGGCGGCAGGTTGTGAAACCGACAAATGCTGCGACGCGGAAGGCGGATGCAAGTCCGAAACGTGCGGTGATTGCGGCGATACCACTGCGAGCTGCCACGGCACGGCCCCGGCTCCAAAACCGGCCACCAAGTCCTGCTGCGCGGGATGATCTGGCACGACACCAGCAACCCGTCAGAGGAACACTGGCGGGTTGCTTTATCTCCCCCCAACCTTCACTGTAAATGGCGATGAACGACCTCGAACTTGATCAACTGATCCGTCTGTCCACACCGAAACCGGACTTTGAGTCCGCCTTTCAACGAGAGATCTGGGCTCGTATCGCCATCGCCGAGCAGGCGAAGAATAGAGGGCTGACAGCGTCGATCGAGGCGGTCCTTGGGGCTCTTTCTCGTCCGGCCCCGGCGTTCGCGACGGCTGCGGTAATGCTCCTCCTCGGAATCGGGTTGGGAACGAGTGTTCCGCACTTGCAGAATCCGTCCGCATCCCGCGAGACTTACCTCGCCTCGATAAATCCGCTCGTGCATCAAAGCGACACGCCCCGATGATGAAACGCGGTCTCGTCTTCCTCATCGGATCACTCTTGCTCGCGGCAATCGCGTTCCTGATTTCTCATTCCATTACTGAGTCGCGGGTGGCTGGAGAAAGAGGATCACACGAGCCTGAAAACCATCTCCCGGAACTCGACTGGTTGCGCCGTGAGTTCGACCTCAGCGTCACCGAATTCGAACGGGTCTCGGCCCTGCACTTTGAGTACCTCCCCACTTGCGAATCCCTTTGCGCGAAGATCGCGGAGGCCCGGAGAAAGGTGCGGGAACTCATCCTTGAGGGAAGCTCCGTCACCCCGGAACTGGAGGCCGCCCTGCGCGACGAGGCCTNNGATGTTGAGGCATCTTTACGTCACTGCAGGAGCCCTTCCCCCCGAAAAGGCGGACGCTTACCTGGAGACCATGCTCCCCGAGGTGATGGCGATGACCTCCGAACCGACGGAGGTCCATCGTGGCCACTGAATCCTATCAGCACATGGATCCGGGCCTGGACACCGACATCGCGCTCATGCTTCGTCTCGCCGGTGGAGAAGACCTGGCCCTCAATGATCTGATCTCCCGTTGGCGCGACCGTCTCGCGGCCTTTCTCCTCCGCATGGTCGGAGATCATGCAACGGCGATGGACCTGACTCAGGAAACCTTCGTCCGCCTCTACACCAGTCGCAAGACATACAAACCGACCGCCGCCTTTTCGACCTACCTGTTCCACATCGCCACCAACCTCGCCCGCACCCAGGCCCGTTGGCGGAAGCGTCACCCCACCGTGCCGATGGACGACGAGAACCGGGAAATTCGCCACGAGGCGGTCGACTCACTTCCCTCTCCCGACGAGAGCGCGGACCTCCATGAACGGGCCGATCTGGTGAACCGCGCCATCACCGCCCTCCCCGAAGACCAGCGCGAGGCGCNNGCCCTGGGATGCAGCCCCAAAGCGGTGGAGGTTCGTGTTTACCGGGCAAGGCAGCTACTCCGCGAAGCGCTCGCCAAGGCCGGTTACTGAATATCGCGAAATAGGTATCACAAAAAAGTTCATTTTTCTGGAGGGATTCCGGAAATGGTGGAGTTCACTCCTAGGCAACCACAGACCGCTTGTCCTTCCTACCCTCCAACACGCATCAAGAAAGATTGACTTCCATAGGGCGGGTCCTATCATCGAAAGACAGGGTTCCGAAATTCACCNNTGTCGGGAGTTGGGCTTAGCGCAGAGAGTCCCAAATGTGCGGTCTCCTGCGCCTGTCACGCCGAAGCCCATGGCTGTTGTTGCATCGATCTCCCTTCGACTCCCGAAGCTCCGCTTCCGGTGAATTCCCCTCCTCTCCAGGGGCGGGATTTGTTACCGGCAGCTCTTTGGATTGCCGAGCCGAACGTTCGTCAGCCTGAACCCATTCCCGATGGCCTTGCGATCAAGTTTGCGGTTCGCCCTTTGACGGCTCTATCGTCGATCAGACTTTCGGTGCTCTTCTGCTCCATCCTGATCTGATCGGACGGCTCTGACAGCCGTATTGCGCCCTTCGCGCTCGATTCTACGACCGTTGTCGGGTCGGGATCGCCCACGTCTCACGAACTCTCACCTGTACTTTCTCTTCATGCATACGTTTCTAAGAATCCACTTCGTGGCACTGCTCCTGGCCGTGTCAGCGCAGGCCGACGATTCCCCGACCCGGGTCACTCCCGAATACATCAAGCGGCTGATCGGGGAGGCCGTCGCCTCCCACCCTTCGATCGAAGCGGCCGAGGCGCGGTCACAAGCCGCCAACTCAGCGATCAATGCGGTTCGCCTTTGGGAGGATCCGCAACTGGGCTTGGGAGCCACGGCCGCGCGACGCTCGATGCGCATGGACGACGGCGACATCATGGTGGGTCTGGACCAGATGCTCCCGCGCAAGGGGCTCTTCAGGGCAGAGAAGCGCCGTGCGACCGCCGAGCAGCAAGTGCGGCAGGCGACACGACAGCAAACCGAAGCCGAACTGGGTCTCACGGTCGGGCAGACGGTGCTGGAGCTGGCCTTGGCGGATGAGTTGATCCGCCTGCAGAGCGAGAATCTTGACTGGTTGAAAACCATTGTCGGGATCGCCGGGGAAAGGGCGAAGAATCCCGATGCCTCAGCCACGGAATCGTTGCGTCTGGAGAGTGAACTCGCCCTGCGCACCCAGAACCTCGCTTCCTTGAAACGACAGCGCCTCCAGTATGCCGCTACCCTGAATCTTCTCCTGAGCCGTTCCACCGACACAGCGATCAGCGCTCTGGCTCTGGACAACAATCCTTCCCGGCTGACCAATGCTATCGCCCTGCGCGAGCGACTGGAGCAAAACAATCCGCAGCTCGCCGCGATGCGACATCAGGCGGAGGGGGCGCAGGCGGAAGCGGACGCAGCGCGAGAAAAGCGAAAGCCGGTGATCTCCGTCGGGGTCGAGACCAACACCTACTCGGGAGGAGATTTTCGCGATGCGATGTTCGCGGTGAGAGTGACTCTGCCGTGGTTCAACCGTTCNNATTCGTATTCGGAGGAAGTGCTGCCGAAGACCGAGAAAGCGGTCGAGACCACGCAGAACGCTTGGGTTTCCTCCAAGGCGACCCTGCTCGAGGTGCTCGATGCCCGCCGCCTCCTCCTCGACGCACAGGCGGAGCAAAAACGTGCCCTCGCCTCCCGCCACGTCGCCGATCAGGCGCTGATCGCGATCACCGGCGGCAATCTCCATAAACCAGGAAAGTAACTCCCATGAAAAATTTCATCACCATTCTCATCGTCATCGCCGCTCTCGCCGCGGGATGGTTTCTACGCGGCAACTTCGGAGGAGGTTCCTCCTC
>DKKJ01000012.1 GCA_002455175.1 Opitutaceae bacterium UBA6669
TCCTGGACGAGCCGACCAACCACTTGGATATCGAGTCGATCCTTTGGCTCGAAGGGTTTTTGTTAGGCGAAAAGGTGTCGCTTTTCTTTGTGACCCACGATCGTGCCTTCCTGCGGCGGTTAGCCACTCGAATTGTGGACTTGGATCGCGGACGTTTGGCCAGTTGGGCGTGCGACTATGACACTTATCTCGTGCGCAAACAGGAAGTCATTGAGGCCGAGGAACGCCAACAAGCTCTCTTCGACAAGAAGCTGGCTCAGGAGGAAGTGTGGATTCGCAAAGGTGTGAAAGCTCAGCGCTCGCGCGCTCAGGGGCGTATCCATGCCTTGATGAAAATGCGGGCGGAGCGCGCGGAACGTCGCGATCGCACCGGCAATGTCACGCTCCGTTTGGCTGAGGCGGAACGGTCGGGCGTCAAGGTCGTGGAGGCCAACGCCATTTCGTTTTCTTTCGAGAAAGACGGACCGCCCGTGGTGAAGGACTTCAGCACACTGATCACCCGTGGAGACAAGATTGGCCTGATTGGTCCCAATGGTGCGGGCAAAACCACATTGGTGAAACTCCTGCTCGGTCAGCTTGCCCCTACCTCGGGTGAGATCAAACACGGTACGCAGTTGGAGGTGGTTTACTTCGATCAGTTCCGTGCGCAGATCGACGACAATCGGACGGTCGCGGATAACATCGCAGATGGCAATGAGACTGTCACCGTCGACGGACGTACCCGGCATGTGATCAGCTACCTGCAGGATTTCCTTTTCGCGCCGGATCGTGCTCGCACCCCTGCGCGCGTTTTGTCGGGTGGGGAACGTAATCGACTCCTTCTAGCGCGGCTCTTCACCAAACCGGCGAATGTGCTGGTGATGGACGAGCCGACCAACGATCTCGACGCAGAGACGTTGGATCTCTTGGAAGATCTTTTGGTAGAGTATCAGGGCACATTGATTGTCGTTAGCCACGATCGCGATTTTCTCGATAATGTGGTCACCAGCACGTTCGTCTTCGAAGGAGACGGTCAGATCGGTGAATATAACGGTGGCTACAGCGACTGGGTAAAAGAAAAGGAGAAGGCCGCTGTGCGTGCGCAACAGGCGGCCAAGGCGGCGGCCACGACCGTGGTGACAAAGCTGACGCCTTCGCCAGCGAAGGCGGTCGGCAAATCCCGCAAACTGAATTCTAAGGAGCAAAAAGAGCTGGAGGCCCTTCCAGCACAGATCGAAAAAATTGAGTCCGAGCAACACGCTTTGACCGAAAAATTAGCTGATGCCTCCTTCTACCAACAAGCCGCCTCGGTGGTGGCCGCAGCGAGAGCTCGCGTGTTCGAGCTCGAGAAAGCTCACGCCACGGCCTTTGCCCGTTGGGAAGAATTAGAAGCGCTGAAGTGAGGTGGGCGCGGGGCCTTGGTCACCTCTAGCGGAGGCATCGATGGAGGGATTTACTTTGTCACCAGTCCGCAAATACGATCGCTGCCTGCGGCACTGATGAGTAGGCGTTCCTTGCGGTCGCTGAGAAGCCGTTGCGTCCAGTCGGTGAATCCGCCGTCGCCAATTTCCAACCATTCGCCGTCCACTTGGGCGTGGAGTTTGAAGCAGCACTCCTGATAGTAGCCCCGCCCTGACAGGCGTTCGGGATCGAACTGGAACTGGACCGAAGGAAACACTCCGTGCAACGGGGAGAGGACGCGTTCTTGCCACCGAGCTTCTCGTGCGCCCTGCGTCAGGTCGGTCAGGGAAACGCGCAAGGTGACCTCGGGTGGGAGGAATGCCTCCAGAGCGTGCAGAAAAATGGACAGATGCTCGTTCAAGGCAGGGCATTCAAAACGCGAGTCGCCAGTATCCCGACCTGCCGTGACGAGGTGGAAAAGTCGGAAATGCGGGTAAGCAGCGAAGTGGGTGCGCACCAAACGTTGGCTGCTGGCGAGAGAGACGCGGGTGGTATCTCGGGCAGTCTGCCGGAGCAGGCTGCGGCGCCGCGAGGCGGCTTCCAACGCGAGCACATTTGTCGCATCGGAGATCACTTCGGCACCGCGGCTGGTGACCAAGGTTTTGTCCTGACTTACGGTGGCGATGGCTGCATGACTCGCAAACGGGGAGACGGGAGATAACTCGAGTGGAGTGACTGTTGGTGGTAAGAAGCGGTAGACGGTTTGGTCCCAGGCGAGAAAAACTCGGGGGTCGATCGCGCAAGGCCGCATCAATGGCTGTTCCAAATAGTCCGTGAGCACTTGAGCCGGCGTGCGCTGGCGCGATCGTTCCCGGAAGACGGCGAGGAGCAACGAGTGCAGGTCGGCAGGCTCCACCTGGGTGCCGAGGGTTTGGACCAGATTGGGGCAGCCCGTTTCCCGTTCGATGCGGCGAAGGATATCACGCAGGGAGTCCATCGGGTGAGCGCAGAGGATTCGCAAAGGGAAGGCAAGGATGAGGGCTCGCTGGACCGTCACACCTTGCCCGCACAGTCGTCAGAAACAGTTCCAGGTTGAGAGCGTTATGCCCCGGGATCGCAGGTGAGTGGAGGCAGTTGCCAACGGCTCGTTTTGTCCCCAGCCTCGCATTTCCCAATGAAAGCGTTGCTCCTCACTGCCCCGTCAGTCCTTGAACTCACCGAGTTTCCCCAGCCGGAAATCGGTCCAGACGACGTGGANNGAGCGGACGGCGTCGGCCGCCGTTAATCATGGGACACGAAGCCAGTGGCGAGATTGCTCGGGTGGGGCCTCGGGTGACTCGCTGGAAGGCGGGCGATCGAGTGACTTTTGATTCGACGATTTACTGTGGCGAGTGTGCCTTTTGTCGAGCGGGGCAGGTAAATCTCTGCGACAACCGGCGCGTGGTGGGAGTTTCTCCGATTGAATATAAACAGCATGGCGCCTTTGCCGAATACGTCGCCTTGCCGGAACGTATTCTGTATCGATTGCCGGATACATTGACGTACACTCAGGCGGCGATGATTGAACCCGTCTCGATTGCGATTCACGCCGTCCGGCGCGTACTTCCCCAAGCGGGCAAAATTCCAGGCGGCCAGAGTTCGGAACTCGGTGGACCAGCTACCGCGGTCGTGGTGGGAAGTGGCATGATCGGGCTCTTGGTTGTTCAGGCCCTGCGCTGGGCTGGGGTGGAGACGGTGATTGCCGTTGATCTCGAGGAGAAACGCTTGGCGGCGGCGAAGACGCTAGGAGCCACGCATACTCTCAACTCGGCCACGGCGGATGTGGCAGCCGAAGTGAGCCGATTGACGGCNNTGGTCGGGATCTCGCCTACCTTGAATCTAGCGATCGCCTCCCTTCGTCGCGGCGGCTCGGTGGTGCTGGTCGGTAACCTCGCACCCAAGACCGAGTTTCCCATGCAAGCCGTGGTCACCCGAGAACTTACCCTCTACGGAACCTGCGGTTCTGCGGGAGAATATCCGCTTTGCCTCGAGTTGATTGCCAACGGCACAATTCGCGTCGAGCCCATGATGAGTGCCGTTGCGCCGCTCGAAGAAGGGAAAGCTTGGTTTGAGCGCCTGAGTGCGAAGGAAGGGAGCAAGTACATGAAAGTCATCCTTACCCCTTAAATGCCAAAAACTGGCCTCGGAGACCCGGGCCACGTTTAGAGCTGGCCAGAGCTGATTTTTCCAGAATTAGTGAACCCCTGAAAGTTGCCCGGATGGCGGAATGGTATACGCTGCGCACTTAAAATGCGCTGTCCGAAAGGGCTTGCGGGTTCGAGTCCCGCTCCGGGCACCAACGTTTTCGGTTGGTCTGAAGGACGAGATCAAACGGTGCCGCTCTTTTTGTTGACGGGGCGACCCTCGGAGCTAGCACCGATTGAGGAGGCTGATGAGCGTGTGCGACCCCTCACTCGTTTACAGAGACTGAATTTCCTACTAGGCCAGAAAAAGTAAGCTAATTAGCGTCGTTTCGTGAAACTGTTTTCGGGCGTTAGGTCTATCATTCCTATGATCCAGATGGCTTACCTAAGCTCGACCCCTCGGCTTTTAACGCCCGACGATATCGCGCAGATTCTGCTTTCGAGTCGGGAGAAGAACACCGCGAAGTCCATCACGGGTATTCTGGTCTATAAAGATGGCAATGTGCTACAGGTTTTGGAGGGAGGAGAGTCGGAGGTGACGGACCTTTTTGAACGGATCAAAAAAGATTCCCGTCATCGTGGAGTGATCCAAATTTACCGAAAATCGATCGAAGCGCGCGATTTTCCTGACTGGTCCATGGGGTTCCGAGATTTGAATGCTGAAGGCGCAACGTATCTTGAGGGCTACAGTGAGGTGCTAGACCCGAATTTCGACCTAGGCAACGTGAAGTCAAAAGACGCCGCGCGGTTGATTCGGCTTTTTAAATCACGACCGACTTAGGCCGAACTCTCCAGCAGGAGCCGAGGGTTGATGAGGCTGTAGCGAAAAAATCACTAGCACGCGCGTTCTCGACTAATACCGTGAGGCGGCGGCAGTCCTCGGTTTACGTTGCGCAAGAAAGTTGTTAGGTTCGAACCGCTATGGACAATCTCGTCGCCGCGCGAGCAACGATGGCGTTCTCCTTAGGGTTCCACATCATCTTTGCCGCCATCGGCATGACGATGCCGTTCTTCATGTCCGCGGCGCACTACTTGTATCTTAAACGTCAGGACAAGACGTATCTGGACCTGACCAAAATGTGGCTGAAGGGGGTGGCCATTTTCTTCGCGGTAGGCGCGGTGTCGGGCACGGTGCTCGCCANNGCGCCTTCGAGCTCGGTTTGCTCTGGCCGGGTTTTATGCAACACGCCGGACCGATCATCGGGATGCCGTTTTCTTACGAGGGCACAGCCTTCTTCCTCGAGGCGGTGGCAATCGGCTTGTTCCTCTACGGGTGGAAGCGGATGAAGCCGTGGGTGCATTGGTGGACCGGGTTGGCAGTAGGTGTATCCGGTTTCGCTTCGGGGGTGTTTGTCGTGGCTGCGAATGGCTGGATGAACGCTCCTACCGGATTCGACTGGGTGGACGGCGTCGCTCAAAACGTGGATCCGGTCGCAGCGATGTTCAACCGCGCTTGGTTCCACCAGACGCTTCATATGCAGATTGCCGCACTGCAGGCCGTGGGTTTCGCCGTCGGAGGAATTCATGCCCTGCTATACCTGCGGGGCCGGTCGCCGGAGGTGAATCTTAAGGCGCTGAAGATTGCCATGACGTTTGGCGCGGTGGCTTCTTTGGCCCAGCCTTTCGCCGGTCACTTTGCGGGGCAGCGCGTGGCCGAATTGCAACCCGCCAAGTTAGCGGCGATCGAGGGGCACTTTCACACGCAGCGTAACGCGCCGCTCACGATAGGTGGGATTCCCGATGTGGAAACGCAGACGATGTCATGGGGCGTCTCTGTTCCTGGACTTCTCAGTTTGATGGCTTTCAACGATGTGGACGCCGAGGTGGTCGGTCTGGATCGCTTTCCGCGTGAGGAGTGGCCTCCAGTACTCATTTGTCATATTGCTTTTCAAGTGATGGTGGCGATCGGCATGTTCCTGGCCGGTATGGCGGTTCTTTTCTTCGTTTTTATGAAGCGAGGGCGTTATCCCCGCTGGTTTTTGTGGCTATTGGTCGGCAGCATTCCGCTCGGGATGATTGCCATTGAGGCGGGATGGATCGTCACTGAGGTCGGGCGTCAGCCCTGGATAATCTATGGAATCATGAAGACCAAAGATGCGGTCACTCCCGTTCCGGGGATGGTTTATCATTTTGGACTCTTCCTTGTTTTGTACCTACTCCTATNNGCATTCTCGAGCTCCTTCCGGCGGGTGATTTGAGGGACCGGCAAAAGCAGGTGATCAACCACGCGATGGGACCTGTCTGGGAGGCTAATCACATCTGGTTGATCCTGGTGGTGGTGATTCTCTTTACCGGCTTTCCTTCGATCTTCACCACGCTGATGAACATCCTACACTTGCCCATGTTGGCCCTTCTGGTCGGCGTGGTGGTGCGGGGAACCGCGTTTACATTTCGCCACTATGACCCTGTGCAAACCGGTCGATCGCAACAGNNTTTGGTCCGCGCTCTGGCTGGGTATCATTGTGGCGAGCCTCAATCGCGGGTTGATCGATCCTAAGGCGACGGAGGTATGGTCGGCCTACGTCGCTCCTTGGTGGGGCGTGTATCCGTTGGCGGTGGGTGGATTCGTGGTTTGTATCTTCGTTTTTTTGGCGAGCGTTTATCTCGTCGGCGAAACTGAAGATGCTGTCTTAAAAAAGCATTTCTTGCGACGAGCGGTTGCCGCTAACATAGCCGTGGTGGTTTCCGGTGGTTTGGTGTTCGCCACGTCGTTCTTGGAGCAGGAAAGTCTGCCTCAGGTTTTCTTCCGCTCGCCTACAACGATAGGGGTCATGGTTTTGGCCACGGCTTTTTTCGCGATTCTCTGGCTGTCCGTAGCGAGGAATCGAGCGATTGTCACCCGCGTGATTGCCGCCGGTCAGGTGACGTTGATCCTGTTGGGGTGGTGGCTACTCTATGCGCCGAATGCACTGCTAACTCGGGAAAAGCCATTGAGTTTTTACGAGGCTGCGGCTCCAGAGGCAACACTGGTCCAGCTCGTGATTGCGTTGGTGATCGGCAGCCTGTTTATCTTCCCGAGTTTGGTGATGTTACTTCGAGTTTTTAAGCGCCGAGCGGACAAGGACGGGCTTGCCAAGGACACGACACTCGCTGACCGCTAACCTAGAACTTTGCGGTCAATTCGTGTTGATTTCCCGGCTCGAGGGTCACGGTGCCGACCGCAGTACATTCCACCTGATCGTTTTTATAGAGTCGGACCTGGATAGGTTGGGTGATATCATTGGTCTCCCACCGCCACTTGCCGATGGATACAAACTGAAGTGGAACACCTCGTGTCCAACTCAGCCCAGCTCCCTCGCCGCGGATAAAGAGTTTGTTGCCAATCCCAATGTAGGCGGTGACGAGAAGGCGGGTAGCTCCGTCTGCAGAAAGCGCGGAGGTGGTTTCTGCGTCGAAGGCATCGGCCTCGACACTGAGGATCTCCTCCGGGGCAAAGAGTTCACCGGATGCCTCGCTGGTGGATTTGCGAGCGGGTCGATTTACCCGAGTTGAGGGAGTTGGTACTTTGACGGCGGGAGCAATCGTGTCAGGGGATTCGCTCTGGGCTTGGACGGGCGATTCTGGAGATGTCGAAATCGAGGGCAGGGTGGATACTCGGGTGAATGGCAGCGTCACCGCGGGCGAGAACGACTCTGGAGAAGCGGACAACGGAGTTTCTGCTTCTACCGCCTGACCTTGAGCAATCGGTGCGGACGTGGATACGGGCACGGACGCGGTGTCGGTGCCGACGTTCGCGGCAGCTGGAGATAGTTCCGGGACAGGCAGGGGTNNGACGTGACTTTGATAGGAGCAGACGCGTGCTCAAGTAATGTTTCCAGGCGCGCGTTCGCACTGGTCATAGCCGCGAGTTTGTCGTCGATCGCACGTAACGCTGTCTCGATCTGCGCGCTGAGTCGGCCCTGAAAAGCAGCGCTCGCCGCTTCGAGTTCGGCGGTGGCGCGGGCGAGCTGCGTCTCGAGGGCATGAGCTGCCTGAGTTTGGTTCACCGAGGCGAGGTTGGAAAGTTCGGTGCGGAAACGGTGGAGCTGAGCCTCGATATCGTCCTTGGCTTGAGCAAGGGCGCGCGTGATTCCTGAGGCGGCGTGATCGGCTGCTTGCTGTGAGAGCGCAGGAAGGCGTGTGAAAGCCTCTTTCACCTCAGCTGCGTGGGTTTGGGTGAGTAACTCTACCCGTTGAAGCTCGCGCGTGGTTTGGGCCAATTGATCGATGGCGCCGACAAGGCGATCGCTTTCAGCGGAGCGGAGGGTTTGCACTTCTTGCTCGAGAGCGTCATCTCCCGTCACCGCGATTTCGTTCAAGCGCGCGGTGAGCTCCGCCATTTTTTCCTGGAGCTTCTGCGGCAGCGTTTCTAAGGCTTTGGTGCTGCGGCTGGAAACATCGCCGATCGTGTGAAGACTCGCCGCGGCAATGCTGATTTGTTCGGCTGTTGCGGCGGTCGACTGAGCTAGGGCAGCGATTTGGTCCTGGCGTTCCCGAAGCAATGCATCGGTGCGTCGTCCGTAATCAGCGATAAACGGAATCCCTAAGGCGACAGCGCCCGCAACGACCAAGGCGACCACCGTGATAAGGGCTCCGCCCCCCAAGGGTGCTGGACCGGTCAGAGCGATCCATGCAGCAATTCCTAACACCACTCCGTCAAAGAGGATGAAATNNGGATATAGACACGGAAATGAGGGGGAAGGGCTGGCTGAAGAAAACGGACCGGCGGTTGCGGGAGAGCGCAACACGGATTTCTTCCTGGGGAAAGATTGGAGTTTTAAACCGGTAAAAAGTGGTTAGGCTGACCTCACGACCGATGAATACTGCGCACTTTCTTCGAATCGAGCGAGACACGGTGTCGGGCGAACCGACGCACTATGTTGTTCATACCCAGGACCCCAAGTTTTCCATGGAGCTCGTTCCAGATCGCGATGCTCCCAACAAGGTGGGGCGTGGGGTGATCAAGAGGTTGTGTGTGCCCAACTCCTGGGCAGGTGACTACAATCGTTACGCCAAGCTGATAACGCAGGCGCAGGACTTTTTTAATCAGTCCTTTGCCGATCCTGTTTCGAAGGCAGAGACGCGTCGGTTTCAGACCTAGGGTAACGTTGACCGAGGTGATTGTGCAGGCGTGTCGTGAAGATGGCGGCGAAGGTGGGCAATGAGTCGATCCCACTCCGCTGGGTTGAGATCATTTTTTCTCTCGGGTGCAATTTGTCGGTGATCGGTGAGCCAATCATATGACCAGTGGTGGCGGATCCAGCGAGGTCTTAACCACTCTGTAGCGCTAGCGAGCTGAGCTTCTGTGAGCGGGGCTTGATAAGTGTCGCCTGCGAAGGCGCAACCCAGGAGAAAATCATTGCATCGGGTCCGGCCGCGGAAAAGCGAGGCTCCGGCGTGCCAAGCGATGCGGTGATCAGGNNCATCGATGACGACATGGTAACTGACTTGGCTTTCTGCGCGGAGCATTTTGTCGATCGTGTCACGGAAAC
Organism: Opitutaceae bacterium UBA6669; assembly: GCA_002455175.1. Taxonomy (GTDB): domain Bacteria; phylum Verrucomicrobiota; class Verrucomicrobiia; order Opitutales; family Opitutaceae; genus UBA6669. The sequence goes on from DKKJ01000012.1 coordinate 9,035, forward strand.
TCAGTACCGTGTGATGAAAACAGACTCCGTTGCAGGCATGGGCCGGGGAAGGAGAAAAATTGGGGGAGGAATGTTCCTCGATGGGATAGGCGCCACCTGGAGTTTCAAGTGGCATGAGAAGAGCTCCACGAACTGTTGATTAACGACGCATACATGCCGACGCGAATGGCGCATTCGAAAGTCAGGGTGACGAGGACCCATTTCAAGTGACAGGAGCGTCGAACACTGTATCCAATTAACGAAACAATGAGCATGCAGGCGACCGGAGCTTTGCCTACATCCAGGCTCAGCATCACGAACATCCAGAGCCAGGTTGCGACGATACCAGCCGTCCAAAAGAAAGCCACGAGTTCGCGCATATCCAGTAGCTTCGGGTCGATGCCTTTTTGGATGCGCTTTACGCCTAAGTAGCGCTCGGCGACGACAATTTGGACAATTTCGAAGACCAGCAGGACAGGGGCGAACAGCAGGGGAGTCGGCGTGTTCGTAGGCATCGTGCTTGGGACGGATTTCGGAATCCGACTCAATAGCCTATGACAGCAGAATCCGAACTGCGGAGGTCATTGGCGCCGCGCCGAATTCCGGTTTTAGGGTCGATCAAAATGGATTCTGCGTCACCCCAATGTCGCGCGGAGGCTTC
>DKKJ01000433.1 GCA_002455175.1 Opitutaceae bacterium UBA6669
CGGCTTCGATCTTGGAGAAGTCCAGGATGTCGTTGACGATGGCGATGAGCGCCTTACCGGAAAGGTCGATCTTGTTGAGATAGTTGTGTTGCTTGGGAGTGAGCTTGGTCTGCAGCGCCAGGCGCGTCATCCCGAGGACGGTATTCAACGGAGTGCGAATCTCGTGACTCATCATCGCCAAAAACTCGCTCTTCGCTTGCTCGGCCGCTTATGCGGCGTCTTTTGCCCGTTGCAACGTGGCAGCGGCGACACGTTCTTCCGTCACATCCCAGTTGGTCCCCACTGCGCGATGGGGTCGGCCATCGGCATCACGAATGATGCGCGCGAGTGATCGAATATGTCGGCTGCGTCCCGAGGCGCGTGTCACGCGCACCTCGTTTTCTACGATGGTGTTCTTTGACGTGGCAACGTCGGCGAGTTCGAGAATGCCATCCTGGTCTTCCGGATGTACGAGCTTAACCCAGTGCTCTCGCGATCCATCAAAACCGCCTGGAGGGAGCCCATAGAGGGTGTGCATTTGTTCATCCCAGAGGAAGCGGTTGTGCTCGAAATCGAGTTCCCAGATTCCTACCCCGCTGGTACTGATAGCGAGTTGGAGCCGCTCATTCAGGGCGCGGATCCGATCGGCGGTTTCTCGTCGCTCAGTGATATCAATCAGAGAGCCAACGATTCGAATGGCGTTTCCTGCTTCGTCCCACTTGGCCACTCCGTTTGACTCGACCCAGCAGTAAGTACCGTCCCGGCGCTTGAGGCGATACTCACTGCGATAGCTCGGAGCTCGACCCTCCCGGTAGTCCATCAAAGCCTCAGCAATGCGCTCACGATCATCAGGGTGGACCCCGTCCCTCAGGAGATCGTAGTTTGGCTCAATCTCGTGCGGCAGATAACCCAGCATTTCTTTAAAGCGATCAGACCAATACGTTTCGCCAGTGACGATGTTCCAATCCCAAATCCCATTGCGACTGCCTCGAACGACGAGGTCGAAGCGCTCGTTGCTTTGCAGCAAAGCGCGTTCGATATTCTTGCGTTCCGTGATATCGGAATGCGTCCCAATGACTCGCTTCGGTTTTCCGTCTGGCGATCGTTCTACGACCTTTCCCCGGTCTAGCACCCATCGCCACGATCCATCCTTGGCCTGGAGTCGGTGTTCAATCGTGAAGATTGGCGCGCTGCCATTGAAGTGATCTTCGATAGTTTTCCAACAGCGTGCTTTGTCCTCCGGATGGACCCGATTGGACCATTCGTCCGTAGTGTTGCCAATTTCGTCGTCAGCAAAGCCCAGCATGGCCTTCCATTGGTGGGAGTAGAAGACATGACCCGAGGGGACGTCCCAGTCCCACACGCCATCGCCAGACCCATCGAGTGCGAACTGCCAGCGAGCTTCACTCTCTAGCAGAGCGTTGTTGCGTTGGACTACCCGTAGCTCGAGGTCCTCGTTGAGTTGGCGGATGGCCCGCTCGGCGGCAACTTGATCGGTAATATCCCTCACCATGGCCAGGAACACCTTCCGGCCTTCCGTGACGACGCAAGTGAGATGGACTTCCGCAGGGAAGGACGTGCCGTCCTTGCGTCGATATTCTCCCAACAAGGTAGAGCCTTCGCCGGGCTGCATTTTTTGCCAGACGGACTGTTTTTCGGAGAGAACTACAGAAGGCACCAGATCGGCCACATTCATCCGCAGGAGTTCGTCGTGCGTGTATCCGGTGCTTTGACACGCCCGTTGGTTCACGTCGAGGAAGCGGCCTTTGTCGTCGTGAAGGAAAAAGTTATCACCGGCATTCTCCACCAGGAGGTCGAAGCGCCGTTCGCTTTCACTAAGTTCCTTTTCCGCGGCCTCGCGCTCGCGATCTTTCCCGTGTTGCACGATTTCGTGCAGGCGGAGACGATCGGCGCTCAAGCCGGCGATGAGGTAAAAGAGAATCCAGCTGATCAGCAGATAAATCTGCGCTAGCGTGTATTTTTCGTTGGGATCACCCACGGAGAGGGTGCTGAACGGATTGGTTTCCTGCAGGAGCGACCAAACCGTGATCGCGGTGACGGCTGCCAACGAAAGCGTCAGTCCAGGCACCCCTGTTCGGAAGATGACCACTACCATCGGGGGGAAAAGAGCGAGCAGCCAGAGGAAGCGCCCCTGGGTCATGACGAGTAGTGCCAAAGCTGCGATGGCCGAGGTGAGCACCAGCATCTCGGTCAGTTTTCCTTTTTGCAGGTAGGACCGGAATTGATACGGCCGCCACCGCAAGGCCAGCGGAACAATCACCGCCAGGCCGAGAACGACGGAGATGTACCACGTGTGTAGTGTTTTCAGTACGTTCTCCTCAATCCATACTTGGCGTAAGGCAACTGACGCTGCAGCGGCTGCCAGCGGTACACCCAACAGACCGTACATGGCGAAACGGAGCCACCCTTTAAACCCATCGTCGGTACCGGCCATCCAATTCTTTTCCGTCTCCATCCGACGTACGATTCCAACTGCTTGAAGATAAATCACCAAGAGTAGGCATGCCTTCAGGAGCGGGGGTGTCCCAAAGAGCAAAGCTGATACCACTCCAGAAGCGATCGTCCCCGTGGCGGCGTAGAGGTGGAGTCGTTTCTTCGGTAGAAGGAGCAGCAATGAAACCAGGACTCCGTCCACGGGCCAGATGAACGCGATGTCGCCATGGAATTGNNGATCGAGAAGAAATGTTCCGTAAACGCTTAAACCAACGGCAATAAGGATAGATAGATGTCGGACGATTTCCATTGGAGTGGCGCGGGCCCGGGAAGGGTTCGATCGGCGGCTAGGACTTGGACGAATATAACTTTTAGAAGCCAGAGCCTGTCAACTGGGGACGCGCTCAAGTTATTGCGGAAGCTGTTTTTAACTGCGGACTAAGCTCATTTCAGCGGAGACGTTGGTTCGCCTTCGGCTTTGTGAAGGGACGCTCGCTTTCAAGGGAGATCGTCCGTGTGCCGATGAACAGCATGAACANNATGAATCGCTGGACATCATCTTCTCTTTCCACCGCTGGCACGCCTGCCGAGCTGGAGGCGCAGACGGTGAGGGGCACTGTGAGTGACGGATGGCCAGGCTCGACGGGTTCGCTCCTTTCGCTTTTTGCAGGAGTGGCGTTGGCATCCATTTCTGTTTTGGTCTGCGCGGTGGTGATGCTCGCTAGTGCATTACTCAGCTTCGGAAAGAGAGATCGCTAGGGGCGGAGGTGTTGGTCACGGATCCTTGCGATCCGGGCGCTTTGAATGGGGGTCAGCGGGAAGAGAGGACGCACGAGGGGGCTCTTCTGCGCTGAATTTCTCGAGCGCGCCATGCGGACATAAAAAAAGCCTTTCCCGAAGGAAAGGCCTAGNNAGCAAACGCGGCGGGTTTGGCCGACGAGCATTTACTTGCGCACGCTGCGACGCGCAATGACGAGACTTCCTAATGCCAAAATCGCCAGCGCGAGGCCGCTGCCGGAATCCGGAACAGTCGTAGGCTGAGCTGTTCCCACAAAGGTGCCCTGCCAGCGGTCGTTACCTAAACGGGTAGAAACTGTGCTTTCGATCGACCACTGGATAGTCTGCCCTCCGAACAAGTACGATCCCGAGAAATTGAGTTGGCCGACATCGACGAAGTGGGTGGAGGTTCCGCCACTCGCCGCTGGAGTGAATTGTTCCAAATTCCCGGTCAGAAACGGAGCGATGGAGATCAACCGATCTTGAAAGAAAAAGTTGAAGGAACCTCCTTGGAAATTCGTTGGAGTATAGCTGCCGGAGTCCCCACCTGGGGAAAGGAAGTTATCCGAGAAGCGAAAGTTAAATTCTAAGTAGTTTGCCGTGTCGGTCACCGGAGTGATGATCGCTCGCGCCGAAAGTACGGCACTCAGGAAACAGAAGGTAAGGAGGAGTTTTCTCATGGTTAATCTGGAGCCGGCACACCTAGCAAAGTTAGAGCCAGACAAGGAATCAAACTCGTATTCATTTATAATACGTTGTTTATGAGATGTATAAAACATCAGGAAATTTCTCTTTGAGATGGCGTCCCATTTGAAGAGCGCTCTTTTGTAAGAAGGGCCGACAGTCGAGCCGGTTTGTTCTGCGTGCGCTGAACCCGCTGGGCACGGTTACGGGACCGGGATTGCCCAATTCCCCAATGCACGGCGACCCCCCAGGCCAAGACTCTGCGAGCGAGGTGGAATAGACTGCGGAATGCCCGTTCCTCCTCACCCCACGGCCACGCGTGCCGATGTCGAAGCTGTGCTCCGTTGTGCCGCCCCTCGTAAGGTGCCGCTCTTCCTGCCGGCGATCTATGAACACAAGGCTTGGTTTATCGGCAGCACGCCCTCGGCTATTTCGCGCGATGCGGATCTTCTTACCCGGGCTTTGTTAGCCGAATACGAGGCGATCGGCCCTGATGCCCTTGCGGTGGGAGTGGACGTCTACAATTTGGAAGCAGAGTCTGTGGGGTGCACGGTCACGTTCTACGAAGGAACAGATACTTCAATTCCTGGAATTAAGCCGGGCAATCACGTGGTGCATATTTNNAGGTGCCGACCTGAGCCGGGCTCCTCTGCCCAATCCGCTCAAAGATGGTCGCATGCCGGTGAATGTCACGGCGGCGCGGAATGTGCGCAAAGCGCTTGGAGATAACTACTGGTTGAGAGGGGCGATCTCTGGTCCGTTTTCCCTAGCGATTTCGCTGGTGGGTGCCGAAGCGCTTTTCCTCGCCTGTTTGGACCAGCCGGACTGGGTCCAAAGTGTCCTCGAATACTCGGGTCGCATCATCAAGGAGTTTTCCAAGGCCTATTNNAAGCCTCACCTGAGCTGCTGTCGCCATCGATGTACGAGGAGTTCGTCCTTCCAGTCACGCAGGAGTTCGTCAACTGGGCTCGCACTCAAGGGGTGCGTGATCTTCCGCTGATCATCGGTGGTAACACGACTCCGATTGCGCCGCTGCTTGCTCAAACCGGCGCCAACAATCTTCTGTGCGACTTCACGGGTGATTTCGACGAATGGGCATCGGTCTGCCGGGAGCATGGGCGCGCTTTTCGTCGCAACATCTCTCCGCGATTGATCGAGACGGGTTCACCCGAAGAGATCTATGCCGTGGCGGCACGCGAGATCGCACGAGGCAAGGATCTCCCTGGTTTTATCATGGGTACTGCGGTGGTACCTTTTGGCACACCGACCGCTAATGTGCTGGCGATCAAGCAAGCCTGCTTGGATGCCGGAGCCTCCGTGTAATTGATTTTTGAATTCAACTTTTCGTCATGCCTGACTACGCCCGTATCAATCAGTTTCTCTACGAAGGTAACGCCAAGGAAGTCGAACGCCTGGTGCGCGAAGCTCTCGCCGAAGGTCGCCCGGTGGACGAAGTCCTCAATTCCGGATTGATCGCCGGCATGGCGGTCGTGGGAGAGGACTTTAAGTACAACACGCTTTACGTCCCTGAAGTTCTCGTGGCCGCACGTGCCATGAAAGCGGGGATGGCGGTGCTCAAACCGTTGCTGGTGGCAGATGCCGCCAACAATCCGCCGCGCGGAACGGTGATCATGGGTACGGTCAAGGGCGACCTCCATGACATTGGCAAAAACCTCGTCTGCATGATGGCAGAAGGTGCCGGCTTTAAAGTTGTGGACATCGGCGTGGATCAACCGGTCGAGAAATTCATCGAAGCGTGCCGTGAACACCGTGCGCAGATCGTCGGTATGTCAGCGCTCCTCACCACGCCGATGCCCTCCATGAAGATCGTGATTGAT
>DKKJ01000114.1 GCA_002455175.1 Opitutaceae bacterium UBA6669
GGAGCTTCGAGGAGAGGCGGGTCGGGAAGCCGAGGCTCAGGCGTTGCTGGAACGGGTAGGATTGGGGGCTCGCAGTGATCACTATCCCATCCAGCTTTCTGGAGGTGAGCAACAGCGGGTGGCTTTGGCCCGAGCGTTTATCAATTCCCCCAAAATTCTTTTCTGCGATGAGCCTACGGGGAATCTCGATGGTGATACCGCGCAGGCCATGACGGAGTTGATTTTTGAAGTGAATCGAGAGCGAGGTGCCACCTTGGTCCTAGTGACCCACGATCTGGAGCTGGCGCGCAAGTGCCAACGCATGATTCGCCTGAAAGCGGGATCAGTGATCGAGGATGTGGTGCTTGATCCCCAAAGTTCTTCGCGCAGCGCTCCTGTCCTATGAGTTTCATTCTGCGCATGGCGTGGCGGGATTCCCGCGCTTCTCGCCGCCGTCTCGCTTTGTTTTCGCTTTCGATCGTTTTGGGGATCGCGGCCTTGGTCGCGATTGGTTCGTTCAGTGCCAATCTGCAGCATGCGATCGAGGGTCAGGCCAAAACGCTCTTGGGGGCGGATCTGGCGGTGCAATCCCGTGCGGCGTTGACCTCAGAAGCGACGGCTTTTTTGGAATCCTTGGGAGGAGAGCGTGCGCAGGAGATTTCCTTCTCCTCCATGGTGGTGTTCCCGTCTTCGGCCAATCAGACGCGTCTCATTTCCTTGCGGGCGATGGAAGCGTCGTATCCATTTTATGGTGAGTTCGTGACAGATCCGGCCGATGCGCCCGCGCGTTTGGCGGCCGGTGAGGCCGTAGCGGTGGTGGAGGAATCCCTCTTGAGTCAGTATGCGGTGAAGGTGGGGGATCCGATCAAGCTGGGCACGTCCACGTTTACGGTGGTGGGAGCCCTCAAGTCGATCCCCGGAGAGTCTGCGGCGGTGGCGTTGCTCTCCCCGCGTGTTTTCATTCCCTACGACCGCCTTCCAGAAACGGGGTTACTGGGGCCAGGCAGTTTGGTGCGCTACAAAACGTACTTCAAATTCACACCTGACGTCGATGTAGAGAAACGCGTCGCTGAGCTTCGCGACCGATTCCGAGAGCTTCGCCTTGGGTTCGATACCGTAGAAGAGCGCAAGCGCGAACTTGGTCAGAGCGTGCGCAATGTTTATGCTTTCCTTAGTTTGGTGGGGTTTGTGGCGCNNCGCGACGGTGGCCGTGCTGCGATGCTTGGGGGCAAGCGCCTGGCGTAGTTTTGCTGTTTATTTAGTCCAAGGCCTCGGCCTCGGACTGTTTGGGGCGGTGCTAGGGGCAGCGGTGGGAGTGGCGATCCAGCTGTCGATCCCGGCACTGGTTAAAGAGATTCTTCCCTTTGAGGTGGATTTCTTCATCGCCTGGACGGCGGTGCTGCGCGGAGTCGGTGCAGGCTTGGTTATCTGTCTGTTGTTTACTCTGCTGCCCCTGCTTTCGATTCGAAGGGTCTCTCCTCTGGTGGCGATCCGTTCTTCGTTTGCCGAAAATGCGGGGACAAAAGATCCGCTTCGATGGTCGGTCTATGCGGCGATTGTGGTCGCGGTAACTCTTTTCGCCTGGTGGCAGTCACCCCGCTGGCAAATCGGAGTGGGCTTTGTGGCTGCGCTGATTGTCAGCTTTGGTGTTTTGGCCGGGATGGCCAAGGCAGTGGCTTGGGCGGCGAAACGGTACGTGCCCCGGTGGGCTCCGTATGTCTGGAGACAAGGGATCGCCAATCTCCACCGCCCCAATAATCGTACCGTGCTCCTGCTTTTGGCGTTAGGGTTGGGGACTTTCCTGGTGGTGACGCTGGCGCTGACTCGCGCCACACTGGTGGCCCAGATTGCTGGCACCTCAAGCAACAATCGCCCCAATCTTCTTTTCTTCGATGTTCAAGATGATCAGATCGAGCCGCTGGAAACGGTGTTGAAACGAGAGGGTGCCGTATTGCAGGCGAAGGCACCGATCGTGACGATGCGGTTGCGCAAATTGAAGGACAAGACTGTGGAAGAGGTCCTGAAGGACAACACCTCGCGCATTCCAGGGTGGACCCTGAGACGGGAATATCGCTCCACCTTCCGCGGTTCGTTGTCTGCGACGGAGAAAGTGGTGGAGGGAAGGTTCGACGGGCAAGTTGCTCCTGATGCGACGGTGATTCCCATTTCGATGGAGCGAGAGCTTGCGCGAGACATGCAGTTGAAGCTGGGCGACACCGTAGAGTTCGATGTGCAAGGCGTGCCCATGCTCACACGGATTACCAGTATCCGAGAAGTGGAGTGGCGACGTCTCGAACCCAATTTCTTTATCGTATTTCCAGAAGGGGCGTTGGAGGCGGCTCCCAAGTTCTACGTGGTGGCAACGCGGGCGGAGTCGCCAGCNNCCATTGTGAGTGCGCTCCCTAATGTTTCGGCCATCGATCTGGCTCTGATCTTACAGACCCTCGACGGGATTTTCTCCAAGGTTCAATTCGTTGTGCAGTTCATGGCGTTTTTCACCGTGATCACGGGCGTGATTGTGCTCGCGGGGGCTATCTTGAGCGGGCGCTACCAGCGATTGCGCGAGACGGTCTTGCTAAGAACGCTGGGAGCAAACCGTCGCCAGCTCATCCAAATTCAGTTAGTGGAGTATGCCATTCTCGGGGTTTTGGCGGCGGTGGTTGGCTGCGTGTTGGCAGTTTTCGCTAACGGATTGCTGGCGCATTTTGTATTCGAGACGACCGGAGTTGTCTCACCAATTACATTGTTAGGAGCAGCAGCGGCAGTCGTGACGGTGACTCTGGTAACGGGTTTGCTCGCCAATCGTGGGGTAACGCGTCATCCGCCGCTGGAAGTGCTTAGGCAAGAAACCTAAGCGCTTGGACACTTCGCAGAGGCCCATGTTGATGTGACGCTAAAATTTTAAGTTCCGTTTCTCATTTATTAGCAGTGAGATGTGGAAGCGTTCTGCGTGAACATAGAGTTTCTGGAGAAAGAGGTGGAAAGCGGTCCGGATTTGCGTGAAACAGACGGTTCTTCACCATGCGCCGCGTCGTCACGTTTCACTACACCCTTCGCGATTCCCATGGTCAGCTGATTGACACCTCGACCGGAGGAGCGCCCATTTCTTATTTGGAAGGAGCAGGCCAGATCATTGACGGTTTGGATACCGGTCTCAGAGAACTCGGAGCCGGTATTAAAGCACGAATCCAGGTGCCGGCGGCGCAAGCTTATGGGGAGCGTGATCCTGGGCAGGTACAGAAAGTCCTACGGGCACTTTTGCCCGTGGAGGGCGAGCTCAAGGTGGGTGATCAGTTTCAAGCAGGGGAAGATGCCTTTGCTCCTACGGTGACGGTGATGGGCGTGGAGGGCGATTCGGTGCTGCTCGATGCGAATCATCCCTTGGCTGGTGTCGACTTGACCTTCGACGTTGAAGTGATTGCTGCGCGCGAAGCCACTCTCGAGGAGTTGTCGCATGGACACGTTCACGGTCCCGGCGGCGCCTGCCACTAACCTCTACCAACAAGACGAGAGGCTCACTTTTCCCACCTATCCATGAATGTTCTTGGCATCGACATCGGCGGCTCGGCCCTGAAGGGCGCGCCGGTTGACACCACCACTGGCCGGCTTCTTGCGGAGCGTTTTCGTGTTCCCACGGACGAACTGTTGAGTCCCGCTGCAATGACCCGCGCCCTTGGCGAGATCGTGCCGCAGTTTTCGTGGAAAGGCCCGATCGGGATTGGTTTTCCCGGGGTGGTGCACGGATCGAAAATTTTGACCTCAGCGAACCTGCATCACGGTTTCATCGGATGCGACGCCGGCAAGCTGTTCAGTAAAGGTTTGGGCCTTCCGGTCACACTCTTGAATGACGCTGACGCCGCTGGTCTAGCGGAAGTGCGCTTCGGGGCTGGGCGCAACGTCGAGGGAACTGTCTTGATGCTGACCTTCGGAACCGGAGTGGGCAGCGCACTTTTTGTGGATGGACTTCTCTATCCCAACAGCGAATTGGGTCACATCCCGATGAAAGGCCGTTCTGCGGAGAAACGGGTGTCAGCGGCGGCCAAAGAGAATAAGGGGCTGACTTACAAGAAGTGGGCGCATCGGGTAAATGACTACCTGACTATCGTGCAAACGATTCTGTGTCCCGGCCTCATCATTGTCGGGGGTGGTATTAGCGCCGACTACAAGAAGTGGTTCAAATACCTGGACCTCACTACGCGGATTGTGCCGGCTAAGTTTTTCAACGAGTCGGGNNCGGCGCAAAAGCAGCAGAAGCGCTGATGCGGGTCAGCGAGGATTGAGATGCCGGCGCCTATCCTGATCGTTGGCCAAGGAATCGCGGGCACGTTGCTCGCCTGGGCTTTTGAACACGCCGGCATCGACTTTGAAATTGCGGATGCGGGACATGCCGAGGCGGCGTCCCGTGTCGCTGCCGGTATCGTTAATCCCATTACGGGACAGCGGTTCGTTAAAAGTTGGCGTGTCGATGAGTTGCTCCCCCTGGCCCGAGCCGTTTATCGGGAGTTGGAGGCGGAGTTGGGCATTCCCCTGGTGCGAGAGATGCGCGTCTGGCGGAGATTTTCGCGTCCGCATGACCGTGACGTGGCTTGGGNNGGCTATGTGGTCCCGGAGAGTTTCACTGAACAGGGGTTTTGGATTGAATCGGCATTACAGGTGGACCTACCCGCGTTACTCGAGGCATCGCGGACTCGCTGGTTAGCGCAGGGACGACTTCAGCAGCGTCGAGTTGCTCTTTCCCAAGAATATGGGAAGCGGGATTTGGTCATCCGTTGTTTGGGAGTGTCTGCTTTGTCCGAAGCGGGTACTGAAAACCTCTATGATCGAGCCAAGGGCGAATTGATGAAGGTGGAGTTGGAGAAAGACGACTTAGCTTCCGACGTCATTCTCAATCGAGGCCCCTGGTTGCTCCCATTGCCGGAACGTCGGGCCTTGATTGGATCGACCTATGAACGTAACGTCCTCGATTTGTCGCCCACGGCAAAGAGCCTCTCGGTTTTGCAAGGCTACGCGGGAGAGCTGCTCGCCGGGCGCCCTTATACACTGGTTACGCAATTGGCCGGATGGAGAGTATCCGCACCCGACCTACGGCCAGTGGCGGGACGCCTTCGCAATGAGCCTCGTTTCGGTGAAGTGAACGGCCTTGGGTCCAAAGGAACTCTGTATGCCCCGTGGATCGCTCGCCAATGGGTGAACCATTTGACGGAAGGCGTCCCGTTTGACTCTGATCTCGATCTCGGGCGGTTTACGACACCCTGAGTGGTCAAAACGGGAGGCAGTTCGAAGGGTGACCTTGCCTCTAGGGATAGAGCCAGTGGCGTTTGCTCTGCTGCTGGTAGACCCGGTTCCGGGCTTCCCACCGGCTAATCCAGATGCCGACATCCACTCGAGATCCCCGCGTTATCAAGTCTTGAAAAAATTCGGTTGAGCCCATGTGTCGGAGAAAACCTTGCTGCATGCCACGGGAGGCGGCGGCGAAAGGATTCACCGGCTCTAGTTTACAGGCCAGGCGCATCAGGTGGAAACTGAGCTCGGTGGGGCGCCAGTCATCCCAGTCTGTCACTTCGACGTAGATTCCGGTGGCAGGCTCGCCCTGTCCGTTGGGGGAACTCACGCGGCGGAAAGCGACTCCGGGTAAGTTGAGGGCGCGCAACTCACGTTCGACAATTTCGCTGCGCACCTTGAGGTGGAGCACGCCTCGAAACGGATAGCGGTCGGCCACACCGTGGCGGAAGCCGCCCAAGTAGGTGCCGAGGCCTGTCATGGGGTAGCCCATACAAGAGGAAAAATCAGGAATCATGGGTGAGGTCGGCACCCAGCGGAGGCCGGTCTCTGGCCAACGCATGCTCCGTTTCCACCCGCGCATGGGGATGATAGTGAGCCGTCCGCGGGCGCGGACTTCGGGCGCGATGGCGAGGACGCCGGGTTCTGCAGCTGCCATGTGCGCGAGTTCGCCGATCGTAAGTCCGTGAACGTAAGGAACCCGAAAAGCGCCAACGTAACTGAGCCATTGAGGATCAAGTGGCGGACCGTCGACTTTGAGTCCGCCCAAGGGGTTCGGTCGGTCCAAGATGATCACTTCGACTCCCTCTTCGAAGCAGGCCTCCATCGCGTAGCGCATACAGCTTACATACGTGTAGCTGCGGGTGCCGATATCCTGCAGGTCGATCACCAGGGCATTCAAACCCTTGAGCATCGCCTTGGTGGGTTTGCGATTGCGACCGTAGAGGGAATAGACAGGTAAGCCTGTACGAGCGTCGATGCGATCCGGAATCAGGATCTCTGCTGCTTCGTTGCCATAGATGCCATGTTCAGGTCCAAAAAGGGCGGCGAGCTTTACATTGGGGGCTCGACGCAGAACCTCAATGGTGCTGACGCCCTTGCGATTTACCCCGGCCGGATGGGTGAGAAGGCCGATGCGTTTTCCTGCGACCGCAGCGAATCCTTGCGATTCCAAGACATCGATTCCCAGCATGACCGGAAACGGATCACGTGGCGCCACGGCGATGGGTGCGCTTGAGGGTGGAAGAACGAGTCCAGGAGCGGGAGCGCTGGTGGTCGGAGCCGTAGGAGCAGAGCGGGTGGCAGGAGCGGGCGCTGTCGTGGAGGCCGGTGCCGGTTTACCCCGCGGTCGACTCGGAGATGTCGAAGGAGCACTGGAAGCGCACCCTTGCGCAAGAATCAACAGGGCAATCAGGCCGAAGAGGAAACGGAAGGAGGGGAGCGGGCGAGATCGGCCGGGCATTCTGGAGGCAGTGATGAAAATTCTTCGAAGAAACGGATGTGACGAGCGCCCGTACTCAAGCGCGAGTGTTCCTCGTCGGCTCAAGCCTTGTCAATACGAGCGAAGCGCGGTTGCGAACGACCAGCAACGGTGATCGTCTCTACGAACATGGGTTGAGGGCGAACCCACAGAGCGTTCGTGTCTCCGTACAGCGCGNNACCTCCAGTGTTTCGCTGTGCCGCACCAGTCCTTCTACCTGGTATTCATTTCCTTTGTAGTGTCGATAACGGCCTGGACGAGGCTCAGAGGGTAGCGGTGGGAGCGAAGACATGGGTGCCAGGAAGGGGCGCGAAGGGAGGAATTGGGATGAAAAAAAGGCGGGCACCGCCGGACGTGCCCGCCGCATTGCGTCGTGTGAACGCTTAGAAGGCCTTTCCGTCGGCTTTTGTTCCACAGAAACTGACCTCGAGCCCGAGCTCGGCGGCCAGAGCTGCTTTAGCGTAAGCGGCAAGGTCGGCTTCTTTGGCGCTGTTGGCGTAGGCCACCTGAATGTGATTCGCCTTGTGACGAGCTGNNCAGCCATCATTTGGTCACGGGAAACTCCATACGTGACGGCGTGCATGATGGGCCACTGGACCGTGGTCTCTGCCCAGCGCCGCTCTGTTTCTTCCTGCGGCAGGGTGATCACCTGGGCTCGGCCGATGTCCATCTTCAGTTTTCCGTTCTCCACAAAGACGCGGCTCCAAACGATCTCGCCCGGTTTGGCGACACCACGGAGCGTGCCTCCACCGAGACGGAAGTACATCGGAGGTTGGCGGAGGGAATCAGACCCGGCCCAACCGTCNNTGCACTGCCAGAAATCAGGAAAACCCAAACATACTCGTCTGTGGTTCCGCTTTCGTCAGGAGCTCCCCAACGCAAGTCGTGCAGGGTGTTCGCGCGCGGTTGACCCAGAGCCTTGTGCACACGATCGGTGAACAGGCCATCGAGGCCGGCACATTCATCGACTTCATTAAAATGGGTGATGGGTTCTCCGTCGCGGATGATGGAACCGTCTGCTCGAGATACCGGGGGGCGCTCCGTGGAATTCAGCGTGCCTTCCACCAGATCACTGGCGGGGAGAAGATCTTTGAGTCCCTGCTGATATTGAATCCCGATGGTTTCGGCACCAAATTCATCGGCGATACGCACGGCGGCGACATACATTTTGCACTGCCAGAGGACCTGAGCTTCCGTCAACTCGGTGGCCTCGTCCTTGCCGAAGTGGAACGTGAATCCCTTTTTCAAATACCACTTGTAGACCGCCTTCGCCTCCTGGTCGCTCACCTGCGTGGCGCCGTAGTACAGGGAAGATTGGGAGAGACGTTCTTTGAAGACGCCGGTCGGGAATAGCAGTTCGTCGGGAATGATCGCGTTGTACATGCCCATACAACCNNGTGCTTTCGGTGGGACCGTTGCCTTGGCAAAGGCTTTTACATGAGAGGTCTTGTGCTTGATCGCTCCCGTCTTGAGCCACTGTGCGAGGTGTCCGAGGAAAAAGTCATCCTCGAACGTTTCGCTCCATAGCGTGGAGTAGGTGACACCCGCTTTGGTCAAAGAGCCATTCAGATTGAGCATTCCCACCAAGCCGGGCCAAGTACCAGACCAATTGGCGACCGTGAGAATAGGAGCGCGGTGCGAAATGAGGCCGGAAAGCACGTGGTGGGAATACTGCCACACGGACTCCGCGACGATGAGGGGGGCGTCTGGGTCAATTTGAGCGAAGACCTCCATCCCTTCTTTCTGAGATCCAATAAAGCCATGCTTGAGAGTATCTTTGTAGGGGTGCATCCGCTTCAGGGTATACCCGAGTGACTTCAACACCTCGGTCAGCTTTTTTTCCATGGCCGCCTGTGCGGGCCAGCACTTTTCGTTGGCGGAGGCACGAAGATCGCCGCTGGCGACCAGTTGAATTGTCTTCTTGGGGAGCTTCTTCATGGTACGTGAAAGGGGACGCGTCGCAAAACTTGGACGCCGATCCCCCTCAATGAACCCGAAGTCAGGGGGGGACGCCTAGCGGAAAAAACGCAAAAAGCGAAAATTCGCGATTGGCGTACCGTCACGCGCCCATGCGTGCAAGTAACGGCCTGGGGCGACAGACTAGGGGGACGAAGCGCTGCCGGTCTGAGGCTGCTTTATTCTTGCTTGTTTGCGATGGGGTGCGTGTTGCGCGCAATCCTGACGATTGATACTAAAGCGTGGCGGTGACGGTGAGTTGGGACGCCACTGTCATCACGCCATCGGTCTCCAGAGCGAGTGCAATAGCGCGTCCGACCAATGCCGCTGTGGCCACCCGTCCTTTGAGGGTCACGCGGCCCNNGAAACTTGGCTTTGATCACCGTGAGGATCCGCGCATCGCTGAGCTCGGCGCCCGCTTGTTTCGCCTTGGTGCGAACAATTTCTGTTCCGCGGCGCAGATCGTCGCGCAGGTCATCGGGTGTAAGATTCCATTCGCGAAGTTGGTTGCCAATGGCGTTTTGGGTGTCGCGTGCAGCCTCGCGTGCACGGGTGCCAAAATCGGTCGAAGTCGACTCGACTGCAGTCGAGGGTGGAGGAGTGGTGGTGGGAACCACGGTCGGAGGCACTGCGGTCGTAAGCCCCGCTTGGCGCGCCTCACGCTCACGATACAGATGATAGCCGAAGATGCNNCGACGGCGCCCAAGAGGAAAAGAAGAAGTGCTTTCATGACGGGGAACGAGACAGCGAGGCAAAGGCAGGTAAATCAAACTCAAGTAGATCTGCTCAACGGACCTGGTGAACCAAAGAATGTTCGTATGGGGGAGCTGAGTCCCGCTTTGGTGAGCAGTGATGGATGGAGGCCGTTCTTTGCTTCGTGCGGAGGCTAGTTCGATGACAGAAAGTTAAGCTGATGAAAGTTATTTAAAATAACGTCGTTGCGGTTCCCGCGTTTCCTGCGGGTTTTGTTTTGATGGCCCTCAGGGGATTGCTCACGTTGGACGACGTATGTCGAAAAAATCAGCCCTCGTTACAGGTGCCTCGCGCGGAATCGGCCGAGGAATTGCAATTGAATTGGCCAAGGCAGGTTATCGCGTGGCGATCAACTATGCGGGCAACCTAGATGCAGCGAACGAAGCGTTGGGACTGGTGAAGGCGGCGGGTGGGGATGGATTCATTGTCCAGGGAGATGTAGCGGTGGCGGAAGACCGTGTACGGCTTTTGTCGGAGACTCTGAAAAACTTTGGCCGTCTGGATCTCCTGGTAAACAACGCCGGTGTTGGACCCAAAGTCCGGGCTGATCTTCTCGAGGCGGCAGAGGACAGTTTTGACCGACTGTTCTCCATTAACTTGAAGGGGCCGTATTTCCTCACCCAGATGGTGGCGAAACAATTTTTGAAGCAAAGTTTGGATACGTCCGGATTCCGCGGGCGTATCGTCAATATCACGTCGATCTCTGCCTACACCGCTTCGATTAATCGTGGCGATTACTGCATGGTAAAAGCAGGGCTCACCATGATGACCAAGCTTTTTGCCGAGCGGCTGGCGAATGACGCGATCAACGTCTACGAAGTCCGTCCCGGAGTCATTGCTACCGACATGACAGGTGGTGTGAAGGAGAAGTACGACAAGTTGATCATTCACGATGAACGCGGCATCACCCCGATCCGTCGCTGGGGCAAGCCGGAGGACGTGGCTCTCGCCGTGCGGGCAATTGCGGAAGATCGGTTTCCCTTCACCACTGGATCTGCGTTCGATGTGGATGGTGGCTTCCATCTCCATCGCTTGTAAGTTCATCCCTATTTCCCGTTCTCTGACTGCGACGGGGTTCTCCCGTCGCAGTATTTTTTATCTCACTTCCGATGTTCGCAACCTGCCAAGCTGGATACGAAGATTTGCTCGTGGCCGAGTTGGCGGAGAAAGGTTACGTTTCCGTCGAGCACGGTCCCGGCTGGGCGTGGAGTCGGAATCCGGAAGGAAGTGAGGGTGTCGTTGCGACGGGATTCGGCGACTTGGTTTTCCCGCACTGGATTTTCCCCACGGTCAAAGAGATCAAGGGCGAGTCGGTCAACGCGCTCGCTCAACAACTGGCGGATGCTTTTTTCGAGGCGTTGCGGGGAGAACGGATAGAGGCACCCTGGCCCTGCCTCTTTCATTGTCCGGCCGAGATTGTCGGATTGGGAAGGCGGGTCGCAGGCGTTGAAAAAGCCTTTAACGAATTGATTCGGAAACGTCTCTCGCGGGTCGCCAAGTTGGCGGTTCCGGAGGTGCCACGGCAAGTCGGGCTCACTCGTGGTTGGGCTGTTTTCTTTACGGACTTCGGACGCGCGGTGGCGTCACGCGAGATTTGGAATCATGGTCCTCGTCGGATGGCCGATGACGAGCGCGCGCCGTCGCGTAGCTATTTGAAGGTCGAGGAAGCGTACTTGGCTTTTGGACGAGAGCCTCAGGCAGGTGAAACCGTGGTGGATTTGGGGGCGGCGCCGGGAGGATGGAGTTTCTCTGCGGCCAAACGCGGTGCGCGGGTGTTGGCGTTGGACAACGGCCCGCTCAAAGGGGGAGCTTTGGGGCATCCGCAGATCGAACATCGGCGGGTGGACGCATTTGCTTTCGAGCCTGAGGCAGGGACTGTCTACGACTGGCTCTTTTGCGATTTAGTCGAAGATCCGCATCATGTGATGGAGAACGTGGTTGGCCCCTGGCTCGCGCGAAAGTGGTGCCGTTATTTTGTGATCAACCTCAAGTTTGGACGAGTTTCCCCTCTGGCCTTCTTGAAGGAAATCCGTGCTTCGGATGGAGTGCTGACGCGCCATGCTCCGGGATTTAAGGTGCGTCATTTATATCACGACCGCGAGGAGTTTACGGTGATGGGCGAGGTGACGACATGAATAAAAATGAACTAGTGATTTGTGGAATGGCTGCGGTGCAGACCCGGTTTCAGCGCGATGCGGCGTCGATCAAGCGACTCTTTTTCGACGAACCCACGGCGAGAAAAATTGGTCACATGTGCAAAGCGCTCGCCGCTGGGCGGAAGGTGTATCGGTGCGTGGACACCTCGGAATTAGAGTTGATCTCGGGTACGTTACACCACGGAGGAATCGTCGCCGTTGTGAGCGCACCGCAACTACGGGCGCCTCTTGAATCGGAAGTGGCGCAGTGGGCGAGTGGACGTGTTCCGTTGTTGATTTTGGATCAGGTGGGCAATGTGCACAATCTCGGAGCCCTAGCTCGGACGGCGGCTTTTTTTGGAGTGGAGCACATCATTCTCCCCTTTTCGCCGCAGGCGGCTTTGCCGGGTGAAGCGGCTTTTCGTGTGGCGGAAGGGGGCTTGGACCATGTCACGGTGTGGCGGGTGAGCTACCTCGATCGCTTTATTCGAGAACTCGTGTCGGTCGGATACGAAGTGGTTGGAGCGGCCACGCGTGGGGGAAAAGCAGAGACGTCCAATCTGCCCGCGGAGCGCCCGGTGGCACTGGTGCTAGGCAACGAAGAGCAGGGGCTCTCTCCCGAGGTTGCGTCGGTCTGCTCGCGCCTTGTTACCCTGAGCGGTTCTGGGCGGGTGGAGTCGTTGAATGTCTCCGTGGCCGGAGCGATTCTTCTATGGGAATTCCTAGGTCGGAATCGTCGAGGCTTGTCGAGCCCGACGACTCCGCGTTGACCTAGGTTTCGCGGCTTCAGCGAAAATAGGTCGCCAGATCTTCTGCTGAAAACGTGACCCCTGTTTCGGTTTTACCGACGAGAATCTCAATCCGTTGCTTCTCTGAGCGGCGGAGTTCGATCATGAGCAAAGTTTGGTCCTGACCACGGACCACGATCTGTCCTAAGGAAGCGTCGCGTACCACCGCCTCTGGTTTGGGGTCGAGCACCACCTGCCAGGCATGACCTTCGCGCGCACCGTAAAGGATAAAGTCACGTTCTAAGGTGGCGAGATCGAACCGGAGCACTTGGAGCAGGCTACGCGTGGCGCCCTTTGCGCGGGGGTCATTCCCGACATCACGACTGCGGCCTTGAGCATCCCGTACTAAGATTCCCTGATCATCGATGATAATGCGGTTTTCTTCCGGAGTGAGGTAGTGGAGGCTAAGACCACGCTCTGGGGAGAGACGCATCANNGGGCGTTTGCGAATGGGGAGATAACGCAGCTCCTCGAATGCGGATAAGACTGAGCCTTGGGCGGCAAATTGTTGAAACAAGGTTTGCCACTCGATTTCCCGAGAGAGCTCCAATCGATATTCGGGTTTAACGATGTCGGCAGGAAGCGCGCCCCGGACCTGCGGTACGCTTAGGGAAACTAGGCCGCAAAGCAGGCTGCCGGTGATAAGGTGACGGAGAATCATATCCAGGAAAGTTGAAGGAAGCGACCTGGAGCAATCTGACCCCGAAAATCCTGCCGAGTGCGGAGTAGATCAAAAAAAGCGGGAAGCGGAAGCGACGTCTCTGGAGCCAGTGACGGTTCTGTGAACAAAAGAGAAAGGCGACCGATGGCACCGGTCTCGGAAGAGCTCAGTGCAAGAGCGAAGGCAAAGGTGCGGTTGCTGGCGGCCCCGTTTTCCAGCATCCAGGTTCCGCGCTCCTCTCCACCGCAAAGCAGGGTACGCTCAGCTCCGGTAAGAAGGGCCACTTCCAATGCCCGCGCAGTCAGATGCTCGTATCCAGTCATTGGAAACAATTCTCTGATCGGTTGTTGGCGGGTGATGAGTCCCTGCTGCACTCCACTGGGATGGATTGAGGTTTGGAAGAGCGTGGGACTGGCGGTGGGGAAACTTTCCAAATAGTTTTCCAGGGCGCGTGTCTCTCCATAAGCTGAAGCGTAGACGATGGGCTCATTCTCACCCGGCTGGACCCGACTCAAGCACGCACCAATAAGTTGACCCAGTTGGGTCATACGACGAGCGGCATTTCTGGGGAAAAGATCTTTGAGACGCTCTCGGGTTTCGGCGGGGNNGACTGGAGGTAGCACTCAGGCATGACAAGCGAGGAGGGCGGCGTGGGCGCCCCCAAAGGCATTGCTGGTACAGAGCACGGAATCATATCCGGCTGCTGGAAAGGAAGTGAGTGCGACCGTGGGAGCGAAAGCAGGAGAAGTGCTTCCCACGGTTCCGGGAATACGCCCGCCTCGTATCGCTGCTAACGCGATCGCGAGCTCCACCAGTCCACAACTGCCTAGGGTGTGACCTAGGCTACCCTTCCAGGAAATCAGTGGGGAGTCTGGATAAGCTCGAGCGAGCAGGGTGGACTCCAGCCGCCCAGCTTCCAGCGTTCCGGTGCCATGGCCTTTTACCCAAACTCGTCGTCCGCGGGTCACATCCTCCATTGCGCCAAGACAGGCCTCGAAACCTGCTCCATCCGGCCGGTTGGCGGTGAAATGGTGCATTTCGTTGTACAGGCGTTGTCCGGCCAGGAGGAAGTCGCCTCGATCCCGCGTGAGGACGGCGTAAGCTGCGCCATCGCCCAGACCCANNGAGCCGGTGGCTCGATCTTGGTAGGGAGCGGGTCGTTCGGAGTTGAGAATTTTCAGCGCGTGAAATCCGCCGACGACAAAGGGGCTGAGGAAGTCGAACGAGAACACAAGAACCTCGTCGGCAAGATCAGCCGCGAGAAGTCGGGAGGCGTGGAGAAGGCCCAGGTGCGCGGAAACGCAGGCGTGGGAAAAGGTAGTGACCTGTGGACCCCAACCTAGATGGCGCGAGACGGCCTCGACGCAGGCGAAGGGAGTGCCATGGGCCAGATAGGCGATATTGCCGGTGCCGCGAAAGGCGTGAAGTGCGCCGACTCCAAAATTAGAGCTGGTGACCATGACCGGTCGTCGAGAGGTACCCCAGTCTCGATGAGGGAGACGCTCGGCCAATTGAGCGAGGTGCTTCATCCATTCGGGTGGGAGCGTTTCCTCGTAGCCTCGACCTTCTACCAACGCAACCGGTACTAAGTCGCCTCCTGCTCGTCCCAACACCGGTGTCAGAGTGAGCGCACACCTATCAGCGAGCAATCCAGAGAGGGTCGCATGCGTGTCGCCGAAAGCCGTGAGGCACTCGCAAGCAGCAATCCGAGGAGAAAATGAAGAGGAAGAGAGGCCCATGGGACCAGTACAGTCACGCGTAGGAAGCGTGGAATGTCAGGATGTTCCGAAGAACTTAATGATCTTACGCAAGCTGGTGACAAGGACCTCGATCTCGCCGGGAGAGTTATAGACGTAGAAGCTCGCGCGGACGCTGCTGGGCAAGCCGAGTTTCTTCATCAGCGGTTGGTTGCAATGGTGGCCACCTCGCAGCGCTACTCCGTCCTGGTCGGCAAAGGTCACCACATCGTGAGCATGCACGTCACGTAGCGCAAAACTGACCAACCCTGCCCGTCGTCCGGAAGGACCCAGGATGCGAATTCCGGGAAGTTCTGACAAGGCAGCGTAGGCCGTTTCCGCGAGGGCATGGTCATGCAAACCAATTTCTGCGCGACCGAGCCCGTCTAGGTAATCCATAGCGCTGTGCAGCGCAATCGCATCAGCAACATTAGGGGTGCCGGCTTCGAATCGTTCGGGTGACGGCTTCCATCGGCTTCCGGTGTATTCGACCACGCTGATCATCCCTCCGCCTGTCTGCCAAGGCGGCATGCTGTCCAAGAGTTCGCGTCGTCCGTACAGAACTCCGATTCCAGTAGGTCCGGCCATCTTGTGACCCGAGAAGGCGAGGAAATCACAGCCGATGGCTTGGACATCGAGCAACTCGTGCCCGATCGATTGAGCGGCATCGACCACTGTGAGGGCTCCTACTTCGCGAGCGCGTCGGCAGAGTTCGGCTGCNNGCGGGATTAATCACTCCGAGGGTGTTGGAAATGTGGGTGAACGCGAAGATCTTGACCTGAGGCGTGAGCAGGAAGTCGAGGGCTTGCAGGTCGAGTCCTCCTTCAGCGTTGTCGCCTGCGACGGGAACATACTTCACAGTCGCTCCCGTCCGTTCCGCGATTACCTGCCAGGGAACCAGATTGGAGTGGTGTTCCATTTCTGTCAGGAGAATCACATCGCCTCGTTTGAGATGAGCGGCGCCCCAGCTTTGAGCTACGAGGTTGATCGATTCGGTGGTGCCCCGTGTGAAGACGATCTCCGCAGGATGGCGGGCATTCAGAAACGTGGCGACGCGGGCTCGAGCTGCTTCGTATCCGTCGGTGGCCCGCATCGAGAGCGCGTGAAGACCTCGGTGGACATTGGAGTTGTCGTGCTCGTAGTAGCGAGTCAGCGCGTCGATCACTACGCGTGGCTTGTGGGTTGTGGCGGCATTGTCCAAATAAACGAGAGGCCGTCCGCCAACCATTTGATGGAGCGTGGGAAAGTCAGAGCGAACATCGCGACCGGCGAGCATGAGACGACCAGTCAACCGGCTTGTCGGACGCCTGTCACGCAGGAGTTTTTAGCGCTGGGGAGAGTGAGAAGGGTAGGCTAGCTGCGTCGGCAACGAGGCGCTTCCCTAGGGTAGCGGAGAGTTTGCAGTCGGCCCAGGCTACGTAAAGCTCGAGCTCATGAGCTTCCTGGTTGAGATCACCCCCGCCCATTCTGAGAGTGACTTGGCAGTGATTCGCAGGCTTTTCCGGGCTTATGCCTCTTCGTTGCAGGTGGATCTTTGCTTCCAAGGTTTCGAGGAAGAGTTGGCGACGCTTCCCGGCCGGTACGCAGCGCCAAACGGGGCGCTCTGGCTAGCCAAGATCGACGGTCAGGCGGTGGGGTGCATAGGGCTTCGTGCTTTTTCGAAAAAAGAGGGTGAACTCAAGCGACTCTATGTGCTGCCCGAGCAGAGAGGACGAGGCGTGGCGAGGGCGCTGGTTGTCAAAGCTCTGGAGGGTGCGAGAGCGGCAGGGTACACCACGGTCGTTTTGGATACGCTGGCCACGATGACTGCGGCCATCCAACTTTACACCTCGGTAGGCTTCAGGCCCGCTGAACCCTATTATCCCAACCCGCTTCCCGGCGTTCTCTATTTTCGTTGCGTGCTCGAAGGTTGAGCTTCGTTGGCACTTTGGTGGAAAGTATGGACTTTCCTCCGCTGCGTCTCTCTACCCCTTAAACCCGTCATGAAAGGCACAGAAGCTGCGAGCAAGAGCCTGCACCGATGATTGTTGATTCTCATATTCACATGTATCCACCCGAGGTGTTCTCGGATCCGCTCGCATGGGGAGCGCGACATCGAGAGCCCTGGTGGACATTTTGTGTGGCGCCGCCGCATCAGCCCACGCTTCAGGGGTGGGCGACCGTGGACACCCTGTTACGAGACATGGATACAGCTGGGGTGGATCATGCGGTGATGCTCGGATGGTACTGGGAGCATCAAGAGACCGCAGAACTGCAGAACAGTTGGTTCATCGATTGGGTAAAACAGCATCCCGATCGTCTCAGTGGGTTTGCCAGTGTCGTTGCCGGATCCGGCCAGCGAGGCTTGGACGCGACACGGAGAGCATTGGACTCGGGCCTTCGCGGCTTGGGGGAACTCCTTCCGCAGGCCCAGGGATTTTCTTTCAAGGATGAAAGCTGGGCGGCGCTGATGGCGTTGGCCAAGGAGTATGGTGTCGCGACGTATCTTCACGTCACGGATCCGTTGGCGATCACGCCGGGATCCTGTGTGAAAGCGACGCCGCTAGAGCCCTATATCGATTTGGTGAAGGATTTCCCCGATAATCTGTTCATCTTTGCGCACTGGGGCGGCGGAATTCCGTTTTATGAACTGAATCGTCGGTTGCGGCCTTTATTGAAAAACGTGTATTATGACACCGCCGCGTCGCCGTTGCTCTACGATCCCAAAGTGTATGCGCAGGTGTGCGATCTCATCGGCCCGGAACGTATTCTCTTTGGAACCGATTATCCGCTTCTGACGCATCCTCGACTGACACAGACGCCTGAGTTTGTACGGGATTTGGAGGAAGCAAGAAGCTCTGGGCTTTCCAAGACACAGTTGGAACTCGTGCTGGGAGAAAATGCCCGAAGACTCTTCAAACTCTGATCCGGCCGACGCACGGGAAGAAATTCCCGCCGGACCGGAGCGGACGGTGGTTTTTCTTGGCTCGGCGGCGATTGCGGGTGCGCCCGTGGCCTACGTGATCGTCCTCTCGGCGGTGGTAGCGGTGTTCTCGTTCATCCCCTTTTCCATCGCACTCTCTGCAGGGAGTAGCTTTCCCATGGCGCAGGGGCTTTACACCCTGAATGGGTGGCTCTTGGGCCCCTGGGCGGGAGCTGCCGCGAGTGGAGTTGGGGCGTTGGTGGGGGTATTTCTTGCTCCCCATACGTCGGGAATCCCCTGGATCACCGTAGGAGGTGCGGCTATGGGCGCCATTTTTGCTGGAGCGATCGCGCCAGGTCCACACCGCCGCCGACTCGCTTGGCTGCTGATGCTGCTCGTTGCCCTTGAAGTCGTAGTTTATGGGCATCACGCGATCGTGCGGAACGGGGTGCGTCCTTGGGTACTGATTTTTGGATACCTGACACACGTCGTCGCGATTGCACTTTTCGTTCTCCCGACGCGATCGTGGATGGCGACCCTTATTGCGAGCCCGAACCTCAAGCGTGTCGCTTTGGGATTGTTCCTGGCGACGTGGACGGCGGCCAGTTTGATGATGTTTACTGAATCGCTCCTTTCCTATCTTCTGCTCAACTGGCCGGAGCAGCTTTTTATCATGTTCATTGGAGTGATTCCTCTCGAGCACNNGCCCGCAGTGGAATCGGTGCGGTGGTGGGTACCGGTGTCATCGCTGGTCTTCGGGCGATGTCTCTGGTCAAGCCGCGCGAGGCGACGTACTGATCATGGCCGCTCCCTTAGTTGTTCTGGAGAATGTCTCCTACTATTATCCAAAGGCGACGCGCTCCGCACTCTTCGATGTCAATCTGGAGATCCATCGTGGAGAAATTCTCGGTCTCTTAGGTGCAACGGGCGCGGGTAAAACCACCTTGTGCCTCGCGCTCAACGGGATTGTCCCGCAGTTTTACGGAGGACGCTTCTTTGGCAAAGTGAGCATCGGAGGGATGGATACCATTGAGCATCCGATTCACACCTTTGCATCACAAGTCAGCGTCGTCTTCCAGGACCCTGAAACTCAGTTGGTGACTTCCTCAGTGGAAAACGAAGTGGCTTTCGCTTTGGAAAACCTGCGTTTTTCTCNNCTCCGCGCGGTGGACCTGGAAAATCTGGCGCGGAAACACCCGCACGAATTGTCGGGAGGGCAGCAACAGCGCCTGGCGATTGCGGCAGCGCTCGCAGTCCGGCCGTCGTTGATCGTTCTAGATGAACCGACCTCGCAGCTGGATCCGGTGAGTACAAAAGAGGTTTTCCGACTGGTGAAGGAGCTCAATCAGCGTCACGGCATCGCGTTCGTCATCACCGGTCACGCCTCGGAAGAAATGGCAGAAACGGTCCACCGGTCGCTGGTGTTATCGCGCGGGCGCGTGGCTGCTGTGGGGAGTCCCACTGAGATTTATCGCGATGCGGATCTTCTGGCGCGAGAACACCTCCGGCCGCCCGAGGTGACAGCAGTGTTTGCGAGACTCGCTTCGCATGGTTTCGGGTCGACGGCTATCCCGGTGACCTTGTCGGAAGGTTTGAAGGCCCTGAAATCTTTTCCCGTCGCACAGCGACCCACGGATTCTCCTGAACCCAACCGGACGTATGACGGGATTCCTTTGATGGAGCTAAAAGGGGTGGGTTACCACTATCCTGATGGGTCTCGTGCGTTGGAGCGAATTGATTTCCAGCTACGTCGGCATGACTACGTCGTGGTTCTCGGTCAAAACGGAGCGGGCAAGAGCACGCTTCTGCGGCATCTTTTGCACCTACTCAAACCCACGGAAGGCGAGGTTCTCATCGACGGCGTGCCTCTGAAAACGTATTCGCCCGTAGAACTTGCCCAGCGCATCGGTTACGTTCCGCAGAACCCTGACCGGCAACTCTTCAATGTTTCGGTCGAGGCGGAAGTCGCCTTTTCGCTCCGCTTATTGCCCTTGTCCGAGGAACAAAAGGCGGAGCGAGTCACGGAAGCATTAGCCGCGCTGCGTCTCACTGAGTATAGAAAGGCTCATCCCTTTTCGCTCTCGAAGGGAGATCGGGCGCGTGTGGTGATCGCTGCGGTATTGGTGCTGCAGCCAGAGATCCTTGTTTTTGATGAACCCACCACGGGACAGGACGATGCCGGATCGCGGGCGATTCTTGAACTGACCCGAAAGCTCCATGAACAAGGCCGAACCATCGTGGTGNNGGGTTACGCTAGTCGGGCATTGGTGATGGGGCAGGGTCGGGTGTTGCTCGATGCCGATTTGCGGGAAGCCTACCACGCCCTGGAGGTTTTGGAGAAAACCCGGCTGCATCCCACTCAGGCAGTGGTACTGGCGCGCGCAAACAATCCAAACAGCCGGGCGCTTACTCCTGCGGAAGTAGCGGACGCTCTCTTGTCCACCACGTCATGAGTTTGCCTAAGTTTCAAACCGTCGAACGCGAGACCGTTTTTTCACGCTTGGATTTTCGCTCCAAGTTGGCGGTGTTTGTCTCTCTAACCGGGGTGGCAGTGCTGTGGAGTCAGCCTCTTTTGAGTGTGAGTTTGGCTTCGGCGGTCCTGATTGCTTGCCTCTGGGTGGGTGTACCGCGGGGCTATCTCGGTTTCATCCTACGGGTGATGACGCCCTTCTTTCTCCTGCTCCTGCTTACCCACGGATTCTTCAATGTACGTCCGGTGCTTCGTCTGACCGGGCAAAGCGAGCTGACGGCCCTCTTTCGTTTTCCGGAGAAAAGGTGGGTGGTGGGAGGAGCGATGCTTTCTCGAGAAGGTTTGCTCTATGGAGTGAATGTCATCGCGAAAAGCCTGACCTTTCTCCTGTTGGTGCCGCTTTGTGTGTTCACTACGGATCCCAACAATCTGGTGTTGGGTCTCGTGCGCCTGCGACTCCCCTACAAACTGGCTTTTCTGATTTCCTCCACCCTCCGTTTTTTTCCACTCCTCTTTGATGAAATCCACGCCGTGATCGAAACCCAACGTCTTCGGGGGTTCGCCCTCGAGGAGATGAGCACCTTGGAACGGGTAAAAACGTATTCGAAAATCGCAGTGCCTATTGTGCTCGGTGCGATGTTCAAAGCTCAGCAGATTGAGGTCGTCCTACAATCCAAAGCGTTTTCGGGCAACGCGGAGCGGACTTACCTGCACGATTCCAAGCTAAGAAGCGCGGATGGATGGGTGATTGGATTCTCCGCAGTGGTGCTGATGGTAGTAGGTCTACTGTATGCGGTCGCTGGCTTCGGGCACTTTGGTCGCCCGATTACGTTCACTTGAGGCCCATTGGAGTGTGGACGGGTTGCGATCCTGAACAGCCCAGGTTGGAGTGACATTCTCGGCAAAGTTTTACCTNNGTGACATTCTCGGCAAAGTTTTTGGGAGGAACTCGGCAGTAAGGCTCGCCCGCAGCGCACGCACTCTCGACGACCTAACCGACGCATGGGATGGCTACTGCGGAGAATGGCTTGAGTCTGTTCGGTGGTTTCACGTCGCAGTCGCTCGACGTACTCCAGGTCGTCAAACGGTTCAGGGAACTTCAGCGCAAGCCATCGGTACACGCTCAGTAGTTTGAGTGCTTCCTCTAGAGATTCGAGACCTCCACTCGTATCCAACCGACGGGGAAAGCGTACAGGACGGCCCGCTTGCAGGGTTTCGAGCCAGTCAGATAAGGTGCTTCGAAAAAGGTGTTCCTCCAATTCGATCGGGGCACAGGCGAGAGCGTAGCGTACCTCGGCAGGAAACCGAGGCGCGTAGGTGTCGACCAAGGCGGCGGCTTCAAGTACATCATCCTGGACATCGGCGAAAAACGTGCCGCCAGGGAACTGAAGTCGCGTGCGGAAAAAATCCAGGATGGTGGTGAGGCTCTCGACTCCCAAATGGTCTGCAATGGCTCGGATGTGCATCGCCGTCGGTGCGGCCGGAAGTTGTCCCACCTGCGGAGTGTCCTGTGGTCGGGCGAGAGCATGGGAGATACGGTGTCCGTCTCTTGTCGATAACGCGGCGACCCAACCGATGGAACCCGGACCTCGGCCAGCTCGACCGGCAATCTGGAGAATCTCGCCAGCGGTTAAAGAGCGGTTGTGCACGCCGTCAAATTTATCCACCTCATAAAAGATCACGCGTTCGAGCGGGAGATTGAGGCCCAGCCCAATTGCATCGGTAGCGCACACGATGTCGGAGATTTCATCACGAAATCGCTGTGCTTCGGAGCGACGCACTTCAGGAGTGAGCCCTCCATAAATGACGGAGACCCGAAGACCACGCGCTTCAAATAGGGCTTTCAGCTCTAGAACCATCGCGCGGGAAAACCCAATGACAGCTGACCGAGGAGGAATTTGTTTCCAATCGATGACGCCTTCGTAAGCGAGGGTGCCTTGCCGCTCGAGGAGATGAACCTCCACGGTGTCATGGCAGAGTTCGGCCAGCCTCCGGATCACGCCCTCGGCTGAGGCGGGGCCGGTGACGATGAGCGTCTCGGCCGCAGCTCCGCAATAGGCAGCCACCCACGCCCAGCCGCGATCGCGATCAAAGGCGAGTTGCATTTCATCTAGCACCACCACTAGCAACAGGTCGCTGAAACTGGTCATCTCCACTGTGCGCGAAGAATGTGTCTCTGAAGTGTGCTGACGTTCCTCCCCGGTGATGAGAGAGCAGGCTTGGCCCATCTCAACCAAGCGGTCCCGTTGTTCGAGCGCCAGCAATCGGAGCGGTCCCAAGTACATCCCTGATTTTGCTTCGCGCAGTGTTTGCAGGGCTCGGTGTGTTTTCCCGGAATTAGTTGGTCCCAGCCAAGCGATAACTTTTCGACGAAGAGATCGAGCGAGAGGAAAACATTGGAGGTAGTCCGCAAATCCGGGATTCCGCTGAGCCAGACGATCAAAGCGAACACGATCTGCGGCTAAGCTGCAGGCTACTCTAATACGGTGGTAGAGCTCCCGCCGATCGGTGAGTGAGGGCGCCGGAACTGGGAAGGCACGTTGTAAATCCGATGTCGTGAGCTCGGACCAACCTTCGAACGCAGGCGGAGTTTCTTGAAGACGGCGGAGGGTTTCTTGGGCGAGAGGAAGGCGTTTGGCGACGAGTTCCGCCGCTAACGACTGGGCGCCGCGTACACTGATTTCCTGCGCCAACCGAGAAAGCTTCCAAACATGGGGTGCGCACGCCGGGATGCTCAGGCCGGGCCGCACTTCGAGTTCGAGCGAGCGAAGGAGTGTGACCTCACCGCGGTGTTCATCGTAAGCGCCGAAGTGCAAAAGGGGATCTGCATTTTCGAGGAGATCGCTTACGAACTCGGCCAACTGGGCGCGGGCATGCGAGGCACGAACGCGATGGGTGATGGGCAATGCCAGGTAGGCTTCGGCAAGTTCGGAGTTTTCGATCCCGAGTTGCTCCACCACCTGCTGTCGTGCCAGCAGAACAGCCGAGTCGTGCGTGCGTCGGGGTGAAGGGTCCACAGACATCGTTCCAACGTCTGGAAGTCTGCCCCAAAGTNNAAAAAAACGCTGCCGGCGGATATGGCGCTTAGAACCGCTGAGAGGAGCGACCTGTGCCGAGGAGTTCGTGCAGCTTTTTCTGCAACGTGTCACCGCGAAGGTCCTTGGCGATGATTCGTCCGTCGCGATCCAGGAGAAAGCTGGCCGGAAGCGCAGAGACGTTGTACGTGGCAGCCAACGGTGATTTCCAGCCAGTGAGGTCAGAAATGTGAAGCCAGGTGGCATTGTCTTTGGCGATGGCCGATTTCCAGTCGTTGGCGCGCGCGTCCACGGACACGGCGAGGATTTCAAAGCCTGCGGAGTGGTAATCCTGGTAGGACTTCACGTAGTGACGATTCTCAATACGGCAGGGNNTACACCACTTTGCCCTGCAGAGAGCTGAGCCGGAGCGTTTCACCATTTGGGGTTTTGGCAGCGAGCTCTGGCGCGATCGATCCCACCGAGACACGCTCAAAACGGGCGATCCTCTCTCGCATCCGTTGGGTGATTTCCAGTTGTCCCTGGTTTTTGGCAAAGGCTTCCACGGTCTGCTTCAATTCGTCCAGTCGGTAGTCTCCATCCCAACGCAATGAGGCTGCGTAGAGTGTCGCAGATCCGCCTAGTTTTTCCAACGTGAAGTCATTGAGTTCGCGGCGATGGGCTAGGTATCCCGTGACCTCATCTTCCGTCAGTTTCTCCACCCGCGACTGATCTCCGGCCGAGCGGGCTTGCGCAATGGCTTCGCGAACCTGGAGGACGAGGCGTTTGAGCGAGGCGGTGCGGAACTCCTCGTAAGCGCGGTACAAACTTTGGTCCGGTGTGCCTTCGAGGATAAGGGTTTTTCCATCTGCAGAGAGACGAACCTGAAGCGTTTGGCCATCTCGGGCGATAAAGCTCCCTTTTGCAGCGCCCACTTGCAGGAGGAATAGACCGGGCTCTGCCGTGAAGCTGCTGTGAAGTTCACCCTCGTGCAGGCTGCCTTCCTGGACGGGGGTAAAGCTCTTTTCCTCGAGTGATTCCCGGGAAACTTGAAAGGTTGAGGTGGCTGGCGAAAACTCACCCGTGAGTTGAATAGCCGCGGGAAGCAGGTGACTCGCGGTGATGAGCGTAAAAGCGAAAAGAGTGCGTAGAACCAGACGCGGAAGACGAGCGACCATGGCCGCATGGTAGCGTCTCTCGTCTCCCTGGCAAGGCAGGGAGGAAGAAGGAGAGCAACGTCAGAATGGGCCTGAATGAACCTGGTTCATCGAGGCCTGTCACGCGCTCGGCTTAGCGGTTTTTCTTAGCGGCTTTGCTTACGTTGGATTCCGGCACCTTCCCCTGGACCGTCCAGCCTCCATCCACAAAGAGGGTCTGCCCCGTGACATAGCTGGAATCGTTCGACGCGAGGAAAAGAGCAGGGCCCACCATTTCTTCGGGTTCTGCGGTGCGGCCCAAAGGAACCATGGAGCCCCACGCATTGCGGTAGTCGGGGTCGTCGGCAAGGTTTCGCTCTACGTTTACCGGGCCGGGAGAGAAGGTGTTCACGCGGATTCCGAGAGGAGCGAGTTCGACCGCTAGCTGTTTGGTGAGACCGTGGATTCCCGCTTTGCTGGTGCCATACGCCACCAAATTTTTGACCGCAAGTTCCGCGCACTGCGTGGAAATGTTGATCAGGCTTCCGGGGGTTTTCGTGTCGCGCATCCATTTGGCCGCGGCCAGCGAGCAGAAGAAGGTGCCCTTCAAATTCGTATCCAGCACGACATCCCACTTGTCCTCAGTGGTGTCGAAAAAGTTAGCCCAACCCGTGAGGCCGGCATTGTTGATGAGTACGTCCAGTCGAGGGAACACTTTGCGCGCGCGAGCAAACATTGCATCGATTTCGCGGACTTTGCGGATGTCTGCTTTGAGGGCGATCGCACGTCGACCGAGGGCGGTGATTTCTTTGACGACCGTTTCCGCGCGTGCGCGATCGTCGAAATAATTAATGATAAGATCGGCTCCCTCGCGGGCGCAGCCGAGAGCGAGGGCATAACCGATGCCGGTGCTACCGCCAGTGACGAGAACCGTTTTTCCAGAAAGTCGCATAGGGAGGAGGAAAGAAAGTCAGTCGCGGAAGTAAGCCGGGTGCGAGCCTGGTGACAAGCACCGGCAGCATGAAGACGAGATAGGTGCGTGTTGCGATGCCGATGGCGTCTGTGGCGATAGGTGCTCCTACGCACAAATCACGCTCACGTTAGGTTGCACGGGCAAAGGGGCTCCACGTGCATTGCCGCGTTATTTCCTAAGCTGCGAGGCCCGCGGCGAGAGCGAGGGCACCGCGAGCGCGATTCATGATGTAGAGGTGGTAGCCAGGCGCACCCCGAGCGAGGAGATCGCGAATCTGGTCTAGAGCCCAATCCAAGCCGATCATTTCGACCACGTCAGGATGGTCATCCGTCGCTTCCAAGCGTCGAAGCAGCTTCGGAGGCAGTGTCGCACCGCAGAGCGCGGTGAAGCGTTGAATTTGCTTCAACGAAAGCACGGGCATGATGCCGGGGACGATCGGAACGTGAATCCCCGCCTGATGGCAGCGATCAACGAAGGCAAAATATACCTCGTTGTCGAAAAACAACTGGGTGGTAATAAAGGCCGCGCCCGCGTCCACCTTGCGTTTAAGGGCAGATAGATCGCTTTCCAAAGAAGGAGCTTCCGGGTGTTTTTCTGGATAACCCCCTACGCCGAGGCAGAAGTCTGGGTGCTGCTGTTTGAGCAAGCTGACGAGCTCGTTGGCATAGCTAAGACCATCGTGCGCTGCTTGGAAGACTGTGGATCCCTTGGGCGGGTCTCCGCGCAACGTCATGATATTGCGAAAGCCCTCGCCATAAATCCGATCTGCCAGCTCCCGGAGCTCGGACTGGGTGTGACCCACGCAGGTAAGGTGGGGCATCACCGTAAACCCCAACTCATTCTTTAGCAACGTGCTGACTTGGGCGGTGCGCTCTCTGGTAGTCCCTCCCGCTCCGTAGGTGACGGAGACAAAGTCAGGAGAAATCCGTTTAAGGACGGTAGCCGCCTGCCGCAAGGCCTCGACCCCCGCGTCATCACGGGGTGGGAAAAATTCCAACGACCGCAGCGGATGCTTTTCGGCAAAGAGGGCAGCGATAGGGCGGTCAGGCTTCAT
This sequence comes from Opitutaceae bacterium UBA6669, assembly GCA_002455175.1. Classification (GTDB taxonomy): domain Bacteria; phylum Verrucomicrobiota; class Verrucomicrobiia; order Opitutales; family Opitutaceae; genus UBA6669. Next base: position 26,318 of record DKKJ01000114.1, read on the forward strand.
TGATATCAACATATTCGGATATGTTGATATGAAGTAAAGCCCTGACTGGTAGTTTTAGCTTAGGGAGCGCTCGGACCGTTAGCCCCAGCCGGAGTCGGGGACGGTGCAGGTGCGTCTTCGAATAACTCTGTCGAGGTCGCAGGAAGTCCGGTCAGTACAGATTCGTAGACCTGAAAGGCGCGTTTTTGCATCAAAGAGTTCACACCTGCTTTCGCATCCGACGTGGTGATGACCACAAAGACGGGACCAGCGGGAATGGTTTCGGTGGTCTCCGCTACTTTGGCAGGACCATGGCCATCCTCGGCCTTTTCTTTCCCGTCCGATTTTTCATCGGCCTTGGCTGCTGCGCCACCGCTGAGATCGGTGAGCGTGCCCAGGGCTGCGGGTCCCGTGCTGCCGTCTTTCTTCGCTTCTGGAGCCTTGATCACTTTTTGTTCCGGCTTACGTCCCACGGAAACGGTGTAGGATTTCCCATCAAACGTCGTGAACACTACGGAGCGAGCGTGTGCCTTCGCAGCGACGGCATTAGGGTCGGTCAATTCACTGGTCTCCGAAAACCGCAGAGTTCCGACGGACCCGATGAGGGAAAGAATGCGCTCACTTCTCAGCCGCTTCCCGGTAGGCGACTGCTCGGCGATGAAGGCGTCGTCCTTTTTCGCTCGTTGAGCGATTAGCGGAGCGGTGCCATCGGTGAAGGAAAGTTCTACGCGAGCGACGTCGTCAGACTTCAGTGTGAGGAGTTGAGTGTCGGCCCAGTTTTTGGGTTCGACGTCCAAGTACGTGTTGAGACGAGCGAGGAACGCTTTGTTTTCTTCGCCAAAGCGCAAGAAGCGTCCGCCTCCGTCTGCCGACCGGCCGAGGTGGATGGACCAAGTTTCTTTGTTGGCGGCATCGCTAAAAGCTAGGCGCGTGTTCCCGAGATCCAGGCTCTTGATACGTTCCGGATTTTGGGTGACGAGACGCTCTAATTTGGCGCCGACGAGTTCGCCCACGATCCGCGAGAGCTTGGTGAAGTCGGCAGGGAAGTCGTAGTACTCCGCCACCCGCCAGACGCCGTCATCGCCTTTGTTGAGGGTCACAGTCTTATCCTGCTCCTTCAGGCGAAGCGAACGCGCTTGGTCGACGATCTCCGGCGCGATCAAGGGTTGGCCTACCCGGGTATCGGCGATGGGGGCCGCTTTCGGGCGAGTGAGAAAGTGGGCTGCGACGGAAACGACGGCCAGGGCGACCACAACAAGGATGAGTGATTTCAGTTTCATACCTGGAACGAATGCGAGGGGGAGGACGAGGCGGACGAATCAGGAGCGTCGGGAACGCCAGAACAACACACCGAAAGCTCCGACCATAAGTACGGGAATAACGATATTGATCGCCAACAGCTTGTTTTCGAGACGCTCGATATCTTCGCGCAAGGCTTTGCGGATCTCACGGCGTTCTCCGCGCATCGTGGCCTGCTGAGCTTGGAATTCCTCGATCGCCTTCTGCATCTCTGGCGTAGCGACCAAGCGGTTGCCGTCGGTGCGTTTGCCCTGGAGATCGCTGAGCTTGGTTTGGACCTCGGAGAGCCTGCCCTCCAAAGCCGCGAGCTGGTCTTGGTACCGTTTTTGTGCGGCGACTTCCATTTGACGAACGACCGTGAACGGCCGAAGCGAACTTCCTTTACCACGAATGGAAATCAAGTCCTCTGACCCGCCGAGCAATTCCAGACTGTTGCTCGCAAAGGCCAGGTTGTCGTTGAGAGGTTCAGCGGCTTGCACACCCAAGAAGTTGAGGCGACGGACGCTGTAGTCGTCGAAAAGCCAGTCGGTATCGGCGATCACCATGAGGGTGGACGACGCGGTGGATTCTTTCAGTCCTCCGGTAGAGGGTTCCGCAGNNAAGAGAACGGCGACGGTCTTTTTTCCAGAGGGCGTGATTTGCCGGGCGACTTCGTCAGGTTGAGCAAATTGAAGCGTCATCGCCGGCAATTCGCCGCTCGACTCGGAGGTTTGAATCAAGGGTGTGACTGAACGGCCGCGAGCGTCGACGGTCAGGCTACCGCTCTCGATAAAGAGAAGTGATTTTAACTGGGCGACGGCGGTGGATTCGCGGCTGAAAGCATTCTGAGTGAGCGAGAGCCAGATGGGAAAACGAACCACTCCGCCCGGGCCTGTCTGCACCTGCGTAGCATTCTCCAAATCCCCGACTACATTTTGTGCATTGTACGTGATGCCCCATCCCTTGAGCAAGGAAGGGGTGTCGCTGGAGACGTTCGGCTGCGGTCCGCCGAACATGGCAGCCTGGCCTCCCTGGCGCTTGAAGTATTGGGAGGCAGGATCCACGGCCAAGAAGACCGGTTTGCCGCCGAGGAGGAACTGGTCGACGGCGTATTCGAGTTTCGGTGACAGATTCTGTGGATGAATAACGGCCAGGGCGTCTAGACCGGCAGGAAGCGAGGTGGCACTGGCTTCGACGGGTACGAGTTCGAAGGTCTTGGCCCATTCATCTGCGACCAACTGCCCCGTTTGACGCGGTTGCTGCTGCATCATCATCATCGGGTTCATTGGCGGAGCCTGCAGGGGCAGGCTGGTGATCAGACCTAACCGTTTTTTCGTGATCGCCTGAACGCTGTAGATCAGCTGGGAAAGATCGTATTCCAGAAACGATTCGCGTTGTGGATTGAAGGCTGCGACCACTTTTTGCTGATCGGCTTGGGTCGCCACGAGACCAAAGTAAACCGCTTCGCCAGTGGGCAGTTGTTGTGGTTGAATGCCTGCGGAACCCGCACGTTCCTCTTCCTGTGTATCTGGACGCGGGTCGATCAAGTTGAGCGTGATTTTACCACGGGAGGCGCNNCATTTCCTGAACGCGAGCGGCGTAATTTTTGTACTGAATGGGCAATGCACCCACCGATCGGGAGAAGTAGTAGTCGAGGACGACGGGTTCCTCGATCTTGGTTAGCAGTGCTTTGGTGCCATCCGAGAGTGTGTAGATACGGTCTTCGGTGGTGTCTCCCCGGAAGGGAAGCCGCGAGGCCAGGTAGTTCACCAGGATAAGCGCGACCAAGAGCAGGAGGACAGAAACAACTTTAAAGCCGGGTTTCATGGGAGCAACGGGTGGGAACGTAAACGGCGGCGGTGATCAACGCTCGAGTACGAGCACGTTGATGAAAAGGGTGAAGCCGATGAGGGAGAGAAAATAAAGCAGGTCCTTGGGATCGATGATTCCCTTGGTGAAGGCTTCGAAATGAGGAATGAAGCCGAAGTTCGCGATCAGATCGACCATCCAAACCGGAAGCACCGCGATCATGGATTCGTTGAAAACACTGAAGCCCAGGAGGACCATCACGAAGCAAATGATCACGCTGAGCACGAAGCTGATCACTTGGTTTTTGGTTACTGCGGACATGACGGTGCAGATTCCCAGATAGGCGCCGGCCATGAGAATACTGCCCAAATAGCTCGAAAAGATGACACCCCAGTCGGGATCACCCAATNNGAGGAAGGCCCACGCGGCGAGGAATTTTCCGAAGACCGCTTCCAGAGTCGTGACAGGGAGCGTGAAGAGCAGCTCGATGGTCCCGGTTCTCTTTTCTTCCGACCAAAGCCGCATCCCGGCGGCCGGAATCAAAAAGAGAAACAGCCAAGGGTGAAAAACGAAGAAGCTCTCGAGTGAGGCCAAGTTTCCCTTAAAGAAACGACCAAGGAAAAAAGCGGTGCCTACGCTGGCGATCAGGAATACCGAGAGGAAAACGTAAGCGACCGGTGAGCGAAAGTAGCCGAGGAACTCGCGCTTAAAAACAGGGGTGATCTGAGTCATCTGGACGTCGAGGATTCGAAAAGCAGGAAAGGGTGAGGCGTTGGCCGGATCCCACGCGGGATCCGCTTAAGTATCGCTTTGCGTCAAGGTGCGGAAAATGGCGTCCAGCCGGGCGCCGGGCTTCCGTGCCTGCAATTGCGCGGGCGTTTCGTCGACCACGACCTTGCCGCGAGAGATGATGATCACGCGCGTGCAAATGGCTTCCACCTCCTCCAAAATATGGGTGGAAAGGATGACCGCTTTCTCCGTCGCCATACTCTTGATCAAGGAGCGCACCTCGTTCTTTTGATTCGGATCCAAACCATCGGTGGGTTCGTCCAGAACGAGCGCGGGCGGATCGTGCAGGAGCGCCTGCGCAAAGCCTACCCGTTGCTTGAAACCTTTGGAGAGCGTTTCAATCGTCTGATGGCGCACGGGATTCAGGTGCGTCATCTGTACAGCCCGATCGACTTGGTTGCGTCGCGCTTCCTTGGCCCGGAACCCCCGCACCTCGGCGATGAACGTGAGGAACTCCTGCACGGTCATTTCTTGGTAGGCGGGCGCGCTTTCCGGCAGGTAGCCGATCTTCCGCTTCACGGCTACGGGGTCTCGGATGACGTCGTGACCATCGACGACCGCCGTCCCGCCGGTCGGGCGTAGGTAACCGGTGATCATCTTCATCGTCGTAGATTTTCCGGCCCCGTTGGGCCCGAGAAAGCCTAGAATCTCACCGCGTTTGACGGTGAAAGAGACGTTATCGACAGCACGCTTGGGACCGTAAGTTTTTACCAGGCCTTTGACTTCGATCATGGGGAAGCAGGATGGGAGAGAACCGGTGGGAAACGGGACCGGGAGGGAAGGTTCCCTCAGGAAATGGAGTTGTTTGCGTAAAAAAGCCCGGCGACCTTGTTCAAGCGCAAAGTGCTAGGAGCCGCTGCTTGCCGTGCTTTTTTGACGGAGAATCTCCTGTACGCAGCAGTCCGGGGGAGAGCGTCCAGGCAGAAGTAGCGGGGCATCGTTCGCATCCCGAAGGAATGCCCCTGCGGTGTCGATGATCAAACCGTGAGTGCTTCGCGGTCTTTTTCGGTTTTCAACCGCAGCTGACCGCAGGCGGCATCGATGTCATGCCCTTTTTCCCGGCGAAGTGTGACCGGTAGGCGGGCTGCGCGGAGGACATCGGCAAATTCCTCTTGGCGTTCGATGCTGGGACGTTTCCACGGCAGCCCTTCGACCGTGTTATAGGGAATTAAATTTACATGCGCGTGCAAATCACGAGCGATATCCCTGAGCTCACCGGCCTGGTCGATGGAGTCGTTGACGTCTTCGATCAGGATAAACTCTAGCGTCACCATCCGCCCGTGTTTCTCAGAGAAGGTCTTTACGGCTGGGAGCAGCTTTGCCAGCGGGAACGCTTTGTTCACGGGCATAATTTTTTCACGGACCTCGTCCGTTGCCCCGTGCAGAGAGATGGCCAAACGGAAACCCATCGGTTCCTCAGCTAGTTTCAGAATTTTTGGAACGAGGCCGCTGGTCGAGATCGTGATGCGACGGGCGCCAAATCCCAATCCCCAAGGCGCATTGAGAATCGTTAGTGCGCGGATCAAAGCATCGTAGTTTGCCAACGGCTCTCCCATCCCCATAACCACGATGTTGTCAAAAGATGCGAGTTCGTCGCGGGCGCGTTGCGTGGAAGCGTCTTCTCGGTAACAGACCTGAAGGAGTTGGGCGACAATCTCGCCGGCGGAGAGGTCGCGCTTAAGTCCGGCCAGGCCGCTCGCGCAGAACGCGCAGGCCATCGCGCATCCCACTTGGGTCGAGATGCAAATCGTTTTGCGGGAGTGCTCAAGACCGACCCCCTCCTGGGGGGCGCGGATAATGACGGTTTCGATCAGGGATCGATCGCGGAGTTCGAGGAGCAGCTTGTCGGTGACATCCTGCGATTGTTTATCGAACAACAGGTTGGCCGGCATGAGGTCGAACGTATCCGCAAGCCACGTACGCAGTTTTTTGGAGATATTCGTCATGTCCTCCCAGCGGCGCGCACGTTTTTTGTAAACCCATTCCAGGATTTGCTGGGCGCGGAACGCGGGTTCTCCCTGTTCCTTGAGACGCGCGGTGAGCGTTTCCAAGGTTTCTCCGGTCAACGGAGGTTTTTCGGGTGTGAAGCGCATGACGGAGGTATCATTGCGGGTTTCTCCTGCGAGTCTAGAGCCAAGCAGCGGATGTAGTCTCGGATTGCCGCCGAAGCGCTAAGGCCAGTAGAGCTAGGAGGCACTTTTATGTCTTTGCTCCACCGACACATTTTTCTGGCCGTTTTTGGAGCCTGTGCGGCAGCAATTGGGTTATTTGCCTTTATTCTGGTCGTCGGCAACGTGCTAAAAGACCTGCTGCCGTTCGTTATGGGTGGGCAGGTGACCTTGGGTACGTTTTCGAAGCTCTTGGGATTGCTGTTACAGATTGTCGCCTCGTACGCCCTGCCGATGGGCGTGCTGACTGGCGTTCTGCTGGTGCTGGGGCGGATGTCGGCGCAGAATGAAGTGACTGCGATGCGAGCGGCGGGGTTGAGCATTGGTTATATCGCGCAACCGGCTTTGCTCGTAGGGCTTGCCGCAGCGTTGCTCTGCGGCTTCATCAACTTTTATTCGATGCCGAAGTCGAAAACGGCTTACAAGCGGATTTTGGCGGAAGCGGTGCAGCGCAATCCGTTGAGCTTTATTGTGCCGAAAACGTTTATCCGCGATTTCCGGGGGATTGTTCTTTTTGTTGGCGACAAAGAAGAGTCGTTGCTGAAGGACGTGTGGATCTGGGAACTGGACGATCAGAATCGAGTGGTGCGGTCTGGGCGCGCGGCGACCGGTCGCGTCTCGTTCGACGAGCGGGAAGGGCGCTTGGGATTGGTGTTGGGAAATGTCAGCTTCGAGATTCGTGACGAAGATAATCCGGAGGAGTTCACGAAGCCGGTTCAACCGGGGACATCGAAAGAGTTTACGATCGAGTTACGGATGGACGCCGTGTTCGGGAAGCAGGCGGTGCGGCAATAACCGAGTTGGATGACGTTGGAAGAACTCTTCACGGAGCAGCATCGCCTCGCCTCACTTCCACCTGGGGGTGACCCGGTAAAGACCGCGCTTGATCGAATGACCATCGCGTTTGCGATCAATGAAAAGGCTTCAACTGCAGTGGCCGTCTTTGCATTTGCGCTCCTCGCCGTGCCGCTCGGCATCAAGGTTTCGCGCAAAGAGACGACCGCTAATCTCGGCGTGGCTCTGGCTTTGGTGATGGCCTACTACTTTCTGACGGTGTGTGTCAGCTGGCTGGATGGAAAACCTGAGTGGAGACCGGACCTGCTTATTTGGGCTCCGGTGATCTTCTTCCTCGCACTCGGCTTGGCTCTGCTGAAACGGATGAGCCGGGTTTGAACGGCTCTGTTATCACGAGTATGCGTGCGAGTAGAGCAACCACCCGCACGCAGTCTGTCGCTGAGCGCTTAACTCATGGATCGGTTGATGGCGCTGACGATGGCTTTGATGGAGGCGAGCTCGATGTTCGTATCGATGCCAGCTCCGAAGAAGGATCGTCCGTCAGCAATTTTGATCTGAATGTAGCTGACCGCCTTGGCCTCCGCACCACTACCAAGAGAGTGCTCAGAGTAGCTCAGGAGTTCGAATTTGGGCAGTCCGGCTTCTTTGGTGGCCTGCACGAACGCGTCAATCGGGCCATTGCCGCTACCCGAGACCAAGCGCCGGTTGCCTTCCAGGAGCAACTCCGCCTGACAGGTCACTTGGCTGCCACGTTCGATCGTGCGGAATTCTGCCAAGGCGACCGGTGTGGAGCGTTCGATGTAATCGCGGACGAACGCGTCGTGAATTTCCTGGGGGGTTAACTCACGGCCGCTGGAATCCGCCAGCTCGTTGACCAAGCGACCGATTTCCTTGTGCATGAGCTTCGGCAACTGGTAGCCGAATTCATGTTCGAGAACGTAGGCGACCCCGCCTTTTCCGGACTGCGAGTTGATGCGAATGATCGCTTTGTAATTGCGACCGATATCTGCGGGATCGATCGGGATATAGAGGACGTCCCACGGGGCTTGCGGGTCCTGGCGGTCCCAGGATTTTTTAATCGCATCTTGATGAGAGCCGCTGAAGGCAGTGAAGACCAATTCGCCTGCGTAGGGGTGGCGAGGATGGACCTCCATGCGCGTCGTGCGCTCATAGATTTCTCGAATGCGCGGCAGATCCCCAAAGTCTAGACCGGTGGGAATTCCGTGGGTGTAGAGGTTCAAGGCGACCGTGACCAAGTCGAGATTTCCGGTGCGCTCACCATTTCCGAAGAGGGTGNNAGAGATGATGGTGGAATCCCGGCGCGTCAGATGAGTGCACATCCACTCGATCTGGTCGGCATGCACATTGGGAGTGGCGTACTCCACCGTCGCGGGGAGATTGAGAATGATCTTGTTGGTTGGCGTGGGTTGCCAGACGTCGGAGACCGCTTCGCAGATTTGCAGTGCGAACTCCAATTCGGTGCTCGTAAAGCTTTCGGGAGAATACTCCAGGCGAACTTTCGTCCCCTGAGCGATCAAGGGAGCCGCATGCTGCTTCAGCCATTCAATCCCACGGGTGGCGATCCGAATNNCGGGGCGGCGTTGAAGACGTATTTGCGCTGAGCGGGCGAGGTGGAATTGTAGAGGTGGAAAATGACGCTGCGAGCGCCTTTGAGTGCTTCCAAGGACCGCACGATCAAATCCTCGCGACACTGGCAGAGAATCTGAATGCTCACATCGGCCGGGATGCGGTTCTCCTCGATGAGGCGGCGACAGAAATCGAACTCGATTTGGGAGGCTGAGGGAAAACCGACCTCAATTTCTTTGAAGCCAATTTTAACCAGCAAGTCGAAGTACTCCAATTTCTCTTCGACGCTCATGGGCTGAGCTAACGCTTGGTTACCGTCCCGGAGATCGACACTGCACCATTGGGGCGCTTGGGTGAGCACACGATTGGGCCATTGTCGCTGCGTGAACGGAACGGGAGGAAAGGGACGGTATTTCGTGGAGGGAGAGGGTTGCATGATGCGAACGGTAAAACCGTAAAGATAACGCTGCTATTTTGAATAAACTGCCGAGGGACGTCCTTGTCGGAAAAGACAGGAACGGAGCTTGCTTCCGGACGCACAGTCAGCCGCACACGCGGGTCTCACGGACCGTGCGTCTAGGTAAGTCGAAGCGCCTGGGCGAAAATTCGCATCGAAGGACAGTGCTATAACGGCACGCAGGAAAGGGAGTCAAGCCAGCGCCTTGGATGTTTATGTTGTTTGATTGCTTTAATATCAAGTTGTCTTCCGTTTCTCGGCTGTAACTCATCTTTGGCGACGCGCGTCTTGCTCTCTGTGTATGGGACATTTTCCATGTGGGTATGCCTGAATCCGAAGCCGCCGATTTCGACTTGGCCGGCTGTTTGGAACGTGTCCGAACCCACGATCAGGACGCTGCGCGAGCGTTGGTCGCTCACCTTTATCCCTTGGTCATTCGCATCGCACGTGCGCGTTTGCCCCGGCGTATCTCAGAAGAGGATATTGCTCAGGATGTTTTTTTAAAGATGTTTGCACGACTTCAACAGTATCAGGGAGCCGTACCCTTCACCCATTGGGTGTCGAGAATTGCCCTGACGACGTGCATCGACCACCTACGTCAGCAGCAACGTCGACCGGAGTTTCGTTGGGCGGATTTATCGGAAAACGAGGCGGAGGTATTGGATGCTGTTCTCACGAGTGAAAATGAGCGGGCTCCGGATGACGCCTTGGCAGCGCGAGAATTGGTGCATAAACTTCTCGAACAATTGAAACCAGAGGACCGGCTTGTGATTCAGCTTTTAGATCTAGAACAGAAAACGATCGCCGAGATTGGTGAGATTACCGGCTGGAATACCTCTTTGATTAAAGTGCGGGCCTTTCGTGCCCGAAGAAAGTTACGTAAGGCCCTGGAAGAGTTAGAGAAAAAGGAGCACACATGAAACCCTCACATTCAGACGCATGGGATCGGTTGGTGGTCTTGGCGCGACAGGCGCCAACGCGGGCTGACGATTTGCCTCGGGTGCCTCCGGGCTTTGCCACACGCGTGGTTGCGTTGGGGCTCTCGCCGGTTGAGCGCGGTCTGGCGAGCCTCTTTGAGCCTTTTGCCTTTCGCGCTTTGAGTATCGCATCGCTGGTAGCGGTGGCGGCTTTTGCCCTGAACGTCTCGCCAGTGATGCAGTCGATTCGGGATGAAATCGTTTTAGTGGGTTCGGATCCTGTCTCCGAGCTGGTCGAGTAAGGGGTGCTCATGAGTAGAACGTGGAAAGTCACCCTGGTTTTTGTCGGAATTTTCGTCGCGGGCGCCGTGGTCGGAGGTTTTGTTTCTCTCCGTATCGCTCGGTCTTTTGTGCAACAGCGCGGAGGCCCTGATCAGTTTGCCTTATCTCATAAAGGTCGCCTGACCGAGTCGCTTGACCTGACTCCGGCGCAACAGGTTCGGATAGGTGCGGCGATTGATGAGGCGAGCGAGGAGCTCCGGAAATACCGTAAAGAAACCGTGCGGGTCTTTCAGGCCATGGATAGCCGGATCGCAGTCGAGCTGACACCGGCGCAAAAAGAGAAGTTTGAAGAGATGCAGCGTCGGTGGAGAGAGCGCCGTCCGCAACGGCCATCCAATCCGGAAGAGCGTCGGAATGGGGCCAAACGTGACGAGGGTAAAGCTCCCGCTCCGGGAGAGTCTTCCCCCCCGGCAGAAAAGAAAGGGTNNCCAGTGTGGTGCGCATTGACTGGTCTTCTCCATGGCCTCTCCTCTCGACGGAAAACGTATTGTTTTGGGGGTGACGGGTTCGATCGCTGCCTACAAAGCAGCTGATCTGACCAGTCAGTTGAGAAAAAAAGGAGCGACTGTTTTTCCCGTGCTTACGGACGGGGGCGCTCGATTTGTTACGGCCTTGACCCTCCAGACGCTGGCTCGACAGGCGGTGTCGGACGATCTTTGGAGCGAGGCGAATGGCTGGCAACCGGGGCACATTGAATTGGCCGATAAGGCTGATCTCCTCGTGGTTGCTCCCTGCACCGCAGATGTCGTAGCGCAATTTGCCCAAGGATTGGCTCCCGANNCTCCCTCTATTTGGTCGCGCGTTGTCCTGTCCTGATCGCGCCAGCTATGAATGGTAAAATGTGGTCGCACCCAGCCACGGTGGCTAACGTTGAGACTCTGCGCTCTCGTGGCGTCACCTTTATTGGACCGGAGGAAGGCATGCTGGCCTGCGGCTATGAAGGGTTGGGACGCCTTTGGCCGGTAGAAGGCATTGTCGCGCAAGCGGAAAGCCTTCTGAATCAGCCAACACGGTGAACGGACTTTCCGCGCAACGTATCTGATTCGAGGATAAGTGGATATGTCAAATTGACGTCGCGGCGAGGGTGAGTAAGTAGGGCTCCCTGCAGAGTGGTGCGAATCCCTTCGAAATTGCAGTTGCGCTCCCGAGGGCGGCGAGCATGTTCCCCCTCGGCCAGGTGCCATGCATGAGCAGGCGCGTGAACCCCGCCAGGACCGGAAGGTAGCAACGGTAACGACGTTCTCTCAGTGCCGTGGAGTGCCTGGCCACCTCTTTTTCCGCTTGGCGGTGGGACACAAAAAAGCGCCCGATTAGAATCGGGCGCTTGCGAGGAAAGGAGAATGGAGGAGCGATCTTAGCTCAACGTAACACCCTTGGCTTTTGCGGCACGGAGCAGTGCATCGGCCATGTCGGAAGGTGTGACTGCTACCTCGATGCCGCATTCTTTGAAGACGGCAATTTTGGCTGCTGCCGTGTCTTCAGCGCCACCTACGATCGCGCCAGCGTGTCCCATCCGGCGTCCAGCGGGGGCTGTGGCCCCTGCGATGAAACCGGCGACGGGCTTTTTCACGTTCTCCTTGATCCAACGTGCCGCCTCGACCTCCGCATTTCCACCAATTTCACCAATCAGGATGATACCGTGAGTCTCGGGGTCGGCGTTGAACATCTTGATGACATCGAGGTGGCTGGTGCCATTGACGGGATCGCCGCCGATACCAACACACGTCGACTGGCCGATATTCTTCGAAGTCAGTTGGAAGACCGCCTCGTAGGTGAGGGTTCCCGAGCGAGAAACCACGCCTACGTGACCTTTTTTGTGAATGTATCCGGGGGCGATGCCGATGCGACAGCCGCCGAAGCTTTGTGGGTCCGTTCCAGGAGTGACGACTCCGGGGCAATTGGGACCGATGAGGCGCGTCTTGCTGCCGGCGATGGCGCGTTTGACGCGGATCATGTCACGGACGGGGATGCCTTCGGTGATCGCTACCACCAAATCGAGACCGGCATCGACGCCTTCGAGAATGGCGTCGCCTGCGAAAGGAGGTGGCACGAAGACCACAGAAACGGTGGCGCCGGTGGCGGCGACGGCATCATGAACGGAATTATAGATGGGAACACGGTGTTGGTTGTGTTCGAAGAACTGCCCGCCCTTACCGGGCGTGACGCC
>DKKJ01000186.1 GCA_002455175.1 Opitutaceae bacterium UBA6669
AGGTTGCTGCCGTAAGCAAAAATAACCCCTCCCTCGACCGAGTCATTGCCCAGGTCGTCGGAAGCCGTGGGGAGTTTCACGAAGGGCATGATCCCCAGGGCACTCTCCCCGCCGTCGTTGCCCCAAACGTTGTACTTTACGCGGAGAGTGAGATCGCCGATGCCACGCTGACGTACCCGATACCCCTCGGAGCGGCTTTCCACTTTCACATCCAGATAGCTGTCGGCCACCACTTGAAGTTCCCAGGCAGGGGTCAGGCCGATGCGGATGTTGAAAGGAGCTACATTCCAAACGTCGACCTTGGTGTCATCACGCTCGGGATTGTGGCGGTCACGCTCATAGCTGACCAAACTCGTTTCGACCTGGATGCGGCCAGGTTCTACGGTAAAGGGGCTTTCGGTGGCATCGGGGCGGTCCGTGCTCATCTCGCGCGCAGCCTGGGCAAGAGGCAGGGCAGTCGTGAGCAAAAGGGCTGAAAGGCCGCTCCAGGTGAGCGTGCGCGAGAGCGGAGACAGCAGTCCTAATTGAGAGGTTTTCATTTCAGGGCTTCGACGATCGTACTTAGGTTATGGTAAATCATTCCATCATAAGTACCTAAGTCATAGCCACGTTCCATTTGCCCTGGCGTGCCCATGGCATCAGAGAAAAGTTCGCCGCCGATACGCACCTTAGCGTCTTGAGCGATCCGTTCAATGGTGGCGTGTGGGACGCTGGATTCTACGAAAATAGCTTTGATTCGGTGCTTTCGGATGTAATCGACCAAATTTGCAACATCTGAAAGCGCCGCCTCGCTGACGGTGGAAATCCCTTGCAGTCCAATAACTTGAAAGTCGTAAGCACGGCCGAAGTAGCCGTAGGCGTCATGACTGGTGACTAAAATGCGCTGCTCGACAGGAAGTTCTGCCGCTTTTGCGCGAGCCCAAGCGTGGAGTTGAGTCAGCCGTTCCTTGGCCTGCTCACCCCGCTGCTCGTAGACTTTGACGTTCGTGGGGTCGGCCGCGCTCAAGGCGTCGACAATGGGCGCGATGCAGAGTCTCCAGAGACTGACATCAAACCAAACATGAGGGTCGGGATGCGCCGCGGCGCCCTCGGGATGGAGCAGACGTTCCGCCGGGATACGTTCGGTGATCGCAACCACCTTCCNNAAGCACCCGCTTTGTAGAGGTGTGGATCCACTCCCGGCCCCATCAGGCCTTCGACCATAATGGAATCGCCCCCGACCTGCTTGACCAAATCTGCCACCATGGAAGTGGTGGCCACTACGCGCAACGGAGCCGCGGTCACGGTCCAGCTCTGTAAGGCCCAAAGAATGAGACCTGCCCATCCTGCCCAACACACGTTTCGACCTCGTGGTGACGTCTGCATGTCTGGGAAGTGATCGACATCTAAGTTTACCTCAAGAAAAAAAGTTAGCTAAGCCTAATATTACGTGGAATTGCTGTGTCCGTCCTTGCCCCGGAGTGGCCGAGGTCGGCACACTGGGCCGCCATGTCGCCTTCGTTCGCGCGCATCGTTTTCGCGTTTACCGCCCTTTTTTTCGCGGCCTTTTTTCTCTGGCCGATCCTGCAGATTCTCAAAGGGGGGTTCATCGATGCTGATGGTAACCTGACTTACCGCTTCTTCACCGTCCTGCTGAACGATCCGCTTTACTTGGAGGGGCTGCGTAATTCGTTCCTTCTCGCGTGCGCCACGACCCTGCTCGCACTGCTGATTGCTATCCCCCTCGCGTTCATCAGCGATCGATTTTTGTTTCCCGGCAAAGGGCTTCTCAGCTCGTTTGTGTTGATCCCGATGATCCTTCCCCCGTTTGTGGGTGCGATTGGGATCAAGCAGATTTGTGGTCAGTATGGTGCCTTCAACGCATTGCTCATTGAACTGGGGCTAAGACCTGAAGGCTGGACATATGACTGGTTTGCTTTGCACCAGTTCTGGGGCATTGCCGTCGTCAATGCGCTTTCGCTGTATCCCATTTTGTACCTGAACGCGGTGGCTGCGTTGGCCAATATCGATCCGGCGATGGAAGAGGCGGCTCAGAATCTCGGTTGCACAGGCTTCCGGCGTTTTCGGAAAATCACCCTACCCCTCATCAAGTCGGGGTTATTTGCGGGCGGAACCATCGTCTTCATCTGGGCCTTCACGGAGTTAGGCACTCCTCTGGTGTTCGACTATCCCCGGGTCACGAGCGTGCAGATCTTCTACGGGCTCAAGGATATTGGAGGAAATCCGGCACCCTACGCGTTGGTCACCGTCATGCTCCTGTCCACCACGCTTCTCTACGCTTTGGGCAAGGGGCTCTTGGGTCGCCAGAGTTACGCTATGATGGCGAAGGANNGCCTTTTCTGGCGTGACGTTCCTGGCGGTGCTTCCACACCTAGGTGTGGTGCTGGTGGCGTTTTCTGATGATTGGTATGCGACGATTCTGCCGAAGAGCATGACGCTTCAGCATTTCGAAATCGCCTTGGGGCATGACCTCACCGTCTCCGCCATCGCGAACAGTCTGAAATTCGCGAGTATTTCCACGCTGCTTGATATCGTCTTGGGGATTGCGATTGCCTACGTGGTGGTGCGTTCGCGCATCGCCGGACGCCAGGTTTTGGATTTTCTCTCAATGCTGCCCCTGGCGGTGCCAGGTCTCGTGCTAGCGTTTGGATACCTAGCGATGTCGCAGGACGGAAAGCTCTTTTCCATGCTGAACCCGACCAAGGATCCGACGATTCTATTGATCATCGCCTACTCGGTGCGGCGATTGCCCTACGTGGTGAGATCGGCGGCGGCAGGCTTCCAGCAGACCAGCGAAACACTCGAGGAGGCTGCTCAAAATCTTGGAGCCACGCCGTTGCGAGCCATGATCAAAGTGACGCTCCCGTTGATCATGGCGAATCTGATTGCCGGCGGTCTGCTCGCCTTCGCATTCGCCATGCTCGAGGTCAGTGACTCACTGATCCTCGCACAAAAACAGGCTTTCTATCCCATCACCAAAGCCATCCTTGAGCTCTTCCAACTTCTCGGTGACGGAAAATTCATCGCGAGTGCCCTGGGAGTTTGGGCAATGGTTTTCTTGGGCGTCACGATTGTTGGAATGACCGTTTTGCTCGGCAAAAAACTGGGAGCCATTTTCCGCGTTTAAGGGCGGATTTCCATCATGGGGTGGCTTCTTCTGGTTTCTTTCATCTGGGCGTTTTCCTTTGGCTTGATCAAAGGACGTTTGGTTGGATTAGACCCGGTCGCGGTGACGGTGGTCAGAGTAGGTCTTGCCGCGCTTTTATTCACGCCTTGGATACGTGTTCGGCCTTGGGGGTCGACCTTGATTTTTCGGCTGCTGATCATCGGGGCTTTGCAGTTCGGTCTGATGTATGTGCTCTATCTCCGAGCTTTTGTCTTTCTGAAGGCATATGAGGTGGCGTTGTTCACCATCACCACGCCGCTCTATCTGGTATTTTTCGACGCCTTATTTGAGCGGGCTTGGCGTCCTCGCTACTTCCTCGCGGCTTTGTTCGCTATCGTCGGCGCCGGTCTGGTGGTGTGGCAGACGGGACCAGGGAGCACGGTTTGGTCTGGGTTCATCCTCGTGCAGGCGTCCAATGTGTGTTTCGCTGCGGGACAGTTAGCCTATCGTCGACTTCGCCCTTGTTTTCCCAGCACTGTAAGTGATGTTCACGCATTTGTGTGGCTGGGGATAGGTGCCTTGATGGCCACGACGTTGGCATCGCTTGCCACCACCCCTTGGTTGGAGTTTCGTCCCACATCGTCGCAGTGGCTGGTTCTGATGTATCTGGGCGCGGTTGCTTCCGGCTTGGGATTCTTTCTCTGGAATTTGGGTGCTACCCAAGTCAGCGCAGGTGTGCTGGCGGTGTGCAATAATGTGAAGATCCCTCTCGGCATTGCTTGCTCTCTGATTTTTTTTCACGAGCAGGCGAATCTCTATCGCCTGACAGGAAANNCTTTTACTTGGTTTGGCTATCTGGGTAGTGGAATCGAAACCGCGAAAGTGCATTTCTACCGCATCAACGTCCTGAACGGCGAGATGACGCATTGCCACGCGTAAGGTTTCGTTCCATACGCAATAGATGGATCGTGTAGTGACACTCCCTTCGTCAGCAAAGAACGAGCATGCGGCGTTTGGTGTTCTCGTCGCCTTGAGCGTGTCGCATCTGCTCAACGACACCATCCAAGGGATGTTGCCCGCCATCTATCCCCTATTAAAAACTACGTTTGCGCTCAGTTTCACGCAGATCGGACTGATCACCCTCGTTTTTCAAGGCACGGCCTCACTCCTGCAACCGCTGGTCGGTACGTGGACGGATCGGCGACCCATGCCCTATTCCCTCGGTATCGGCATGAGCATTACCATGATCGGGATCGTCATTTTATCGCAGGCAGGAAACTTTACCGTTATCCTACTGAGCTCCGCTCTGATTNNGGTCGGCAGTCTTTCATCCCGAGGCATCGAGACTGGCGCGTTTGGCCTCCGGGGGAAGGCATGGTTTCGCGCAGTCGCTTTTCCAGGTCGGAGGAAATCTCGGAAGCTCACTGGGGCCCTTGCTCGCAGCGGCCATCGTGATGTCGCGAGGTCAAGTCCACACCCTTTGGTTCACACTGCTAGCGATCGCGGCAATCGCTATCCTCGTCAAAGTGGGCGGATGGTATCAACGGCACCTCATTGGTTTGCGAGCGCCCCGCGCGCGCCCGGTAGCTACACTCACGGCGCCTCTGTCACGCGCAGCGACGCGTCGTGCCTTGGTGGTCTTGATGGCGCTCGTTTTCTCGAAGTACATTTACCTAAGCAGTCTCACCAGTTATTTTACGTTCTACCTTATCGATCGATTTCACGTCCGGGCTAGCCACGCGCAAATTCTGCTCTTTCTCTTCCTGTTCGGNNGACCCGTGGGAGATCGGTTCGGCCGTAAGATCGTCATATGGATCTCAATCCTCGGCGTCGCTCCGTTCGCGTTGTTGCTCCCTCACGTGGGATTGGCAGCCACGACGATCCTAAGCATGATCATTGGTCTTATTCTGGCGTCTGCTTTTTCCGCCATCTTGGTCTACGCGCAGGAACTCGTACCGGGTAAAGTTGGGCTGATCTCCGGCCTTTTCTTTGGATTTGCTTTCGGAATGGGAGGCCTCGGTTCAGCGTTTCTTGGACGTCTCGCAGATCACACCAGCATTCAGCATGTCTTCCATCTCTGCGCCTACCTTCCGTTGATCGGCCTCTTGACTGTTTTCCTGCCGGACCTCTCTCAACGGCGAGCGTAACGTGTGACAGCCTCAGGCGGAGGATCAGCACACCGGGATTACCCCGCCAGAGACGCACTGGACGTAGGCTCTTTTTCTTCGACTAACGCGATCCGTCCGTCGGTCTCTAAAAGGGCCCACTTTACCTGCTTAATGCGTTCAAGCCCGGCTTTGTGCATTTCGCTATATATCTCATCGGGCGAAATGCGTTCGCGGTTGAGATTGTCCATGAGTAGCTGACCGCGCGCGACGAGGACGGTCGGCGTCCCGGATATCCACCGCTCAACGCGCTTACTGCGGTGAGAAATGACTGACGTTAGAAAGACCAAGGAGAATAGCGTGGTGATCGCCACAATTCCGGTCGTGAGTGAGTAGTCTGAACGGAGAGCGGCCTGTGAAACCAATTCAGGCACGAGTAAAAGTGTGATGAGCTCCAACGGGGAGAGTTGCCCAAACTCTCGTTTACCCAGGATGCGGAGCCCCACTAAGATGACCAAGTAGAGAACGATAACACGGACTACAGTTTCCATGGTTCAAGGGAGGATAAGTGTTTTAATAAAAACGGAGACGGCTGGCTCAAGGCCTCGCCGCACCAGTATTCGGCCTTTGGCCCAACCATACTCTTCTGGAGTGATCTCGAGCTCCAACACGACGCTGTCACCCTCGCCTACCGAGGTCACAGGGAGAAAGGTGACATCATTCGTGGAAACGCCGCCGAGAGGTGATGATGCCTTCAAAGAGCTGAAGCGACTGAGATAGGTTCGATCCATCACCACCTCCAGTCTCGGATCTCCAAATTCTGGACGAAAGCCGCTCAGTTTAAGCGTCACACGCGTCGTAGTGCCATAACGCGCACAAGCGGGAACGTCGGCCTCTAGCACGAGGTCACCAGCGCGGGCTGAGGAGTGATTCCTTCGATCACCTAAAACTCCCAAAACGGAAAGAATCGGAATCGCCAGGAGCAAAAGACACCCAATAATTTGACTCCAACTCAATAAGACACGACGCGGACGATCGGGTGCCGATTCGAGGGCTTGAGTCTGCGAGCCAGATGAGGAGGTCGAGGCCACCGGGCCAATATCGACTCCTGGCTTTCACCTCCGGTCAAAGGAGAACTCTTCGTTAGCTCCCTGATTCCGACATCGGAGAAAGCCTGGTTCAGCGGACGTCGAACGACGATTGGAGCGGGAAGATAGGATGACCCAGCCGACGTGAAGACGTTGTCTCGAGAGACAGCGCTACATGGTGATTANNCAGTCACAAATCGGATAAAGTCGGTTCTCGAGACCGCCAGGCAGCGGGTTGTGGTTTTTGCGACAACATCGGCGTTGGCTGCGCTGTTCTGCAAAAGTTCAGCTTCCCCGAAAGAATCACCTACACGCAGCCGATGGAGCAATTTGCCATTTCGCATGACATGAACGGTGCCCTCGAGAATAACGTAGAAGTAGCCCGGGTCGTCAGAAAACTGAACGATCTTGTCACCAGCTTCGAACGTGCGGCTGACCGCGATTTCCGTCATACGGATAACCGATGAAAGCTGCCAGTACCGACAGAGAGGAAGGCTTCGTAAGAAGGAGCAGATGTGTGTCAGGTTATGGACTTTGGCCTNNAAATTTACGCGGCAAAGTGAGAGCCAGGACGGGGGTCCGACTCTTTACCTCGATTTGTGGACGCAGCGGATCTACCAGGCTATGGGCGCCAAAAATGTCGCCTTCCGAATAACGTCTCAGCGAGCGTTTGCGTCCATTTTCTCCGCGCTGCGCTACAAAAGCGGTCCCTCGCACAATCATACCCACTTCGTCTTCACCTGAAGGCTCTCCAGAAGCCAGCACCCGCAACGGCCGGATCCGCTTCACCGTGAATCGCCGGGCGATCTCTATTTGACGCTGCATATCCACGATGCGGAAGAGCGGGCTCAGTGACATCGCGCGAAGAATTTCAGTTTGGGTCATTCCTCCCTTGCGCGGAGAGGTCCAGCGTCCGGTATNNCACCGCGTCGGGTGAGAAGAGCGTAGGCCGCCCAACTGACAAATCCGCCGGCGAGGATCGCCGAAAGGCCGCCTACGGTAGCGCCGGCAGATGCCCAGTAGCTAACGTTGGCCACGACATCGGAATAATGGATCCCCACCGCCGAGGTCACAACATGGAAGACCAGGGCGATCCAGATCAAGCCAAGCGCAACCCCTCCGGGAAGTGTGGTGCGATCCGTTTTCTTCCAATACATGCGNNATGTTCCGTGCTTAAGTGAGGCTTTTTTGAATACAGTTTCCTCCATCGAGAAATCGGCCCCAGGAACGGATTGATCACGATCAGAGCCCCCACCACGGGAAGGAGAGCCCATGGCTCGCTCATGGCGACGCCCACCGCTGCCGCTAAGAGAACCGGGCCCACCACCGCCAACTCGACCGCAGCGCGTACCGTCAGTGGCGCCAGGGCCGCGTCGTTGAGATCAAACATCAAGTGAGGTACAATTGGGACGCGCGGCAGACGCGGCCAACTGAGCTCCGCCTTTGCCTTTCTCAGCACGGCAGCACCCAGGCCGAAGCCAAGACTCAGGGCTGCGGTCCAGGCCAACCAACCCCAACCATAGTCGATCCACTGCCCGTTGAGCGGAACCGGTTTCCAGATAATGGAGCCCAGAAAGGCCAGACTCGCCACTACGGCCAAACCGATGGCGGCTTGCCAGGATACCCCAGGCCACCAACGAAGTAGACGCGGAGGTTTTCCATCGGCTTCCTCCTCGGGACCGACGAGCACACCTGCACGACAAGCCTTCAAAACCAATTCATAGAATTCACCTAGCTCGAGGCAGGTGCGGTTGAAAATCGCTCGGCCCAACATGGTCGGAACCGTTTGCGGCGTACGAAAGGTCTCCAGCGTGACGCGTTGCGCGTCATTGATCACCAAGTACTTTTTAGTCCGTCGCTGTTTAATCGTGGTGGCGCCATGCACCTCTACCCCGACGACAATATCGGGGCTTAGCTTCAGAGTCTCCAGCGTCAGAAGGAAATTTTCGTCAGGAACTCTCACGGTGGAACTAGCTATCTTGACTGGGTAGACTCTCGGCATGTGGGCCGAGAATGTCGGTGATCAACTGGGCCAACCCAGCAACATCAAATGGCTTCGGCAGAAACTGGCAGCCGCTCTCATTAGCGAGCCACCGGGTATCGTCGTCCAAGCGGCCACTCACGAGNNATGGGGATAGCCTTTATACCCAAGCGCGGATACCACCTCCATGACGAGGTTACAGAACGCTGGCTCGTCGTCCACGACGAGAATCCCTTTTCGAGAGCTAAGAGTGCTCGGGTTTTTATTCCACAGCTTGGTAATACCGAGCGATGTGGTGAGGTCTCGAGGCATGGCGGGAAAACGTTGTCAGAAGGTGAGAAGTGAGCCTCAGCATCGGCTCAATTGCTCATGTCCTGAGTGAAATGNNCATTGGCCGCGCGCCTGCCGCCAGGACCCTCTCGCTTCTCTATCCCCGTCACCCTTTCAGACCTCCTCCAATACGCCACTCAACTTCATTTTAGCCACCGCTCAAACTTTACGGCGTCCTCTGGAGTATCGACTCCAATGGTGGGGTCTTCCGTGAGATCACAAGCGATTGGGTAGCCGTTCTCCAAAACGCGGAGCTGTTCGAGCCTTTCCACCTGCTCGAGTTCCCCCAAGGGAAGCCGAGAAAACCGGTCCAAAAGATCTGCTTGGTACGCGTAGAGTCCTAAATGGCGGTAGCAGGGATGCGATTGTACCCAGGCATCATCTACCTTTCCGCTAAGGTCTCGCGCAAACGGCAGTGGTGAGCGGGAAAAGAAAAGTGCCCGGCTTGTCGGTCGGGAAAGGACCACCTTGACCTGGTTGGGGCTGAAGAAGTCAGCCGCGGTCGTAAACGCGGTCGCGAGCGTCGCCATCGGCGCATCACTTTGAATTGCTTCGGCCAGTGTGTCGATCTGCGCTCGGCTGACCAAGGGCTCATCCGCCTGGACCGTAATGACGTAATCAGCTTTTATAGAGCGGTTTGCTTCTGCTATCCGGTCGGTGCCACTGGCGTGATCCACCCGAGTCAGTAACGTTTGAAATCCGCCGGACAGGAGTGGCTCGCGCAAACGAAGGTCATCGATGGCAAAATAAAGGGGGTACNNATTGGAGCAGAGGTTTACCTCGGACCGGATGGAGCAGCTTTCTCGGAAAGCGGGTCGATTCTAGCCGACAGGGTACGATGATCGCGATCTTTGACATCGGGATGAACCTGCTCGGGCGGTTTTTAGGTTGCAAGCCGAGCGCGGCTCGGGAGCCTCATCTGCGTACACGCATGGAAAAAACTGACCCGTCCTCGGCTGGCCAGCCACTCACCAAAGAACTTGTGGTCCAGAATAAGATGGGGATCCATGCCCGGCCGGCGGCTATGATCGTCCGCATCACCAATAAGTTCAAAGCGGATGTCTTCGTAGAAAAGGACGAAGAGCAAGTGAATGGCAAAAGCATCATGGGTTTGATGATGCTCGCTGCGGGTAAAGGCTCGAAAGTGAAATTTATCGCGACCGGAGAAGACGCACCGCAAATGCTTACGGAGCTGGATGCGTTATTTAACCGGAAATTCGACGAAGCCTGAAAGGGCGCTGCAGGCAGGTTTGGAGTCGAGAGGCGCCGTCGACTCGAACAACCCGCTATACCTCGCGCGGTTTGCCCCAGATCCTCCCCCGATCATGGGATTTGGAAGACTGTTTTAGCCGTGTCCGTGGTGGTTTCGATAACCTCTGCGAGAGTTACACCCAAAGTCTGCGCTGCAGCCTCAGCCGTATGGACAAGATAAGCTGGCTCATTTGGTTTTCCACGATGAGGAACGGGTGTCAGGTAGGGTGCATCGGTCTCTAGCATGAGACGCCCCAGCCCCTGCGCGCGGAGCGCTTGGCGCACCGTGTCGGCGCTCTTGTACGTGGCGACGCCGGTGAAGGATCCCCACCCGCCTCGTCGAAGGAGTTGCTCCATCTCTGAGGGCCCTTCTACGAAACAGTGGAAGATAACCTGGTTCCAGGGCACGCCGCTCGCGTCGATCAGATCGACACATTCTTGGAACGCTCCGCGTGAATGCACCACAACCGGAACCCCCCATTGTTTGGCTAGTTGTAGGCTTTGGGAGAAAGATGCTTTTTGAAGATCGAGGATGCGTTCGGCCTCCCCGGCGTCTTTCGGAAGATGAAATCGGTCTAGTCCGGTTTCTCCGAGTGCTACCGGCTTGATCGCAGAGGAACTCAGGAAGTAAGCCTCCATCGCCTGTAACTGGCTCTCCCACTCTGTATCCACACTGCAAGGATGTAGTCCCACCGTGTAGTCGACGAAGCCTCCGGAGGTTTCCGCGATCGTATTNNAATCAAGCGTTCAAGTCCAGCCTCGCGCGCTCGGCTGAGAACGGACTCCAATTCACCTTTGCGGGCAAACGATTCAAGGTGGGTGTGCGTGTCGATCAGGCCCATGATGGAATCAATCGTTAGTTCAGGTAGAGGGGCGCATACCGCTCACGTAGGTAACGGAGCAAGTAGCGCGGTGAGAGCTCTTCACCGGTCACCTGTTTAACGATTCCCATGGTGTCGAAACGTCGACCCTGATGATGGATTTGCGTCCTCAGCCAAGTGAGTAAGCGACCGAACTCCCCACGCGCGAAATCACTTTCCAAATCGGGCAAATCGGCGCGTACCTTGTACCATAGTTGAGCCGCAATCATGTTTCCGATACAGTAGCTCGGAAAGTAGCCAAAGGCACCGCCACTCCAGTGGACGTCCTGCAAGACGCCCCTGCGATCATCCGGAGGCGTCAGTCCCAGAATGTCCGAGGAGAGGCGATTCCAAGCTGCCGGCAGGTCTTCGGCACGCAGCTCTCTGCGGAAGAGCTGCTGCTCGACTTCAAAGCGGAGCATAATGTGAAGGTTGTAAGTGACCTCATCGGCGTCGACCCGGATGAGCGTGGGCTCTACCGCGTTGATCGCACGGTAAAGTGCGTCGCTGGTTAACGCCGCCGTCTGTGTGGGGAAGCGCTCGCGGAATCGAGGCTCAAAGTAATTCCAGAATGCCTGGCTGCGCGAAACCTGATTCTCCCACAGCCGGCTTTGCGACTCGTGAACGCCCATTCCGATTGCCTGCCCTAAGGGGGTGCCTTGATCGGCGAGAGGCAATCCCTGTTCGTACATCCCATGTCCTGTCTCATGGATGGAGCTGAAAAGGGAATCGAGGGGCTCATCTTCGTGGAATCGGGTGGTCATCCGAATGTCCGCTCCCGAACCCGAGCAAAAGGGATGGAGGGACACGTCAATACGCCCGCGTCGGTAATCAAAACCCAGTTTCTCTGTCACCTCGCGCAGGAAGTGTCGCTGCTCTTCCACGGGAAAGCCTTGAAACAAACGTGTGCTGGCACGCTGCGGCGATGCCAGGATTTGGCGAACGAAAGGGATGAGTCCTTCCTTCAGCTCGCTAAACAGCGCGTTCACTTTCTCCGCCGTCATCCCAGGATCGTGCTTGTCGATCATGTAGTCGTACGGGCGATCGCCCCACCCCAGGAGTTCCGCTTCCTTCCGCGCTAGCTCGAGATGCTTTTTCAGGGACGGGATATAGCTGGCAAAGTCATTGGCTGCCTTGGCCTGAGCCCACGCGTGATAGGCAGAGCTCACCCATTTAGCACGTTCGGCAACAAAGCTAGAGGGCAACTTAGTCAGGCGATCATAATCGCGACGGGCATGTCGCACCACGGTGCGCTGATCGGCGGTCAATTCGGCATGAGAGGATTCGAGTGTCTGCAGGAGGGACTCTATGTCTCCATGCGCAGCTGCCTCGTGGCACACCTCGGCCATCACTGCCGCCTGCTCCGCCCGGATGTCAGCGCTGTCCGGCGGCAGATTCACCTGCTCATCCCAGCCCAGAAGCCCAAAAACTGTTTCGAGGAGGTGAGCTCGTTTTAGCTTGGTGATCAGTTGGCTGTAAGCCGTGGAGATGTTGGCGCTCATTGCTTGAACGAAACGCCTCTGACACCGGACCTCAAGGTCGCGATGAGCTGACCCNNAAGGCTACTTGTAATCGACCCGGATATTCCCACCTCGGGTTTCTAGCTTAACCGTTTGGCCTCCACCGTTCACGTCGCCCTCTAAAAAGCGCTTACCCAGTTCGCCGCGTTTAGCCTGAATTGATAGTTCCTTGCTTTTGACCGATCCGCCTGAGGTGGCGGCATTCAAGGAAAACGCTGCCGTTCGGGGAAAGGTCTNNTTGCGTCGGAGATGGGTGTTTGCAGGTGCGCTTTGACGTCACCACTGGACGTCGTGGCACGTACTCGCGACCAGACGGATTCAATAGTAATGTCTCCTCCTGAGGTAGAAAGCTGCAGCGGTGCTCGACTCTCACCGACGTCAATGTCGCCTCCCGAGGTAGAGAGACGCGCCTCCGCGAAGTTGCCCTTAAGATCGATGTCCCCTCCGGAGGTGGAAACAATGATGGTCCCTTTAACGGTCCCTACTTCGATATCTCCACCCCTGGTTTCAGCCTTAACAGCTCCCTCGAGGTCCCCGATTTCAATGTGGCCTCCCGTCGTAGACACGTCGACCGAAACGCTCGTTGGAGCCGTGATTTCAAAATCTACTGCCATNNATCGGTTGTTTGCCTTTTCCTGTCCATCGCCCCGCTTTTTCGCCAAAGCCGAAGCGCGCCGACACTTCATTGCCAGTCTGGACGATTTCTACTGTGTGCTGGGCGGCAATTTCATCCGCTACTTGGGCTGACTTGGCGTTGATCACCTGCTTTGCGAGCACGGAAACCGTAGTCGCTCCGGGCACGGTTTTGACCTCGATGTCACCGCCGTAGCTCTTGACTAAGATCTTTCCAACACCTTCTGCTGGAAACGATTTCTCAATAACCCGCTCCACCTTTGCAAGGCTGGTAGAGGCGATCAACGTAAACAGTGCGCAGAGTCCAAGGAATGAGTTTGGCATAACGTCTAAGTATCTGCCGTGAGTACCCGAAGACCCGCTTCAAGGTTACAAAAAAGTGTTTCGCTTACACTTTAGCGCTATTGTCGCACTTAAAGTGGACGCGAGAACGACGCAGCGCGTGAGCTCTCATGGCCGACTCCTTCTCCCCTTCTCGGCGATGAAGTGCAAAGTCAGAACCAGCAGCGGCGCCTGCCTCGGTGGATTCTGCTGCTGCAGCGAGGCAAAGCAGAGTCTCAGCCGACGTCGGGAGGCGGTGAGCTGGGAATCGGGTGTACGTGACCAACCAGCGAAGAAGATCAGGCGCGGGAAAATTAAAGCGGGAGTCGCTCACGGAGCTACCTTGCGAAAGACCGATCTAAGAGTCAACGCAGCTGGAATCGACCTAACCGAACCGCGTGAAATGATCAGGGGTCGTTGCGAAGCGCGTCGGCAATCAGGCGTTCGAGTTCGCGCCACTGCCGCCACTCCGCAGCAGGAAGCCCTGACGTGTGGAGCATTTTTTGCGTTTGAGCCCGTAGTTCTATCAAGCGAGCTCGATAATTCGAGTCAGACTCTTCGTTGCCCCGCACCATTGCACTAGGACCGGGACAAGGGGGCCACTTAGATGCAGGTGGAGAGGCAACGACGGTTTTCGTGCTGGGGGGAGATTGGGTTTCTGCCGCTCGCGCCAGACCGACCCCTGCCACGGTTGAGCCAGAACTGGAGCTAACCGCAGGCGCGTGACCGCAAAGCCAATCCGTGCTCACGCCCAGAACCGCGGCAATCGACTTCGCTTCAGCCGTGGAGGCTTCCATGTACCCCAACTCAAAACGAGAAATGTGCCTCTCAGTGACGTGTGTGAGGCCCGACTGCGCGACTTGCCGAGCAATTTCCGCCTGAGACAACTTCGGAGAGGTTTTGGCGCGTGCCTCTTTCAAGGTTTTAGCAATGCGCCAACGTCGATTATCAATAGCTTCTGAGATCATTAAGGTCACGGTACTTCACACCGTTTTGAGAGCAGGAGAAACAACTCTGATCATCTTTGGTCCGCAATCAAGACCGGGAGCTACGAACGTAGTTCTGCCATCTCGCCTCGTCCGGAGTATAAAAGGAAACTCAAAGTTCGAATTGCAGTGATTGTGCTCTCCAGGCGAGGCTTGCGGACGTCAAGCCCTTCAAGGGCTCAAGCCGATCGCGTTGTTCCGTCTTAATTACCTCCCCATGAATCCATCCATGTCCGTGTTTCCCCCCACAGAAGTCTCCCGCCGCCAATTCCTGGCGACTGCCGGCGCATTTTCGCTTTTGCCCACTTTAAGCGCGGCTTCNNGACGCGGAACCGGAGCCGCGCGTGACTGTGTTGCCGCGGATCCGGCCGTGCAGATTTACGCCCTGGGCGACCTCTTCCCCGATCGTGTGGAGGGCGCGTTTGCCGATTTGAGCGGAAAAAATGCGGGCAAGCCCAATGCCAAACCCGCGGTCGCGGCCGATCAGTTCACTGTCACTCAAGAACGTTGTTTTTCCGGTTTTGACGCGTTTCAAAAGGTCCTTTCGTCGGGCGTTGATCTGGTGATTCTAGCTGCCCCACCCCAGTTCCGTCCTCAGCACCTCGAAGCAGCGATCGGCGCGGGTGTTCACGTCTTCGCCGAAAAATNNGTGGATGTTGCTGGCGTTCGTCGAGTCATTGCGGTCGCCGCTGAGGCCAAACGTAAAAAGCTCGCGATCGTTGCCGGAACCCAAAGGCGTCACTCTGCCAGCTACTTGGAAACAATGAAGCGGATTGAAGACGGCGCGATCGGTGAATTGGTCGGAGGACAATGCTATTGGTTGCAGGATGGA
This sequence comes from Opitutaceae bacterium UBA6669, assembly GCA_002455175.1. GTDB lineage: Bacteria > Verrucomicrobiota > Verrucomicrobiia > Opitutales > Opitutaceae > UBA6669. The sequence goes on from DKKJ01000186.1 coordinate 15,014, forward strand.
TTATGGCACCGCGGACGTCAGCCCGAGTGGAGTGAAATGGAGTATCAGATCCGTAATTGGCTGTATTTTACTTGGCTGAGTGGCGACCATATCGTCGAGCAGCACATTCATCAGTTAGACGTCATGAACTGGGCTTTCGGTGGTCCGCCGGTCAAAGCGCTCGGAATGGGTGGACGGCAAAGCCGAACCGATTCCAAGTACGGAAACATCTACGACCACTTCTCAGTGGAATATGAATACGCCAATGGCGCGCGTATCCAAAGTTTCTGTCGCCAAGCTCCCGGAGCGACGGGACGTATTGGCGAGCGCTTGGTCGGAGCGCAGGGCTCGGCAAATCCCGCGCGTGAGATCTTCGGCGCAAAGGCCTGGAAATTTCCAGGGCAAGAGCCGAACTCTATGGTCCAGGAACATCGGGACTTGATTAACAGTATCCGGCAAGGTGACCCGATTAACCACGCCGTACGCATTGCGGAGAGCACACTCACCGCGATTCTCGGACGAGCGTCCGCCTACACGGGACGCGAAATCAGCTACAAGTGGTTGTTGAACACGTCCACGGAAGACCTCACGCCCAAAACCTACGCGTTTGGTGCTGCACCGAAACAGGAAGTGGCCATCCCGGGCGTCACTCAGCTCGTGTAGTTTTCCTGCGGGTTTTCCACTGTGGTCACTCGGACGCTCCAGCCTGAACTTCTCGACGCCCTGCCTCCGGGTGACCCCGATGCCATTCACAGCCGGCGTGATCTGCGCTATTTCAATCGTGCGATGGGCAATCCGGCTTGGTTTCATCACGAGCTTCCCCGTCTCCTTCGACCTAGCGACCGCATTTTGGAACTAGGCGCAGGGACGGGAGAGCTGCGGACAGGTTTTCCCTCGATCCTCACTCCATGGGATGCGGTCGATCTCGCTCCACGCCCCTTAACGTGGCCGGCGCAGGCGCAGTGGTTTCAAACCGACGTACGAAATTTCGATCGGTGGAGCGACTACACCGTGATCTTGGCCAATTTGTTTTTGCATCACCTCGAGGACCGGGATCTCGAGGCTTTGGGTCGGCGCGTGCCGGACTCGGTTCGGGTAGTGATGTGCTGTGAGCCCGCTCGTGGTCGACAGTGGCAGTGGCTGTTCCGTGCCGTTTGTTTTTTAGTGAGGGCCAACCACGTCAGCCGCCACGATGGCCATGTGAGCATTGCCGCAGGCTTTAGAGACGCTGAGCTCCCGGAGTCACTCGGCTTTCATACTCCTTCTTGGCACGCCCGGGTGGGCTGTTCACCGCGTGGAGTTTATCGGATGATCGCGATCCGCGAAATGTCATGAAGGGGGCACTCCCCATCGAGATTGTAGGAGGGGGATTGGCTGGGCTATCGTTGGGGATTGCTCTTCGCCGCGCTGGCATCGATGTGACAGTTTTTGAAGCGGGCGACTATCCCCGTCATCGCGTTTGCGGGGAGTTTATCGCGGGACTCGACGAAGCTACGATGGCGTCACTTGGCCTCACTCCCTATCTTGCCGACGCGCGCGCTCACACCTCGCTAACCTGGTTTGCTAACAACCGCGCCGCCGGTTCGTCGCAGTTGCCTGAGCCTGCTTGGGGAATTAGTCGATATGCTCTCGACCAGCGGTTGGCGGAAGGCTTCGTTCAAGCGGGCGGAACGTTGCTCGTGAATAAGCGAATGGACCTAGACGATTCTCGTCCTGGACGTGTAGTAGCGGCAGGAAGACGACGCACACGCTCCACTTGGATCGGTCTGAAAGCGCATATCGCCCACTTGGACACTCGCTCCGATCTTGAGCTTCATCTCGTGCCCGGGGCCTATGTCGGTCTCAGCGGAGTTGAAGGCGGACACTGCAATGTGTGCGGACTTTTTCGTCGAAGAGCAGAGGAGAAACAGGAGGAAGGACGTATCCCTCTGGAGCATTATCTCCGTGCTTACGGTTTCGACCAACTCAGTGAACGCGTGGCCCGCGCTCAGTGGATCAAAAGTTCAGCCACGGCAGTCGCGGGTTTTAGTTTTGCATCCCCTGCTCAATCCCCGTCCGAGTTGGCCATTGGCGATGCCTATGCCATGATCCCCCCCTTTACCGGAAATGGAATGGCCATGGCCTTCCAAAGCGCAGCGGTGACGATAAAGCCGCTTATTTCTTGGTCTAAGGGTGAACTCCCCTGGCTAGAGGTGGTCCGCAGAGTCCGTCACGACCTTCGTCAACGCTTCGGGGCCCGGCTTTTTTTTGCGAGGACACTGCATCGATTTCTCCACGTTAGCGTTTTCCAGGCCTGTTTCACTCGTGCGAATCGGCACCGCCTTCTTCCCTTTCAAACTCTTTACCGGGCTCTGCACTAGCCCGCAGCTCATCTTATGTATCTCCATGCCTTGCAGACCGCAGTTCCTACCGCACGCTACACTCAGGCGGAGTGCTGGGACTTGGTACAGCGGTCCGAAGTGAAGAAGAGGTTAAGCCGGAAATCGCTGTTCATTTTGCAAGCGGTGCTCACGGGCGATTCGGGTATTCGTACGCGGCACTTTGCCGCCTCTGAGATCGAGCGCATCCTCGACTTTTCTCCCGATGAACTGAATGCCCTCTTCCGCCAGGAAGCTCCCCGACTGGCGGCTGAGGCGTTGCAGCCTGCCTTGGCCGCTGCGGGTGTCCGTGCTGACGAGTTGGATGCGCTCTTCGTTTGCACATGCACTGGCTACCTTTGTCCCGGCGTTTCCAGCTATGTATCCGAGCGCTTGAGACTGAAGTCGGACAGCTACTTACAGGACCTNNAGGACCTCGTTGGTTTGGGGTGTGGTGCAGCCATCCCTACCCTTCGTTCGGCAGATGCTTACCTTCGAGCGAACCCCGGCGCCGTGGTTGCCACCGTGGCCGTGGAGGTGTGTTCTGCCGCGTTCTATCTTGATGACGATCTTGGGGTGCTGTTCAGCGCCTGTCTTTTTGGGGACGGAGCGGCCGCGGCAGTATGGAGATCCGATCCCGGTAAACATGGGCTTCGTTGTTCTTCTTTTGATACGGTGCATCGGCCAGAACATCGCGACCGGATCCGGTTTGAAACCCGCAATGGCAAACTACGCAATCTCCTACACCCCTCCGTCCCTCAACTTGCCGCTGAAGCCGTGAGCCATCTGGAGGGTCGCGCACGCGCGCAGTCAAACGCTCCCACCATCGGCAAGATTATCTCCCACACAGGAGGGCGAGACGTATTACGCGCGCTCGAAACTGCGCTGCCAGGTCGCTCGTTCGAAGCCAGTGTGAGAGTCCTAGAACAGTACGGAAACATGAGCAGCCCTTCCGTACTCTTCGCGCTTCAGGAGGCGCTCCGAACTGACGCACCGACTCCGGAGAAGGACTGGTGGTTGGTGAGTTTCGGCGCCGGCTTCAGCGCGCATTCCTGCCGAATCGGTGTTTAAGACCGGTTTGCTCCTAGAAGTGCGGAGACCAAATCATTCCATTCCTTTTCCAACGAAACGCTCGCAGGTGGTGGCGAGCGTCGAGCTCGGGCGTACCAATAGCCAGCATTACTAAGATCTCCTTCTTTGCGGTGGAGGTAAGCGTGTACCCAATCGCCCTCTCTACTTTCTGCTTCTTGGCACAGATCGTGGGCACGTGACCAATCCCCTTGGCCATCAGCCCACAACGCTTGCAAGGGAAGAGAGAGATGGGAAGCGGAGGCAAGAGCACGAAGCTCAGCGGGAGTCATAGGGTTGAGATAACTCAAAAACCGGATTCGGCAATGGCGTCCTTACCTCGTGGCCCCGCCCTCATTGTTCTTAGAGAAACACGGTGTGNNAAGTGCGTTGTCCGGTGTGCTTTGGTCGGCATGCGTACCTCTTCGGATCCTCTCCTCCAGCGTTTGACCTGGGACGACCTCGATAAGGCGTATCTCCGACAGCTGGTGCAAAATGCCCGCGATGAGGATTTAAATGGACTGGGCCTCCGCTCTCCTCCGACACGCCAGGGTGACGCCTCAACGGCAAGCGTGCGTGGAGTGAGTCGAGTTGCCGAGGCCGACTTGGTGGCTCGAGAGCCAATGGTGGCGTGTGGTTTGCCCCTGGTGCCTTTGATCCTCACCGCCTACGGCGGACGTTGCCAGGTGCAGCTTCATTCCAGGGATGGGGCAATGATCGAAGCACGTGAGACTCTAGCCACGCTCNNAAAACCACGCCCGGGTACCGAATGCTGGAAAAATATGCGGTTTCGTGTGGAGGGGGCTGGAATCACCGTCTTGGACTTTTCGACCGCGTGATGCTCAAGGATAATCATCTCGCGTTGCTGGGATTTGCGGATGCAGCAGCAGAGAAGTCGCGACGGCCCACGCTTCCCGGTCAGGCGTTGGCTGACGCGGTTCAGCGAGCGAAAAAGGCAGCGCCCGAGCTTCCGGTGGAAGTTGAAGTCGACACCCTAGAGCAAATTCCCGCGGTGCTCGCAGCTGGCGCGGATGTGATCCTTTTAGACAACTTCACCGTGCCTCAACTCAAGCGGGCGNNTTCGGGTCTTGGTCTTGATTTCGTATCTACCGGAGCCCTGGTTCATCAGAGCGTTTGGGTAGATATCGGCCTGGATTGGAGGAAGGCGTCATCTTGAATTCACCTGAGTCGTTAATCCTGCGCGAGCTCCTCGCTCATGAGGGCAGCTTTGTCTCTGGTGCTGCGCTCGCAAAAAAACTCGAAGTGAGCCGTGTCGCCGTATGGCAACACATGGAGAAACTACGGGTACAGGGCTTCGAGTTTGAAGCCGTTCGAGCGCGGGGCTACCGGCTGACGGCGAAGCCTACTGATCTGACAGTCGCGTTGATTCGTGCGTACACNNGCGAGCGTTGACCATTACGGTGATGGATACGGTCGACTCGACCAATGATGAAGCGGCGCGAGAGCTCGCGACTGGGCGCGCGGATCCGTTCGTTATTCTCGCGCGTGAGCAGACCCAAGGGCGCGGACGTTTGGGTCGGCGATGGCTGAGTGAGGCCAATGGCAATCTCTATGCGAGTTTTGCCTTTCGTCCGCAGGTTGCGCCTGAACGAATGCAGACGTTCACGCTCTGGATGGGAGTGAACATTTGTGAACTCGTGGCTAACTTTTGCCGCACTCGTCCAGGGGTGAAGTGGCCCAATGACCTACTCTTTGACGGAAAAAAGGCCGGGGGAATGCTCACGGAAGCGAGGATCGATTCTGACCAAATTCGTGATCTCGTCTTCGGGTTGGGCCTAAATCTGAAAACTCCCCGCGGCGGTTGGCCTGCCGAATTGAGCNNGATCAGCATACCACAAGCACGTTCGACGTGAACAAGTTTGCCGCTGCGTTGATCGGTCGCGTCCTGCTTGCCTACGAAAAGTTCGTCGCGAGTGAACATGCGGTGGCGCTGGCGGAGATGTGGAGTAAATACGACGTGCTCCGCGGACATCGGATCACGGCTCTCCACGGAACAGAGAAGAAGACAGGGATGGCCTCAGGGATCGACGACGAGGGATCGCTGCTTTTGCGCACTGAAACCGGGCGGCTCGAACGTCTAAGAGCCGGTGAGGTGACGCTCGAGCGACCCCCTACCGCCTGAAAACTGCAAGTCGAAGGCAATGAAAGACGGGTAACGGTTTCCCGAGACTTGCTTCTCAGCCTCGGTGTCTGAACGATTCAGGAGACTCTCATTCATGGCCTACTTCTGCATCGATATCGGTAACACCCACACCCACGTGGGAATTGTCCATCCAGACCGGACTGAAGGCCAAACCTCGCTCTCTACCCCGTTGGTGGACCACCCTGTCGACGGTATTATTCCAACTTTCCTTCAACTTACGTCCCTTCATGGTCCGGTAGAGGGTATTGCGTTTTGCTCGGTGGTTCCTGCTGCTACGCCGCTCCTGCAACGCGCATTCGACCTGCAAAAACTGTCTATTCCGGTTTTCCACCTGACGCACCGCGCCCGTTTGGGCGTGCCCATCCACTATCCCACGCCGACCGAGATCGGCCAGGATCGGCTGGCGAACACGGCGGCAGCGGCAAGTTTGGGTCAGGGACCAGCCGTCGTGATCGACACCGGCACAGCAGTGACATTCGATGTGATCACTAGGAGCTACGGCTACGAAGGCGGTGTGATTGCCCCGGGGATCGAGATCATGCGCAGCTACCTTCATGAAAAGACCGCTCAGCTTCCAAAACTCGATGAGCTTCTGGAGGTCCCTCATGCGGTCGGGCGTTCGACACTCNNGGCACGGTGATCGGGTTCACGGGAATGGTTCAGGCACTCCTTGACGCTACCCTGAGAGAACTGCGTCAACGCGGGGAAACAGACATTCGCATTTACTCTACCGGTGGCACCGCTGCTTTCATTTCGCCACGGTTGAATCCAAGCCCTCACTACGTCCCTGACCTCACCTTGAGAGGCCTAGCGGCCGCGTTCCGTCTCAACCACGCATGATCCCACGATGACGACTGACGCCCCCCCGCCGGTTCCGGCCATCGAAGTCTCGCATCTATTTAAAAACTACCGGGGCCTGCCTGCGGTCAATGACATCAGTTTTTCCGTAGCGCGCGGAGAAATCATTGGATTCCTAGGTCCCAACGGGGCGGGAAAATCCACCACGATGCGGATTCTCACCGGATATCTTCCTGCCACCAAAGGAACGGTCCGGGTCTGTGGTCTGCCCGTTGCCACACGGGCGGAAGAAGTGAAACGGGTCATTGGATACATGCCCGAAAACAATCCGTTGCCAGAGGACATGCGGGTCTCGGAGTACCTCTACTACCGCGGTAGGTTGAAGGAGATACCAAGATCCAAATTAGGTCCCCGGCTCGACGAAGTTCTTGAGCTCTGTGATCTCACGCGGGTGCGTCATCGCATTCTCGGTCAGCTTTCAAAGGGCAATCGTCAACGGGTAGGCATTGCGGAGGCTATTCTCGCCGAACCCCCGGTGATCATCATGGATGAGCCGACGATTGGATTGGATCCGCATCAGATTCTCATCGTGCGCGACCTGATCGCCAGTCTTCGGGGCCGCATGACCGTCATTATCTCTTCTCACATCCTCCCTGAAATTGAAATGACGTGTGATCGGGTTCTCATCATCAATCGCGGACGCTTGGTGGCTGAAGGCACGCCTGCTGCGCTCCGCCGGGAGTTTTTAGGTCAGACCCGTTACGAGATCGATTTCTCTGGAGATCTCGATCTGCTCGGCTCCGCTTTGGTGCAAATCGAGCCGACACTCAAAGTCGAACGTGAGCCCACCGGAGACGCGACTGATAGTAGCGAACAAGTCCCCTCTCTTTCGGAGTTTCGAAAGGTCGTGTTGACCACAGACCGAGACGACGACCTCGGCGAGGTTCTGCTCAAAACGCTCGCTGCGGACTCACGGTTTCGGATTCGGTCTTTGGTCCACGCGCATCCCAGCCTTGAGGACGTCTTTCTTGCCGCAACCAAGCGTTCNNACAGAAATTTAGGTAACCCCCTTTCGCTGAGCGCTTCCTCGTTACCATGCGTCATTTTCTTACTATCCTGAATCACGAGATCCGGATGCTCCTCGTGAATCCTAGTACCTACATCGCCGCCGTACTTTTTCTCGCGGTGATGGGATTTTCTTTCATCATCATGTTGGAAGGCTATAGCGATGGCGCAGGCCAAGAAGAGTCCCCTGCGACGATATTCTTCCGCTATTTTTTCATCCCCGTCTTCTTCATAGTCCCTCTCCTCACGATGAAATGCTTCGCGGAGGAGCGGAGACTAGGCACCCTGGAGACTCTGCTAACGACTCCAGTGACCACCACGGAGGTGGTTCTCGGTAAATTTGGTTCAGCTTATTTTCTCTATCTCCTGCTGTGGGCATCCACGGGCGGATTCTTCTACGTGCTCTACCAGTTCGCAGGAGACCGCTTCATGGACCCCGGGCCTTTGGTAGGTGGATATGTTTTTATTGCCGTATCAGGACTTCTCTTCACCGCGTTGGGCGTCTTCGCGAGTTCTCTCTCTCGCAATGTCGCCGTTGCGGGCATCCTTAGCTTCACTCTGCTTTTCGGTCTGATTGTCGGGCTCAACTTCGTCGACAGCATGTTGGTCATGGACCTGGAGTTGATGAGGCCGCTTAAGGCCACCGTAAAATATGCGCAGGTGTTCGAGCATCTCGATGATTTCAGCCGAGGCGTCATTGATGTCCGCCAGGTCCTTTTTTATGTGAGCGGCACCATTTTGGCGCTCATCTTCAGCATTCTCGGTGTCGAAGCCAAACAGCTCCAAGGTTGAACATGAGTTTTGCCGACAGTTTTCGAGCCGCACGATGGGTCCGCATCATTAATCTGGTGCTTCAAGCTTTGCTGTTCACGGCGTTTTTCAGCGGACTCAACTACCTCGCGCTTCACTACGGGCAGCGGTATGATCTGACTCAATACCGTCGCCACTCCCTTTCTCCGGAAACGCGCTCTTATCTCAAGGGACTGCGAGAGCCTGTAGAGATTATTGTCACGCTCACCGAGAGCAGTGACAATGCCATGATCGCCCAAGCCTTGCGCGACGTGCGCGGTATTCTCCGTGAGTATGTCTACGAAACCGAGGGTAATCGCGACTCTGCTCAAGGTTACGATGGACGTATCACGGCCACCTTTCTCGATGTGTTCCAACGTCGTCGAGAAGCAGAGCAGTACGGGATCGAGCACGACACGATCCTCGTGAGGTGTGGCGATCGCCGACAAGTGGTGGGTCTAAACGAGCTTTACAAAATAGAGAATGGGCAAAAGACGGCGTTCCAAGCGGAGCAGGCATTAACGGCTGCCATCTTAAGCGTCGCCAATCCTGATCGGAAGAAGATCTTTTTTCTCCTGGGCCACGGTGAAATGGACCCCAACGACGTAGATAAGAATCGAGGCCTGTCCGTTCTTCGCGGAGAGCTCCGTTTCCGAAATTTCGATTTGGGTCTGATGGACTTGGCGCAAACCAAGGAGATTCCCCGCGATAGTTTAGTCATCGTGGCCGCTCCCCAAGGCCGCTTCTCCGCGCAGGAAGAAGTTATCCTGCGGACTTGGCTTTCAACCGAAGCAGGACGTCTCATCCTGATGTTGGCCCCTGGGTATCCCCATGGACTGGATCGATTGCTCGATGAATGGGGCCTGCTTTCCGACGACGTCAGTATTTTCGACGATGGACCCGACGGACAGAACGAAGCAGGTGATCTCGTTTTGCGCAGTCTAAACAAGGACAGTCCTATCACTGCCTCTCNNGCGCTGCACGCCCCGATCCAGGCCGTTCGGTCGATGCGGGCCTTCAGGTCGTGCCGCTGGTGCAAACGGCTGCCACCGCTTGGGGTGAGCGCAGCTATCGCTTGAGCATCACTCCGCAATACGACCGCGGCGTTGATCTTCCGGGGCCGGTGCAGGTCGCAAGCTCCTCCGAACGCCTGACGCCGCCTAAAGGGTCCAATCTCCCCTTCAGCGTTCGCGGGGGCCGCATCGTTCTTTTTGGGTCGGCGGATTTTGTAGCGAATGACCGGATTCAGGTCCCTGGGAACCTCACCTTGTTTCTCAACGCGGTGAATTGGTGTGTGGACCGCGACGTACAACTCAACGTGCCGCCGCGACCCATCGAGCGCTTGCAGCTCTCTTTGACCCAGAAGGAGCTCTCTCGACTGCGCTACAGCCTGCTTCTTGGCGTCCCGGGAGCGGCCGCTCTATTTGGTCTGATTGTTTTTTGGACTCGCCGGCGTTAGTGTGGATTCCTCGCCTGCCCACTCACCTCTCTCATGCGCACCAAAGTCACCCTCGTTCTCATTTTCCTGAACGTCGCGCTGTTCTTCTTCATTTTTTACTTTGAGCGTCCACGTCTCAGTGAAGCTTCGCGAGATCAGGCGCGTCGCCTGGTTCTGGGCGCGCTGGCCGCGAACATCCAAACCTTGGAGATCGCGGGTGCGACGGAGACGGTAAAACTAGAGCGGCGCCCGTCGGGTTGGTACCTCACATCCCCCTTGGAGTGGCCTGCAGCAGAAAACGCAGTCCGACGCATTCTCAACGAGCTCGAATTACTGGAACGGGAAGCGAGCTTCACCAAAGCGGAACTCGAGCGTAATGGCATGACCTTGGCGGATTACGGGCTAGAAAAACCTGCACTCACTCTCACCTTTACTCCTGGCAACAGCGGAGCGGCCTCGAACGGAGAAGCAACACCGGTGGTCCTGCGAGTCGGCTCGGAAACCGGGGGTGGAAATCGCCTCTATATTCTGTCGCCCGACGGTGAACGTGTGCTGGTGGTCAATCGCAGTCTAGCCGAGAGTCTGCGTTTGAGCTTAGACCAGCTTCGTGCCGACAGCTTGTTTAGCATTCCTTTGGTCGAAATTTCCTCGCTGAGTTTGCAGGCTGCCGCCGCCAACAATGTTCGCGTACGCATTCGCCGGGAAGGGAATCGTTGGTCGTTTGAAGGACCGATTCGGGCTCGTGCGGACAAAACCAAAACCGAGATTGCTATCAATCATTTGAACTCATTGGTCGCCTCATCTTTTCCGGCGACGCAAGCCGCGGATACGGCACGAACCGGGCTTTCTTCACCGGCGTTCCGCATCACGCTCGAAGGAATCAACCGCCGAGAAACCTTGTTTGTCGGGAATCCAGTCCCCTCTGACGCACGGCCCAATCCGGCGCCCCCCGACGGCGACGCCTTCTACTACGCCAAACTCGATGAACGTCCTGCCGTCTTCATTACGGCCATCCCTCAGCGACTTTTGACTGACCTGCGTAACGCTCAGGTCGAATTACGAGAAAAACGCATTTTAGATTTGGAAGGTCGGACGCCCACCGCTGTTACGCTTCGCGCTCCCGGACAACCCGAACTCACTCTCCAATTATTGGAAAAGGCGGGCAGCGGTCCAGACACCGGCACCTGGCAGATCGTTCGAAGAGATCAGACCACAGGGAATATTACCACGCTTCCGGCCGATGCCACCGCGGTCAATCGGCTGCTTCAGCAGTTGGCATTTCTCGACGCAAAGGAGTTTTTAAGCGACGCACCGAGCGCCGCGGACTTGGAGAATTGGGGATTCACCCGTCCTCAGAGGGAGATCAGTATCACTCTTTCAGATCCGGCGGCGATCGCGCGCACGGGAACGCCAGGAAATCAGATTGTTCTCCAGCTAGGACTAGCGAGCGAGAAACAGGGACTGATCTATGCTCGTCTCGATAAGCAGGATTACGTCTATCTTATTGATCCCGGCATACTCCGCGAAACCCCCGTTGTCGCGCGGATGTTTCGGGAAAAATTGCTCCGGGAATTGCCCGCCGGAGCACTGATTACTGGACTATCCTTGAAGAAATTGGATGGCACCGTGATTTACGAACGTAACCTTGCAGAGAAAGAGACGTGGACTACGGCGTTGGCAGGAGAAACAGAAACTAAGAGGACCGCTTTGGAAGCGTTGTTGCAACAGCTTCGAGTGCTTCGAGCCAAGACGATTGTGGCCGACCATTACTCTCCTACGGTGTCACTCGATGGAGAAGAGCAGCCTTGGACTTATCAGTTGGATACCACCCTCGCTTTTATCAGCGGTGCCGGTGCGACCACAGAAACGAGCAACTTGTTTTTAAGCGAACGTACCGGCGGGGGGACTCAGTTGGCGGGCTCATCCGATTTTGGAGGAGTGATTTTCGAGGTGGAGCAGCCTATGCTGGACGCCCTTTGGGTTCTGACCTACGGCCCAAGAGACCTCGGCGCACCGTCACCTGACAATGTTCCCAAGCCGCCGGCGCCTTGAAGCAGGAAGCCGCTATTGTATGGGGTTGGTTTGCGCGAAGCGAGTGAGCCGAGCATCGTAGTTGCGTTTCCATGTCAGACCTTTCGATCAAACGCTGCTTCAAGCTGGGATGGCTGGGAGCGTGTTTGTGCACGCGTTGCTTAGCCACGGTCGGACTCTGGACTTTCTGGCTGGTGCTATCACTTCTTTTGATTGTTCAGGGAATCATAATCGTAAAGAAGGAGCTGTCCCTTCCAGCTTGGGTTAGGAACAAAATCGAAACCAAACTGGCGGAATCGGGCCTCCGCGCCACCCTTGGGCCCACGCAATTTGATACCTCAGGCAAAATTCTTATTCAGGATCTGACGGTATTTCAGACGACTCTTGCCGATCCGCTGGCGCACATAGGGTCCGTATACGCGCAACTTGATCCATGGTGGCTTCTCGCCGGACACGTCGAGTTGGAGGAAATTGTGGTGGAGGATCTTACTTTATTCCTCCCGGGTTTCCTTTCGCCGACAGGTCAGCGTGAACGCCTNNTCACTGAACTCTCCTTCAAGGTCATTCCGGACGGCAGAACCCTCTATCTGCCTGCGTTTATTGGTCGCTTTGCCAATCTTGAGGTATCTCTCCAAGGTGCGGTGCGGCTTCCTTTTCCACCGGTAGGCCAGGAGCCCGCCGACGTCAGGCAGCAGTTGAGGCTGGGTATCCAGAGTTACCTGAAATTTGCCCGAAACGCCTTCGTCGCGATTCCTCACTTACAACGCGTACAACAGCCGCGTCTGCACCTTGACCTAATCCCTCGAGATCGATTCTGGGCGGAGGTTGGCGTCACGTTTTCAGCACAACAAGCGACATTCCCTGCTTCGTTAGCGACGTCTCTCGGTGGTGATTTTGTGCTCTCAGATATAGTGATGCGCACGCGACTTCCGCTGCAGCCTTCGCGCACGGCTAGCCTCGCGGCCGACGTACTGGTTTCACGTGTGGAGGCACCCCAAGGACGAAAGCTCGAGAAGGTGAGGGCTTCCCTTCTCGCCCGTTGGGAGCTCCAGCCCTTCAACGTCGTTCCCACCCACCTCAAACTCTCGGCCGCGGAATTCGAAAGTCCCCCGTGGAACCTTTCTTCTCTCACCCTGGAAACCTCATGGCCCGTGGTGAATCCCACTCTAGGCTTCTTCTTTGCGGGTGAGCCTTGGACCGTCGCGGCGCGCGATTTAGACCTAGCTCAACGCAAGGGGGTGGTGAGCGTGAAAGGCTCCCCCACGCAGGAGCTCATCCAACGGATTAGCCAAGCGAGTAACCGCCCGCTTTCCGACCAGCTCCAACTGGAGTCCAAACCCATGCTGGAAGCAGAGGTGCACCTAGCACCCGGCTGGAAGCTCGATCGAGCGGAAGGCCGACTTTCCGTTGACGCCGTGACTGCTCGCACTGTCCCGCTGGATGGCGCTAGCGCGACCTTTTCGGTTTCAGGATCCACAGTAGAATTCAAGGACATCGTCTTAAAACAAGGCGCTAGCGTGGCGGCGGGCAGCTACCGCATGGACACTCAAACAAAGGACTTTCGTTTCATCTTGGATGGCCGTCTTCAGCCTGTGGGAATCCAAGGTTGGTTTAAGGAATGGTGGAGTCGTTTCTGGGAAAACTTCGATTTCAGCCGCTCCACTCCGACAGCGTCGGTGGATGTTCGTGGGCGGTGGGGCGACCCTGATGGAATTTCGGTGTTTGTCGCGGTGCAAAATGAAGCGACTTCCATCCGCGGTACCGCATTTGACCGGGCCCGGACACGTTTGTTCGTGCGACCTCACTTTTACGACGCCTTGCACTACCACGTGGTGCAAGGCGAACGCTATTCTCGAGGGACCTTCGCACGGCAAATCGACATTGAAAGCAAACAATGGAGCGCGATGGAGTTCGATGCCTTTTCGAACTTAGACCTGGCAGAGGGCGCCCGCGTGCTCGGTATCCAGGGACTGGGTATTGTCGAACCCTTCACGTTTGACGTCCCCCCTCAGTTACGACTGACCGGCCGACTTGAAGGGCCCGGCTCTTCTCAAGGTCAACACCGCACGATTAATCTCGCCGCCTACTCCGTCGGACCTGCCTCGTACTACGAGTTTCCGCTCCATGACTTATCAGTCATCGGCACCATCAAAGACGATGACATCGTTCTTGACCCTCTCACCACCGGCTTCGCCCAGGGGATTGCAGAGGGGCGTGTTCATCTCACCGGAGAAGGTAAGTCGCGGCGTCTAGGCTTTGATTTCAGACTTACACGAGCGGTCCTAGGGGAAGCGATTCGCACGCTCGAAGAATATGGGGCAAAGTCAAAAAAAGTGGCGATGCCCGCGCAAAGTCGTTTTCAAGAGCGCATCGCGGCGGGGCCTCTCGATCTCGCAGTTTCAGCCGATGGTATGTTCGAAGATCTCTATAGCTATCGCGGACAGGGTAATGCCGAGCTTACCGGTGCTGATTTAGCCGAGGTCCATCTTTTCGGGCTATTTTCGCAATCCCTCCGCAAAACGCTCTTCAATTTTAGCACCTTAAAACTCGATACTGTGCAGGCCAACTTCTCAGTAGAGGGGCCACAGCTTAGCTTCTCCGAGGTCCGGATTACGGGTCCACGCGCTGCCGTCGAAGCCAAAGGAGATTACGATCTTCGTCGCAAGACGCTGGATATGAAGGCCAAACTTTTCCCCTTCAAGGAAAGTAGTTCCACCTTAAGCAACGCAGTCGGGTTTGTGCTCACACCGTTCTCGCAGGCCCTTGAGTTCAAGCTCACCGGCCCAATCGACAAGCCCGACTGGGTGTTCGTCTACGGTCCCTCGAACTTCTTTCGCACGCTGATGGGTGAAACGGAGAACTCATCGGTACCCGCAAATAAAGCCAAGTAGCGACGAAAGGCTTATTTGAAGAATCGTCGGTGACGGCCGATAACTTCCCTATGCGCATCCGTTCCCTGCGCCTGGCTTCGCTATTGCCACGCACATTTATGGCATTTGCCGTGGATGCGCTTCTTCGTGGGCGGCCAGAAGGGTACCCCACTTCGTTAACAGCGAGCTCCGTCTTAAGACGTTCCGTTCTCGCGAATGGTCTGAAACGTCTGCACTCTGGTCGTGGCCTGAACGAAACCACTGGCTGATGGCATCTCTCCCCACCCTCCCCCGCATGTCTTGGCTGCGCCGTGCTTCTCTTTTGCTGGCGCTCGCTGTGATCGTGACCGGAGTTGCCGTACTTTCGGGACACTTTCTGGACACGGAGGCGCTTGTTCAGCTGCGTGGAGATCTTCAGGCGATCAAATTTAACACGGGCATTGGCCTGATTCTCTTCGGATTGCCGCTCTTGAGTATCCAGTTGGGGTATCGACGCCTCGCCTGGACCTCGTTGGCGCCTGCGACGTTGGGAGCAATTGGGATTTGGGGCATGACCAACGATCAGAGAATCGATGCTGCCAACGTGCCCCTGGACGAAAGCACGCTCTCGATTCTGGAAATGCTTGGCCAACTTCCCCCCGTGGTGGCAGGCTTTTTTGCCGTGGGTGGAGTGGTCATCGCTACCTTCGCTCTCAAAGGACGCTACCGATATCGAACCCCCTTATTGGCATTGGTCGGCTCAATTGCTGTGGCTGTGGGCTTCGCTATCTCAGTAGGCCATGCTGTCAAACTACCGACGGTTTATACTTGGGGAACTCTCTCACTCACAGCGCCGCTGAGCGCAACCTCACTGCTCGTACTGGGAGTCGCCGTTCTTGCCTTCGCGTGGCGTGAAGCAGCGCGTAGCCGACCAGGATCGCCGGCCTGGCTACCGATCCCTGTGATGGTAGCTTCGACCGCGCTGACCATTATCCTATCAGCAGGTCTGCGCACTCGTGAGGTGGAATATGGTCGTGCCAACACGGAAATTCAACTCAACGCCTTCGCCAGTGCCATCAGCCAGGAGCTTGACCGCCAACTCGCGGCCTTCGCTCGGCTCGGTCGCCGGTGGGGCGAGATCGATGACCTCACTGCCGCCCTTCAGGATAGCGACTCGGCCATCCAGCTCGCCGATTCACCCGGTTGCCACTCTATTGTTTTTCTTGATGCCGCTCGCACCTCTCAACGGGTGTATCCGCAACGTGGCAATGAAGGCTCGTTGGCCATTTTTCATTCTCGTGATCCGAAGCGTCTGGCAGCTCTTGATTTTGCCCGGAGATACCTCTCTCCCGCGATTACTGAAACGGTCGACTTTCCTGGGGTGGGTCCTGGATTCACGCTTTATGCCCCCGTACTCTACGGAGGGCGTGTCGAGGGGTATGTGGCAGGTGAATACACCTACCGGAGGTTTCTGTCTGCTATTGAGCAGAAGCTGAAGCTCGGCAGCTCCTATCGCATCGAAGTCGAAGTCGATGGTGTGCGGGTGTATCCAGTAAGCCCTGATGTTTCGCCTGCACGTGAAGAAATGATCGGAAAGGTGTTTAACCTTCACGATCGTCGAGTCCGCATCGAGCTCTCTCCATCGGAGTCCTTGCTCAATGCGAATCGACGCTACCTCCCGGAGATTGCTCTGCTGTCCGGGATGGGAATCACCTTTCTTCTGGGGCTCTCGGTCCACTTGGCCCGCAAAGCCAGTACTGGGCTACGCGCGGCAGAGCAATCGAATCGTCGTTTGTTAGCCGAAAATGACGAGCGACGCCGCCTGGAAGGGATGCTCAAGGTTTCCGACGAACGCCTTCGTTTGGCGTTGGATTCCACCTTGCTGGGAATCTTCGAGTGGCAATTGCCGACCAATCGTGTCTACTACAGCCCGGGGATTTGGGCTATTGTCGGTTACGACCCGACTAGCACGCCTCTAACGTTTGAAGTGTGGACCTCCCTGGTCCACCCNNTACCGCGAAAGCTGGGATCTCCAGCTCAAGGGCGAACGTCCTCTCATCGATCCGGAATACCGGATTCGCGTGGCGGACGGCAGTTGGCGATGGGTTTACGCCCGCTCCCGGAGTTTCACTGCCAATGGTGAAGTCGGTTTACCCACCCGCATTGTTGGCACCATCCAGGATATCACGGCGCGAAAGCTTTCCGAGCAGGCTTTGAAGGAAAGCCAGGCCGCTGCGCGCAAACTGTCCCTGGTCGCTGCGCGCACCGACAATCTTGTGATCATAGCGTCACCCAACGGGGTGATTGAATGGGTCAACGAATCCTTTCTTCGCGTCATGGAATACACCCTTCCAGAAGTGGTGGGACGCGGCCCTCAATTTTTCCTGAGTGGGCCAGACAGCGATCCGCGTCTCGTTCGGAGGGTGCGCTCGGCCATGGAACGTGGCGAGGGGATCTCCACCGATCTCATCAATTACTCGAAATCGGGACGGAAATTCCACATGCACCTGGAAATCCAGCCCGTGCGCAACGAGCAAGGAGTGCTCGAGAACTTCATCGCAGTCGAAGCTGATATCACCTCACGCGTAGCCACCGAAACCGCGTTGCGTCGCGCCAAGGCGGAAGCAGATGATGCTTCGCGCGCCAAGAGCGAGTTCCTTGCGTCGATGTCCCATGAGATTCGCACTCCGATGANNGACAAGCCTCTTGCTCGAGACGCCGCTTTCACCGGAACAGGCTGATTATGTTTCGACGATTCGCAGTTCAGGGGAGGCCCTGCTCACGATCATCAACGACATTCTGGATTTCTCTAAGATCGAGTCGGGGAAGATGGAATTGGAGCAGCAGCCGATAGACTTGCAAAACTGCATCGAGGAGGCGCTGGACCTATTTGCCATGTCCGCTTCTTCCAAGAAATTGGAACTGGTCTACTTTCTCCACGAGGGTGTTCCTGATTGGATCGCGGGCGACATCACGCGCCTACGTCAGGTTTTGGTCAATTTGGTCAATAATGCGGTCAAGTTCACTCCGCATGGAAGCATTTCGGTTGAGGTACAGCTCGCGCAGGACTCGATCGAACACCCCTCACACCTGGGACGTCTTTGGCTGCAGTTCTCAGTTCATGACACGGGAATCGGTATTCCAGAAGAACGTGTGGATCGGTTGTTCAAACCGTTCAGCCAGGTGGATTCATCTACCACGCGAAAATATGGCGGCACTGGTCTTGGGCTGGCTATCTGTCATCGCCTGACCACGTTAATGGNNTTCATTCTTCCCACGGAACGAGTCGATCCTCCGGCCGATGCCCCTGCCCTTCCTAAGGCGGAGAATATTCGGGGACGCACCGTCCTTTGTCTGGAAAACAACGCCACGACCCTTCAGCGCCTGTGCAAATTGATTCGCGGACAGGAGGCCTATCCTTTGGGAACAGTTCTTCCCTCCGAGGCGCTGGCGACGTTCTCACAGGAGAATCCTCCGATAGCGGCGGTTGTTGATGCCACACTTCTGGAAAGCACCGAGGGTCGGCTCGTTCAAGAGAAACTACGGTCACTCCGCCTGCCCACCGTTCTCCTTTTGCCCACCGGTCGCTCGTCTGGCCCCTTCGGTGAACAGCCGTTTGTCCTTTCCGCTTCGAAGCCACTCAAAACGCAGTCCTTCCTTCGTGCCCTCGCTAATCTCGGTAAAACACCCACGCTCACAGTAAAAGCGGGTGCACCCACCATCGTTCGTGAGACGACCAAGCTCTCCCAAGAATTCCCTCTCGATCTTCTCATCGTCGAGGACAATCCCGTGAATCAAAAAGTAGCGCTGCGCTTTCTCGAGCGTCTCGGCTATCGGGCGGATACGGCAGGCAATGGTGTGGAAGCCGTGACGGCTCTTGAAACGAGGGATTATGACCTAGTCTTCATGGATCTGCAGATGCCGGAGATGGACGGCNNTTTCGGCGCTACCGAGAACGCCGTGATTCCCACGCCTTTTCCGCTTTAGAGTTTTGTCAGAAAGGCGCTCGACGCCCGCGGTGAAACGATGCTTAACGTTATGCGTTTCCATCGCTCGACGCAATGAGACGCCACTCATCAGGCCCTTCGCTCCGTTCCATCGCTCTCAAGGCGGGGGTATCGGTCGCAGCTGTTTCGATGGCACTGCGGAACCATCCGCGTATCCCTTCTGCGACTCGGTCGCGTATCCAGCGGTTGGCTCTCGATCTTGGATGGAAGCCCAATCCGCTGCTCGCGGATGCCATGAGTGCGATTCGCGCCGGTCAGCCCGTGGCCGATCGCGTCACCCTCGCTTGGATTACTGCTCATCCCAAGCGTGACGGTTGGAAAAAGGTCCCCTTTTTTCGAAGGAGTTATGAGGGAGCCGCCGCTCGGGCTGCTGCGGCTGGATACCGCCTCGATCATTTTTGGCTGGGTGATGCAGATGGGCACGCCGCTCGCTNNTAGTGGTTGCTCCCTTACCCACCCCCACGTCACTGGCGCTGGATTGGAGCCAGTTCTCGGCCGTAGCGATCGCCTACTCCCTTACAGCTCCCCGACTGCACCGATCGAGCGACAATCATGTAGCTTCGGCCCGAACTGCAGTGACGGCATTGGCAGCAGCGGGGAGAAGAAGAATCGGCCTCGCCCTCAGCCGCCTTTACGACCGCAGGGTCAATGGACTGTGGGCCGCAGGCTATCTCTTGCAGATGTACGACGACGGGAGGGCGGATTCGACTTTCATTCATCGCCCAGCAGATCTCGATGAAACAACTTTTTTGGCTTGGGTGAAGCGACACCGTCTCGACGCCGTGATCGGGACCGATCCGCGGATTGTCTCCTGGATGAAAAGCTCTGGGTATCAGATTCCTGGTGACATCGCCTACGCTGATCTGGATGTCCCGGTTCCCGATGGGAGCGTCGCGGGAATTTACCAGGATGCTGAGGCAATCGGCGCTGCCGCCTTGGATTTGCTCGCCGGTCAACTGATGCGTCACGAACGAGGTTTGCCGGATAAGCCCAAGGTTATTTTAATCGAAAGCCGTTGGCTGAATGGAGCGACGGCGACCCCGGTAACCGCGGAGTCTCTCGGCCACGCCTTGGCGGGTGACTTCCCTCCCACCGCCGATATGATGACGGGCATCGCTCGTCCTGGAGCCTTCGATTGATCAGTGACTCGGCAGCTGCGCGCGAAAATTTCATGTAACGATCGAGAATCCACCCTCGTCTTCTTGCGTTCTGCAGTTTGCATAGAGAAGTTGAAGCAGTTTAGTCCCTTCGGGGCTTACCCTTTCTTTACACATGTCACTGCCGTTCGTCCCTTCTTCCGTGAACCACCACGGTGAATGGAACGCCGACTCCCGCTAATGGATGCGCTGCGTTTCTTTTGCCTTCCCATTCGGCGTTTTCTTGCGGTTTCGATTTTCGCCGTTGGGCTTACTCATGTTCAGAGCGCACCGGTCACTGTGAGTCCGGACCCTCTTCACGCTGCGGCGATCCTCCAGGAATTGGATTCCTTTCAGCAATTCGGGAGGATTCTCTATATTGCGGCTCATCCTGACGACGAGAACACCCGCCTTCTCTCTTATTTTGCAAAAGGCCGTGGGTATCGCACCGGCTACCTTTCCCTCACTCGGGGCGACGGCGGACAAAATCTAATTGGGTCCGAGTTACGTGACAATCTCGGGGTTATCCGAACGCAGGAGCTACTGGCAGCGAGACGGATTGATGGCGCGATACAGTTTTTCTCTCGAGCTAACGATTTCGGATTTTCGAAGCATCCTGACGAAACGTTTCGCATCTGGGACCGCAATGCGGTGTTAGCCGACGTCGTTCGGGTCATTCGTGCTTTTCGGCCGGATGTGATTGTCACGCGATTCTCTTTGGAGCCGGGTGTGACTCATGGTCACCACACCGCTTCAGCCATCCTTGCACTTGAGGCGTTTCGTTTGGCGGCGGACCCAACCACTTTTCCAGAACAAATCCAGAAAGATCGCCTCCAACCTTGGCAAGTTACCCGAATCGCCTGGAATTCTTTCCCGGCAGCCATGCGGGGAGGCGGGATCCGACAGAGTTCACCCACGCTCTCACTCGATACCGGGCGGTACAATCCGCTCTTGGGCGAATCGTTCGGCGAAATCGCTGCACGGAGCCGGACCCAGCACAAAAGCCAGGGCTTCGGAACACTCGCGGGTCGGGGAACAGCACTCGACTATTTTCAAATCCTCGCCGGTGAGCCAGCAACGCGTGATTTGTTTGACGGGATCGATACAAGTTGGCGTCGGATTACCGAAGCGCCTCAACCAGGTGAACTGGCTCGCAAGGTCGCGGGCGCATTTGACCCCCGCGCTCCGGAGAAAAGTGTCCCCGCGCTTTTGGAGCTCCGGACGCGTCTTCATGAGCTGACCTCGATAAGCGACCAGACACGGTGGCAAGAAAAGTGTGATCACCTGGATCGGATTCTCCTGGCCTGCCTTGGGTTTCATGCGGAGACATCCGTGCCCGCCGCTGAAGTCGTCGCCGGGGGGAGCCTTCCGCTTACGTTACGCGCCCTCGTGCGAAGAGCCTCCCCAGAGACGCAAGTCCGCTGGGTATCGTCCCGTCTTCTTTCCACGGGATCCGAGGTAGCGATCAATGCTGCACTCGCTATAAATCAAAGTAGTGAGTTTTCCGTTACAGCGAAAATTCCTACGGATGCCCAACCAAGTACTCCCTACTGGTTACAGAAACCGGGGACGGAGGGGATGTTCCGAGTCGAGGACTCGGATCTGATTGGTCGACCTGAGAATCCCCCGGTTTTTCCCGTGGAGCATACTCTAGATATTGACGGACAGACTTTGATCGTTGCAGATCGAGCCGTGCAGGTCATTGACGACCCCATTCGAGGCGAAATCCGGCGGCCTGTTCAAGTGATTCCGCCGGTTACGTTGGGTTTCGGACAAGACCTCGAACTGTTCCGACCTGGAGAAACCAGAAACGTGACAGTTACCGTGACCGGATCTCGAGAAAGCACTGAAGCGACGGTGAGTCTCTCTGCCCCGCGGGGTTGGACGGCGAATCCCGTCCGTCATAATTTCAACCTGAAAGAGGCGGGCGCACGCGAGCGCTTTACCTTTTCAGTCACGGCTCCGGCTTCGTCCACACAGGCCATCTTAGCTGCGTCGGCGGAAGTAAAAGGCCGGTATTTCTCCACCTCGCGGACTGATATCCGTTATGATCATATACCGGCTCAGTTAATCCAACCGCAGGCTCACGCAAAGATCGCCAGCCTCGATTTAAAGGTGCGCGGTGAGACGGTGGGCTATTTGCCCGGTGCTGGCGATTTGGTGGGGGAGGGGATTGCCCGAATGGGTTATCGAGTGACCACGCTGACCAGTATGGACCTCACGGTTGAGCGTTTGCGTTCGTTCGACGTGGTGGTCCTTGGGGTACGAGCTTTCAATACCCGGCCAGATATCGGCCCACTTCTACCCGCTCTGTTTGCCTACGTGGAAGGTGGAGGGACCGTCGTCGTGCAGTACAATACAACGATGGATCTACAAACCACGGTCCTCGCACCCTTTCCGCTCACACTTTCTCGAGACCGCGTGGTTGACGAAACTGCTCCGGTGAAGCTCCTCGCCCCGGATCATCCTGCGTTGACCACTCCCAATCGGATCACCAGGGCCGATTTTGACGGATGGGTGCAAGAGCGAGGTCTTTATTTCCCCAACACATGGGCTGATTCGTTCGTCCCGCTTCTGGAATGCGCTGACGAAGGGGAGGCGCCAAAGCGGGGCTCGTTGCTGGTCGCCCGCCATGGGCAGGGCTACTTTGTGTACACCGGCCTTTCTTTCTTTCGGGAATTACCTGCTGGGGTTCCTGGAGCGTATCGTCTTTTCGCCAATCTTCTTTCTCTCGGCAAATGAGTTCCAAGGATCGCCCCCCCATTCCACCCGTTTCAGCCGCCAGTCGTGATGAGGCTCCTGGTTTGCCAGGATTTTCGACGTGGCGCTCGGTCTATTTCACGGTGGTAGTGGTTTTTGTGGTTACAGTCGCACTGCTCGCACTGTTTCCCCGGATTGCTCGATGAGTACCATCGACTATCTCGTTTTGATCCTCACGATGGTAGGGATCGCTGCCTACGGGTTGTGGCGCAGTCGGGGGAAAAACACCCTCCACGGTTACCTAGCAGGAAGAGGAGAAGTCGGCTGGGCTACCATCGGTCTTTCGGTAATGGCCACACAGGCCAGTGCCATCACTTTCCTTTCCACTCCGGGGCAAGGTTTCGAAAGTGGAATGGGATTTGTTCAGAACTATTTTGGACTACCGTTCGCGCTGATCATTGTCGCCGCCGTTTTTCTGCCACTCTATCGCCGGAGCGGCGTCTACACCGCTTACGAATTTTTAGGGAGACGATTTGACGGGAAAACCCGACTTCTGGGAGCCGGATTATTTCTTCTCCAACGCGGCTTCGCTTCTGGGATCACCATTTACGCGCCGGCCATTGTGCTTTCAACCGTACTGGGCTGGCCATTGGACATGACGATCCTGGGCACAGGATTGCTGGCTATCATCTATACCGTTGGCGGTGGGAACGACGCCGTGAACATCACCCAAAAATACCAAATTCTGGTGATTTTTGTCGGTATGCTGGCGGCTTTTGTGGCCGTACTCGTTAAGCTGCCAGCTGACGTCTCGATTCACGAAGCGTTCGTGGTAGCGGGAGGATTCGACAAACTCCAAGCGGTGAATTTCAGCTTCGATGTCAACGAGCGCTACACACTCTGGTCTGGGATCTTCGGTGGAATTTTTCTATCCCTCTCCTATTTTGGCACGGATCAGTCGCAAGTGCAGCGCTATCTATCTGGTAGCTCGCTTCGCGAGAGTCGACTCGGGCTGATGTTCAATGCGGTGATGAAGATTCCCATGCAGTTTTTTATTCTGCTCCTGGGCGTCATGCTTTTCGTGTTCTATCAGTTTGCTCCAGCNNCGTGTCACGTGGAAGCAGCACGTTGAGGCACCTGGAGGCGAGGGGCTAAAAGCATTCGAAGCCGAGTATGCCGAACGCACGGAACAAAAGCGAGAAGCGCTCCGTGGATGGCTCGCGACCCGTGAAGAAGGGGATGAGGCCAAAGAGTCTGTTGCCCGTGAAGCCGTAGTGACGGCGCACGCGGCTGCGCAGGCAGTGCGCGCTGAGGCCAAAGCGGCCTTGGTAGCCCAGGACCCCGGAGTTAAGGTGAAGGATTCAGACTACGTCTTCATCACGTTCATCATGGAACAGTTACCCAAGGGGTTGATCGGTCTGCTCATCGCCGTGATCTTTGCGGCGGCTCTTTCCTCACTCTCTGCAGAAATGAGCGCGCTCGGAACGACGACGATCGTAGACTTCTACCGTCATCTCGCCAAAAAGCCGCGAGATGACGCAAGTTTCATCACCGCATCAAAAGTAGCCACTAGCCTCTGGGGCCTGATCGCGATCGGTTTCGCGCTTTTTGCGAACGTCGTCGAGAACCTGATCGAAGCGGTCAATATTCTCGGTTCTTTGTTTTATGGGGTGATCCTCGGATTATTTCTTGTGGCCTTCTTTTTCCGATGGGTGGGTGGACACGCGGCGTTTTTTGGCGCTCTCGTGGCTCAAGCGACGGTCCTCATTTGCTTCTTTACCCTCCAGATTGGGTACCTCTGGTACAATCTCATTGGCTGCGCCGGTTGCATACTGATGAGCCTCCTTCTCCAACCGTTCCTAAAATCGTCCGGTGGTCAAACGCCGCGAGTGGCATGAGCAGGACACCAGTCATCGCATTTGGACAACAGCCCTGCGGTATTTTCCCGCGACGCTTTCTCTACGCCAAAATTTTAACAGCACGAAGACTCCAAGCAGAATTAGGAGGTAGAGTTGTCNNCGTTTCCTCGTCGCCAAGGTGCGCACGGCCCGCAAGCTCCAATCCCAAATCGGCGGCGAGATCGTCTTCTTCTACCACGACAGCGATCACGATCCACGGGAAACTCAAACCGGGCTTCGCCATCGGAAAACGGGAGAGTTGCTCTGGTTGAATTTCGCGTTCGAAAACAAACTTCAGCGTAAACACTCCCCTCTTTACTTAAAACGGATTCCCAGAGGCTGGCATGAGCAAATGGCGCGGCAGCTCCCGGCCTATGTTTCCGCTCCCGTAGTGGATGCGTTCAAACAAAACAGTGGAGCCACCGTAGCCGACTTTTGCTTGGAACAGATGCGAGGTCTAGGATTGCTTGAGGGTGTAGAAGTGGTGCGTTCCAGTGATCCTGGCTTCCGTGAAGCTGCCTGCGATGTGGATGATGTTTTCGTCGATGTTCCCTTCGAAGGTGAAATCGTGCGCGCACGATGTCGGCAGCAACAACTGGTTTTGCACGAAGGGGGGTCCTCCTACCTGACTCTCCTNNCCAAAAGGCAAACTTCCCCTTCCCGCGATACACGATTGCGTTGGATGCAGTCCGTGCTCCACTGCACTCACTACATCGCTGGCGCGGGAGAACAAGCTTACCTCAAACGTGAAGACGCCCCGGAGATCATGTACATAAATCGTGACCCTATCGAACGATCCGATGAAGCCTTTGCCGGAGACCCCGTCTGACGCTCCGCGTTTGCTCGCTTTTGGTGCGCATCCGGACGACTTAGAGTTCGGATGCGGTGCGATCCTTGCTTTGGAAGGCCTAAGGGGCAGCCGCTTGAACTTTGTCGTTTGTTCGCAGGGGGAATCAGCTACCCATGGTACACCCGAAGACCGCCGACGCGAAGCCAAGGAGGGTGCGGATCAACTTGGGGCTAGTCTTGAATTTGTAGATCTTGGAGGAGACGCTCATCTCGAGCGATCAGTGAGTCATGCCCTTTCCTTGGCTGCGGTGATCCGACGCGTCCAGCCGCAGTGGGTTTTGGCGCCAACTCTTGTCGAGAATCAGCACCCTGATCACGCCGTCCTCGGAAGTTTAGTTCGTGATGCCGCTCGGTTGGCTCGGTACGGCGGAGTCGCTGAGCTGAAATCGCTCCCACCGCACTCGATCGATCAGCTGTTTTATTATGCCGTGGGACCAGAGGGAGAGCCGAGAGAGGTATCGGCCGTCTGGGTGGATGTCTCCGCTCCGAGCGTACTCGAACGCTGGAAACGGGCGATGAATGCTCATGTCACCCAGGCCAAAACCCGTGACTATGTCGAACTGCAACTCACACGCGCTCGCCTTCTCGGCCTTCGCGCAGGTGTCCACTACGCTCAAGCTCTTTATCCAGCAGACCCCATCGTTATTTCGAATCTCACGTCTCTCGGTCTCGGAGCCCGGCGCTTCTAGCGAGTGCGCGACTTGCTTCACGCTATGTTAAACCAGTCGCTGAAAATCGGGATATCTTGCTACCCATCGATAGGTGGTAGTGGTATTCTCGCTACAGCGCTTGGGATCGAACTAGCAAAACAGGGGCATGAGGTGCACTTCGTGAGCTATGATCGTCCGGTACGCCTTCCCGATCCGTTTGAGCGTACCTATTTTCATCCGGTACGTATTCACGGCTACGGTATTTTTTCACACGCGGACTACACCCTCCCACTCGCAGTCAAGTTGGCTGAAGTCACACGCGCACATCGTCTGGACATTCTGCACGCCCACTATGCGGTACCACATGCCACCGCTGCAGTTCTCGCCCGGGAGTTTCTGCCCCCGGAACTTCGTCCCCGGGTGGTCACCACTCTTCACGGTACGGATACGATGCTTCTAGGAAGGGATGAGGCTTACCGACCGGTGTTGCGTCACACCCTTATCCATTCCGACCGGATCACCACCGTCTCTCGCTTTTTGCGTGACGAAACCTTTCGATTGGTCGAAGCAGNNACATCGATGTCGTCCCGAACTTCTTTGTGCCTCGTGCCGCGTTGCGCTCGCGTGCTGTCGTGCGAGGGGAATTGGGGCTGAGCGATGGGCAGGCGTTAGTCATTCACATTTCCAATCTCAGGCCCGTGAAACGAATTGATCTACTCCTGGATACCGCGAGCCGGATTCAGCCTTTTGATTCGTTTAAACTATTGATCATCGCGGGCGACGACTTTGCTCCCTTTCGCGCCGAGGTAAAACGGTTGGGTCTGGAGGATCGCGTCTTGGTGCGAGAGCACGTCACGGCGGTCGAGGAATACATCGCGTCGGCCGACCTGGCCCTCATTACTTCTGAGTACGAAAGCTTTTGTTTGAGTATTCTGGAGGCGATGACGTTTGCAGTTTCTAGCGTCTCCACGGCCGTGGGAGGAATTCCAGAGGTGATTGATCATGAGGTCACCGGCTTGTTGAGACCTTTCGGAGATGCCGCGGGTCTGGCTGAGTCCGTCTCGGAATTGATCGCAGATCCGGCCAAGCGCTCCCGCCTGGGCTTAGCTGCACGCGAACGAGCGGCTTCCCTCTTCAGCGCCGAGCGTGTTGTCGCGCAGTATCTTGATGTGTACCGGAGTGCACTCGCAGAGAGTTAATAGCGAAAACAGATTTACACTCGCCTGACGGGAGGCTGGTCTGTCGGTTCATCTTTTGTGTCTACCATTTTCAACCGACTTGCGGGCTGCCCGGGGCTACGAGCCACCGTGCTCTCCTTCATTGGCAGCCGCGCACTAATAGTGCTCATCGCGTTTTTAGCGGCTCATGGCATGCCGGTGGCCGAAGGGAATCGTCAAGCAACAGGCGTCATCGATGCATTTTTACGTTGGGACGCAGCCTGGTATTTGGAAATTGCGCGAAATGGTTACTCGTACACTCCAGACGAACGAAGCCCTGTCGTCTTTCTACCGGTATATCCACTCCTTACGCATCTTTGCAGTTTGGGACTTCTGCCATTGAAATACGGCGGGTTGATCGCATCCAACGTGTGCCTTTTGATCGGAGGCCTGCTGCTCTGGCGGCTGGTCCGGATCGACTCAGATGACCGCACGGCCAGCGGGGCCATACGATTTCTCTTTTTCGGTCCGGTGAGCTTCTTTTTTTCCATCGTTTACTCTGAAGGAGCGTTCCTCTGCTTTGCCGCCGCGGCCTTGTATGGGGCGCGGACGCGGCGGTGGTGGCTCGCCGGACTGGCGGGTTATGCTGCCGCGTTNNCCGCGTTGACGCGCAGCGTGGGGTTGCTTCTCGTTATTCCATTGGTGATCGAGTTCTGGCAGCAGGAACGGCATCGTTTTTCTCTACGCTCATTTCGATCTTGGATCGCCTTGGCGTGCGCCGGACTGCCGGGGGCTGGGACACTGACCTACATGCTCTACATGGCGATCCTCTTCGGCGATCCTTTGGTTTATCGGAAGGCGGAAATCCACTGGGGACGTGTGCTGTCTCCGTTTTGGGAGCTCTTTACCCTTCAGAATACAACGACTCTTCCTCTTTTTTACGTGGTGTGGTTTTACAGTGCCTTGGGCGTTGGCGTGATTCTGACTTCGCTGGGAATTGGATTTAAGCTGCGCCCGAGTTACCTGGCAATGTGCGGTGCCTACCTCCTGCTTTACACCTCGACTAGCCTCCTGGAGGCTATGCCACGTTACCTCAGCATCGTCATCCCGTTGTACTTTGTTTTGGGAAAACTGATCGCGTGGAAACCGTCATTGGAAGTGCCATTGACGGTCCTCTCGTGTTGCTTGCTCACCTTCACCACCGTGATGTTCACCACGGGGTATTGGTTCACTTAACACGTTGTGCCGACGCGAGGCGGCACTACCGGATATTGTGACCGTTACGTGCCCAAGGGATGGAGCGCAGTTTCGATACGTTCCAGCTCCGAGGACGAAAGAGGCGATTGAGCCAGAGCAGAATGGAGGTCATCTAGTTGACTGACTTTACTCGCGCCTACAAGAACGGTGGTGATTTCGGGTCTGCGAAGAATCCAGAGGACGGCCAATTGTGCCAGCGTGCTCCCGCGTTCGCGAGCGATGGTGTCAAGTGAGTGAAGAACGCTCAAAAGCTGTGGAGTGATCTTTTCCGCCTTCAAAAATCCCGAGGGTCTTCCCGCGCGAGAATCGTCAGGAATGCCCTGCAAGTAACGGTTGGTCAGGAGGCCCTGTGCGAGGGGTGAGAACGGAATACATCCGACTCCTTTGTCCAACAGCGTCGGGAGTAACTCTGGCTCTACCCAGCGATTCAACATACTATAGGACGGTTGGTGGATGAGCAGGGGCACCCCCATGTCGGCCAGGCAGTCCGCAGCTTGGCGTGTCCGCTCTGCCGGGTAGTTGGAGATTCCGGCATAAAGTGCTTTGCCACTGCGGACGGCATGCGCCAGCGCACCCATAGTCTCTTCCAGAGGGGTGTCAGGATCTGGGCGGTGGGAATAAAAAATGTCCACATAGTCGACGCCCATTCGCTTCAGGCTCTGATCAAGCGAAGCCAGTAGGTACTTCCGTGACCCACGATCTCCGTACGGTCCAGGCCACATTAAGTAGCCAGCTTTGGTCGAGAGAATGAGTTCATCGCGAAGGCTGCGAAAATCCTCTCGTAGCAGCCGACCGAAATTTTCCTCCGCAGAACCAGGCGGAGGTCCATAGTTGTTGGCCAGATCGAAGTGGGT